>JAHECC010000293.1 GCA_024641965.1 Rubrivivax sp.
GCTGTGCGCTGCCATCGACGAGCGTCGCGTTGGTGATGAGCAGCATGGCGTGGCTTTGACCTCCCGGGTAATCGACCTGCCGACGCGGCGCGCCGAAGATGGCGCCAGGCAAGTCGGCGCAGCGGCGGTCCGCACCAATGATGCCACCGCCCTTGCACCGGGTTGCGCCCCATGCAGCCACTGAAAAGGAGATCGAACATGAACGGTATCGACCTTGTACCGCTGGCCGTGGGCCACCTGATCGGCCTGGCCGCGATCGGGTCGGGCCTGGGCATCGGCGTGATGGGCGCGAAGTTCCTCGAAGCCGCGGGCCGCCAGCCCGAACTGATGAACGAACTGCAATCGAAGGTGTTCCTGCTGATGGGGCTGATCGACGGCGCGTTCATCATCAGTACCGGCATTGCGCTGTGGTTCACTACGGCCAATCCGTTCAAGGGCGGCTGATACGGTCCTGCAGCCGATCGCAAAGTACCGCTGCTTCCGGCACATAGGGGCCGTTCGCGCAAGACTGGCGACCTCTCGCAGCGGTTTGTTGTTGACGGCTATTGCGCCTCCAACCGCTGCAGCAAGTCCAGGGTGGGGTAGCCGTCGGCGGCCAATCCGACACTGCGTTGATAGCGGCGAAGCGCGCCGCGCGTGTTCGGCCCCATCACGCCGTCGGGCGTTCCGCTGTCGAAGCCGCGCTGGTTCAATGCCGCTTGCAGCGCCTTCAATTGCTGGCGTGACAGGGCATCCAGGTCACGGGGCCATGCTGCCTGTACGCCAGGATCGCCGGCGAGCCGTTGGGCAAGAAGTCCGACCGCCAGCGCGTAGCTGGTCGAGTTGTTGTAGCGCAGGATGACTTGGAAGTTCGGTCCAACCAAGAAAGCCGGGCCGCGGGCGCCGGCGGGAAGTAGGACCGCGGCCTCGGCGTACTGCGGCAGCGGCGCACCATTGTTGGTTTGCACGCCCTCGGCCGCCCACAGCGAACTGGGCTGTCGCAGCGCGACGTCGGCACGACCGACATCGAAGCCCGGCGGCAGCCGGACCTCGACGCCCCAGGGTTGGTCCGCCTGCCATCCCGATCGCGCAAGGAAGTTCGCGGTCGAGGCCATGACATCGGCCATGCTGCCCCAGATGTCGCGCCGACCATCACCGTCGGCGTCCACCGCATAGCCCAGAAAGACCGACGGCAGGAACTGGGTCTGGCCCATGGCGCCGGCCCAGGAGCCGATCATCTGTGCGCGCTCGATGTCGCCACTTTGGAGAATCCTCAGCGCGGCAAGCAACTGACCGCGGGCCCAGGCCTCGCGCCGGCCTTCGAAGCCCAGTGTGGCCAGCGCATCGATGGTCGGAATGCTGCCGAAGTTGCTGCCGTAGTTGCTCTCCACGCCCCAGATGGCCACCAGGATCGCGGGCGCCACACCGTAGCGCGCAGCCGCAGCATCGATGTCGGCACGGAATTGCAACCACCTGTCCTGGCCCAGTGCAACACGTTGCGGCGACACGGCGCTGTCGAGGTAGCTCCAGACCGTGCGCGTGTACTCGGGTTGCGCCCGGTCCAGTTCGACCACGCGTGGCAGGTAGCGGACATCGGCGAACGCGAGCTTCAACGTCGCCTCGTCGATGCCAGCCGCGCTCGCGCTGGCGCGGAACACTGTCACCCAGCGCTCGAACGCCTTGTGCTGCCGCTCCGCATCAGCTGTGGCATCGGTGGATTGGCCAACCGTGGTCGGGGGTGACGGCGATGGCGGCGTCTTGGTCGGCTGGGTCGTGCAAGCTGCGAGGAGCGCGACCGCCAACGCCATGGCGGCAAACACAAGACTGCGCGGCGGCGAAGGGTCAGGGCTGGACATCTTTCCGATTCTGTCCTTCATTCGAATCCGGATCGATGCTGCGGAGCCAGGGCGGTGTAGCCCAGACGCTTCTGACATCGGCAATGCGCTGCATTGACGGCGATCGCGCTGCAGTCGATTGGCAACACCCGCCCTCGCGTGCGTTCATGCACGTCGTCCGGTCGGCCGCTCGCGCCACAAGCCACCGACCGCGTTCTCGTTGTGCGACATCTGTCGCGACCCGGCACCGGTCAACGCTCGCCCTTGCGGTACGGCTTCATCAGTGCCTGCGGATAGGCCGCACGCCGCGCCATCAGCACCAGCGCGGCGATGCTCAGGATGTAGGGCAGCATCAGGTACAGCTGATAGGGCACCGACAGGCCCATCAAGGTGCTGCCCGACTGCTGCAGCCGCAATTGCAGCGCGTCGAACAGCGCGAACAGCACGGCACCCAGCAGCGCCTTGCCCGGCCGCCAGCTGGCAAACACCACCAGCGCCACGCAGATCCAGCCGCGGCCATTGATCATGTTGAAGTAGAAGGCGTTGAAGGCCGCCAGCGTGAGGAAGCAGCCGGCCACGCCCATCAGCGCCGAGCCGGCCATCACCGCACCGAAACGCACGCCCGTCACGCTCAGGCCCTGGCCTTCGGCGGCGGCCGGGTTCTCACCCACCATGCGCACCGCCAGGCCCAGCGGCGTGCGGTACAGCACCCAGCCGATCAGCGGCACCAACAGCAGGGCCAGCAACGTCAACGGCGTCTGCGCGTTCAGCACCGGGATCGGCAGCCAGCCCATGTCGGCAAAGGTTGTGATGGTCGGCGGGCTGTCCACCTTGGGGAAGCTCACGCGATAGGCGTAGCTCGCCAAGCTGGTGGCGAACAGCGTGATGCCCAGCCCCGAGACATGCTGCGACAGCGACAGCGTGACGGTGAACAGCGCATGCAGCGCGCCGAGCAGCGCGCCGGTGAGTGCGGCCACGGCCACGCCGGCCCACAGGTCGGCGCCCTGGTACACGGCCAGCCAGCCGGTGAAGGCGCCGGCCACCATGATGCCTTCGATGCCCAGGTTCAGCACCCCCGCGCGCTCGCACAGCAGCACGCCCAGCGTGCCCAGGATCAACGGCGTGGCGATGCGCAGCACCGCCACCCAGAACGGGACGCTCAAGAGAAGGTCCAGGCTTTCAGTCAGCATGCGCCGCCCTTGGCCGCAGCACGATGCGGTATTGCGCCAGCAGCGTGGCCACCAGCATCGACAGCAGTGACACTGAGACGATGACATCGGCGATGTAGGTCGGCACGTTGACCGCGCGGCTCATGCTGTCGGCGCCGACCAGCACGGCGGCCACGAACACCGCGGCCGCGACCACGCCCAGCGGGTTCAGCGCCGCCAGCATGGCGATGACGATGCCGGTGTAGCCGTAGCCCGGCGACATGTCGAGCGTGACGTAGGCCGTGCGCCCGGCCACCTCGATCGCTCCGGCCAGCCCGGCCAGCGCGCCGGAGATCAAGGCCACCTTCACGGTCACCCAGCCCACCGGCATGCCGGCGAAGGCCGCGGCACGCGCGTTTGCTCCGACGGCGCGGATCTGCAGGCCGAGCGTGCCGTACTTCATCAGCGCCCACAGTACGGCAGCCAGCACCAGCGCCCAGAGCAGGCCGGTGTGCAGCCGCGTGCGCGCGATCAGCTGCTGCAACTGCATCTCGTCACCCAGGGTCACGCTCTGCGGCCAGCCCATCGCCAACGGGTCCTTCATCGCGCCGTCGAGCATCATCGACACGAACAGCAGCACGATGAAGTTGAGCAGCAGTGTGGTCACCACCTCGTCCACGCCGAGGCGGCTCTTCAGCAGCGCCGGGCCGAGCAGCAGCGCCGCGCCGGCCAGCGCCGCAGCAGCCATCATCAGCGGGAACAGCAGCCATGGCGCCAGCGCGAAGCCGTCGCCGCCATGCAGCCCTCCCACCGCCACGGCGGCCAGCGCTCCGGCATAGAGCTGGCCTTCGGCGCCGATGTTGAACAATCGCGCGCGAAAGGCCACCGCGG
>JAHECC010000294.1 GCA_024641965.1 Rubrivivax sp.
AACAGCCCTTCACGATGGCGCTGGAGCGCATGCTGGCGTATTTCTGATCGATGGGGTAGACGCGCGATTGCGGCGCAAAACCGCCGTCCAATCGACGCAACCGAACGCCAGCACTCGGCCACAAGCGGTCCTAGACGACGCGCTCGAATCTGATCTGCAGGAGCGCTCGCGAGTGGCGGCTTCCTGGCAGGCCATCTGAACTTTGCCGAGGACCGTTCGCCCTAGTCACAGTCCTCCGGCAACTCCAGGTAGTGCTCGCAGCGCTCGGTATGCGTCAGCGGGTCGAGACGCGCAATCACGTCGTCAGCCCAGGCCAGGGCCTGCGCGACCGATCCGGGCCAGGCCCGAACGCTGGCATCCGTGGCCCAACTGAGTATGCGTCCGTCGGCCAATTGCAGGGCCTGCTTCAAGTCGCCGCCATGGCCGCGCAGCACCACACCGGGCTCGCCGTCCGCGCCGATGATCTGCAGGGCATGGTGGTCAGTCGCGGCCGGCCACACCAGGAACGACCCGTCCTGCAGCAGAATGGCGCCGTCTACCGCGTGGTCGGCAATGCCCCGAACCGGCGTGCCATCGGCGCTCCAAAGCTGCGTTCCCTGATGTGAACGGGCAACCAGCAGACGGCCGTCGGCAAGCTTGAGGATCGTATGACGCGGCACGATGTCCCCGTCCGGGGTTGCTGGCACGGGGATCTCGCGCCATGACAGATCAGGGCTCACGACCAGCAAGCGTCCGGTGTAGAGGCTCAGCAAAACCTTTCCGTCCGCAAGCGGGGTGACCGACTTCGTGCGCGCATCCGCGCCGAGATCGAGCCCACGCCACTGACCCCCATGTTCGTCCCAGAGTGCCGTTGTCCGGCTACGCAGATCGATGGCCATCAAGCGGCCGTCACCGAAGGGCACGACGTCACTCGGCAAGAGTGCGCCGTCTGCGCCGAGCACGGGCCCGGGCAGGCCCTCGGCGGACCACAGCTGCAGCCGATTGGCACCGCGGCGGGTGACGAAGCGGCCGTCCGCCAGCGCATGCACAAAGTACAGCGGCCCGCCGCCGCCATGGTCGCGCTTGTCGATCAAATGCCCATCGGCCTCCCAGCGCCAGACCTGGCCGGTCAGGTCGAGTCCCAGGATCCGGCCCGAAGGCGCCTGGAAGATGCGGGCGAACTCGCCCTCGGCGCCCGCCAGATCGGCGATGAATTCGCCGGTCGGGCGCCACAGGCGCAGGGCCGGGCCGGGCTCCCGGTTGCGGTGGTTCCTGCCTCGGGTCAGCAGCCGGCCGTCGGAGAGCTCGATCAGTTCGTCGATCTCGCGCGCCTCGTTGCGCAACACCCGGGTCGGCCGGAGATCGGCGGCATACAGCGCGATCTCCGAGCGATTGGTGCGCACCGCCAGTGTGCCGTCCCGGAGCGCCTGCACCCCCTGGGCCTCACCGCCCAAGAGGTCGATGCGGCCACGCGGCCGCGCTTCTTCGCCCCAGACCCGCGCCGTGCGGTCGTAGAAGCTCCAGGTCAGGTAGCGACCCTCCGGCAGTACCTCGAACCCGCCGACGCCACCTTCGTGTCCGCGCAAGACGCGCAAGGGCTCGCCGTCGCGGCTCCACAGCCGCGCGGTGCGGTCGGCGCCAAAGGTAGCTATGCGTCCGTCGGGCCACTGCGTAGCGCCATAGGCCGGTGCGTCGTGACCACGCAGCAAGGGCCCGCGAGTGCCGTCGGTATGCCAGATCGCCGGCGTCGCCGAGTTGATGCCCAGCAGCAGACGGCCATCGTGCAACTGCATGCCCTGCAGCGGCGTCTCGCTGGCTTCGATCAGGGCATGTGACTTGCCCTTCGCGTTCCACAGGCGAGCCCACCAAACACGGTCGTGGTAGGCCTCCTGACCCCAGGTGTAGAAGCCGCCATCGCGCAGCGCGAACCCGAGAGGCCTGGTGAAATCGGCATGCAGGTGCGCCTTGCCGACCACCGCCTCGAGCACGCCCGCGGCCGACCAGATGCGCAGGCTGAGACCCTGGTCGAATGTGACGAGGTGTCCGTCGGCAAGCTCCCACGCTCCTTGCAATATCCGCTCGTGCCCCGCCAGCGTGGGGCCGGGCGTGCCGTCCACACGCCACAGCATCGCTGTGTGACTGGCCGGTGAGCGGGGCTGCGACTGCCAAGTGAGGAAGCGACCATCCGCCAGCAAGATGGACCCGCGCATCCATGGCAAAAGGCTGCGCAAGACCAGCTGTGGCTCGAGCGCGGCGCTCCAGACACGGTACTCGTCGCCAACCATGGCGGCGATGCGACCATCGTGCAGGCGCTCCAGATTGATCCAGTCGTCCTCCGCGAGGAAGGTCTCGATGGCACTACCGTCGTCACGCCACAGCTTGGCGGTCTTGTCCACACCCCAGGACAGCAGCCGACCGTCGTCCAGACGCAGCACGCCATGCACGCCGGTGTCGTCATCGCCGTTCGGCTGAACGGGATGCTTGTGGGCGACGACGATGCGCTGCACGCCACCGTCCGCACCCCAGAACCGCAGCGTTCCATCGCGCGCCCACGTGACGATGCGGTCGTCCGGGAGCCACAGCGCACCCGTGATGCCGCGGCTGTGCCCGCGCAGGGTCGCGCGTTCGTGCAGCTTCCCGTAGGCATCGAAGATCACCTGGGCGGCCTCGATCGCGAACGGGCGATCTGGATCCGAGGACGCCGACGGCAGCGCGGCGCGGGCCAGCGCGACCGCGTTCGCGGCATCGCCCTGCGCCAGATAGCCCTGGGCGGCGCGGGCGAGAAAGCGCGACTGGATGAGCTGCGCTGCCCGGCGACGCGTCTGGGCATCCTCCGCCGCCGCCGCGGCACGTTCGGCCGCCAGCCGCGCATCGTCGGCCTTGCGCTGAGCAAACCAACCGGCCGCCGTCGCGGCGATCAGCAGCACCACGGCGACACCCAGGCCCGTCGTCGTGGCGCGCACTAGGCGGCGCGCGGCCTTGGCTTCCCGGGCGCGCGCCAGTTGCGCCGCGTCGCGCTCCGACTCGGCGACGGCTTTGGCCTGTTCGAGCTCTTCCATCCGGTGTCGCTCTTCGCCGAGCAGGCGGCTCTCGTCGGCCTCGCTGGCTTTCAGGAACGCCAGCAGCAAGGCCGTGGGTGCCGGCGCTCTGGCCGGTTGCGCCGCCAGCCAGTCGCGGGCGGTGGACAGTGCATCTCCACGCAGCAGGTAGGCCGAGGTACGGCCCGATCCCTCCCAGTCCGCAGCGCGCTCGCCCAGTCTGGTGTGTTCACGCAGCCAGCCGAGGTCGTGCTTCAGCGCGGTCACCAGCTTGGGCAGACCGCTGACCGCCTGTGCGCCGTGGAACGGCACGGCGTTGAGCGCGCTGAGCGCCGCGGGCATCGCGGAGAAATCGACCGCGCGCCACAGTACCGGAATGATGCGCTTGGAGAGCCGCCGCGCCTCGTCGATCTCCCAGGCGCAGACGTCGGAGGCGACGCTTTCGGGCGACAGCACGAACACCAGCGTGTCGCATTCGACGATCAGCCGGCCCAAGCGCGCGCGCCAGTCCTCGCCGTGACCGATCCCCTCGCGATCGATCAGGATCTCGAACTCGGTCAATGCCTCGAGCGCCGCGATCAGCTCGTCGGTGAAGGCGAGGTCGGCTCGCGAGTACGAGATGAATAGCTTGGATCGCTCCATCCCTGCCATCGGACTTCCGCAACACGATTGGCTGCCTTTTTAGCTCACTTCCAAGCCGGCCGTCTCAATTGCAGCGCCAAGATCGGGGAAGTTTGATGGGTACGGGTGTAGGGGTGTTTCTCCCGAGAGCGGACCCGCGGAGATCTGTACCGGTTGCGCTCACCTGACGTGCAGCCGTGACTGACAGCAGC
>JAHECC010000295.1 GCA_024641965.1 Rubrivivax sp.
CTGCCCGAAGCCGCCACGCGCGCCGCGGCCGCCTTCATGCCGCTGGCGCGGCTGCTGGCGCGCGAGACGCATGTCGGCGTCGAGGAGTTCGGCGTCGAGGTGGACCGCCTCTTCGCGCTGCTGTACCGGCACCCGATGACCGCGCAGGCGCGGCGCTTCACCGGCTACCTGCGCGAGCACAACGTGCTGCCCAACGAGCTGTCCACAGAGAACCTGATCCGCTACGTGCTCAACGAGGCGGTGTCGCGCTCGCCGATCCCGGTGCCGGCGCAGATCATCGACGAGTTCTGGAGCTTCTTCCACGAGTTGATGGGCGAGCCCGAATTGCGCGGCCTGGCCGACCTGGGCCTGGACATCGCACGGCTGCTGGTGCGCACTTACGAGCCGCTGCTGGTCGAAGTGATCAACGAGCTGAAGGACATCTTCTATGCCAATCAGCAGCGCACCGACGCACTGCTGCGGCGCGTGCAGGTGGTGCGCCGCGACCTGAAGATCATCCGTCGGCAGATCAAGGCGCTGCGCTACATCCGGCCCTTCCTGCAGACGGACGCGAGGGACTTCCGCGCGCAGGCGCAGATCGTGGCGAAGATGGTGCGCGAGTTCGGCCCCTTCTTCATCAAGCTGGCGCAGGTGGCCGCGGCCACGGCCGATTTCCTGCCCGAGGAGATCGCCGCCGAACTGCAGGTGTTCCAGGAGGACGTGCCGCCGATGTCGGCCGAAGAGGCCCGCCAGGCGGTGATCGACAGTTTCGGCAAGGCGCCGGAGAAGATCTACTTCGGCTTCGACGCCGAGCGTCCGCTGAAGTCGGGCTCGATCGGCTCGGTCTACCTGGCGAAGAAGCCCTTCATCGAAGACGGCGTCGAGCGGCTGGTACCGGTGATCGTCAAGATCGGCCGACACAACCTGGACCGCGAGTTCCTGATGGGCAAGACCTCGATCGGGCTGATGCTGCTGTCCAGCCAGTACTGGGCGCCGCACGGCAAGCTCACGCCCTTCCTGAAGGCGATGACGGCGCAGATCGACGGCTTCATGGAAGGCTTCCGCGGCGAGCTGCAGTTCGAGCGCGAGGCCGCCATCCAGGCGCGCTTCGCGCAGCGCACGGCGCACAGCAGCGTGTGGCAGGTGCCGCGCGTGTACGGCGCCACCGAGCGCGTCATCGAGATGGAGTACGTCGACGGCGCGGTGAACATCGCCCGCGCCGCCGTTCACTTCGCTCCGCGCGATGCCGTGGCCTATCGGCGCGCGCTGGCACGCCGCTTCCTGTTCACGCTTCTGAGCCAGGTCCTCATCCACCAGGAGGTGCATGGCGACCTGCACCCAGGCAACGTCATGGTCGACGGCGCCGGCCGGCTGCACCTCATCGACTGGGGCAACACCGTGCAGCTGCAGGGCAAGCTGCCGCCGGTGTGGCACTACCTGAAGGGCGCGCTGGTGGCCGACCCCGATGCCGTGACCGACGCGCTCATCGCCGTGTGCACCGACCCCGACGCCGCACGGGCGCGCCGTGCCGAGATCCGCGAGGCGCTGGCGCGCACGCTGCAGAAAAAACAGATCCGCCCGCTCGGCCGCTACTTCGCCTGGACCCTGGCGCTCGAGGGCGCCGAAGGCTGGTTGCAGCGCGCGCAGATGCTCAGCCAGCTGATGAGCAACACGCAGCACCTGGGATTGGTGGTGCGCGGCGAGTACCTGCACCTGTCACGCTCGGTCGCGGCGGCGCTGGGCACGCTGGGCAGCCTTTACAAGGACGTGCCGCGCCACCACGTGGTGGCCGACGTGCTGTGGGCGTTGAACAGTTTTCCCGCGTGCGTGCTGCGCGACATGCTGCGCAGCAAGGCCAGCGAAGTGCGCGACACCGTCGGCTTCGCGCGGCGCACCGCGGATGCCGGATACGGTCGCACCACGACCACCGTCCCGGCGACATAGCGGCAGCGCCGAGGGCGGGACCTCGTGTATGCCGCTCAGCCCATGAAACCGAGATAACGCGCGCCGGCGTTGTGGTTTGCCAGGTTGGGGAAGATATCGAGCAGCTGGCCGTCGCTCAGCCCGAACCAGCGCCCGAGCGTGGCGCCGAGCTGATCGACCGAGGTCTCGGGCAACAATGAGCCGTTGCCCAACTGGTTGGGGCTGCTGTCGAAGTTGTTGTTGCTGGCGTTCTTCGCGCCCAGCACCGGGAAGTTGCCGTACAGGTCGCCGCCGCGCACCGCGCCGCCCATGACCATGTGGTGCGCGCCCCAGCCGTGGTCGGTGCCATCGCCGTTGCTGGTGAAGGTGCGGCCGAAGTCGCTGGCGGTGAAGGTGGTGACGTTGTTGCGCGCGCCCATCGCGCCGAGCGTGGTGTCGAAGTAGCGCAGCGCGTGCGCCAGCTTGGCCATCAGGTCGGCATGGTTGCGGTTCTGGTTGTCGTGCGTGTCGAAGCCACCCATGCTGACGAAGAACACCTGGCGCCGGGCCTGCACGCCGCTGGCGCTGCTGGCGTCGATCAGCCGCGCCACGGCCTGCAGCTGCTGCGCCAGCGAGTTGAAGGACTTGGCTCCGGTCAGCGGGTTGTCGTACAGCAGCTTCGGGTCGGCGTTGGCGTTGTAGCTGCCGGTGGCCGGCGCGGTGCCGAACAGCGCGTCGCTGGCCGGCTTCATCGCCGTGCGCAGCGCTGCTTCGGCGTCGATGGCGCGGCTGTTCAGCGCCGCCAGGTCGCGCTCGAAGACATGCGTGCCGCGCGTGGCCGACACGATGCGCTGCATCGCCGCGCCGACATCGGCCGAGCCGTAGATGCGGCCGTTGCCGTCGGTACCCATGCGGATCGCACCGTTGGTGCCCACCTGATACTGCTGGATCGATTCACCCGCCAGCCACACGGCGTTGCCCGAGGCCGAGATCGAAGTGAACACCGGCCGTGCGTTCATCGCTGCCAGCACATCGCCCATGCGCCCGCCCCAACCGCGCGTCGCGCCTTCCGGCGCCAGCGCCTGCCAAGTGTTCTGCTGGTCGTTGTGCGAGAACAACCGCTGCGGCTTGGGAAATGACTTCTGGCCGTACTGCGCCTTGCTCGTGGGCATGACCAGCGGGCCGACGTTCGGAAGGATGGCCAGGCGTCTGTCGGTATCGAACATCGACTGCAACTCGCCCATCACCGGATGCAGGGCGAAGCTGCGACCCTGCGCGCGCGCCGGCGCAATCGGCAGCACGCCGCCCAGGCGCTGCGGCGAGGCGGCGCCGGCACCGAGGTTGGGCGCCGTGCCGGGCGCCAGCAGCGCGATCGAATCCGGCGACTGATTGCGCACAGTGCTGTAGTTGGCCCACGAGGCGGCGTCGGTGGGCAGCACCATGTTCAGCGCATCGTTGCCGCCGAACAGGAACAGGCACACCAGCGCCTTGTAGTCCGATGCGGTCTGCGCCGATGCGGCACCGACCGCGCTCAGGTTCAGCGCCAGCGGCGCAGCCGCCGGGCCGAGCAGCGCACCCATCGCGCCGGCGTGGCGCAGGAACAGGCGGCGGGAGGCGTTGTGGATGTTCATCTTGTGCGTCCTCGACGTCATTTCTGTACCTGGAACTCGGGCGAGATCACCGCCAGGAAGATCGCCGCATTCACGCGGTTGCGCTTCGCGTCATCGATCTGCTTCTGGTTGCTGCCCAGCTTGTTCAGCGCGGGAATCGCGATCTTTTCGACCGCCGCCTGGATCTCGGCCTTCAGCGGGGCCGGCATCGCACCGAGCAGCAGCTTCGCGTCGATGCGGTCGAGCAGCGCCGGCAGGTCTTCGGCCAGCGCCAGTTCCGCACTGAAATCGGCCTGCAGGTCGCGGCGGTTGGTGCCGCTGTTCCA
>JAHECC010000098.1 GCA_024641965.1 Rubrivivax sp.
CCTCAGCGTGTGCCATGGTGGCAGGTCGCTGCAACGACGACATCAGTCGACGCTTGTGCTTCGCATCTGAACAGTATTCGGGCTGGCCTGGCTTGCCGAGTTGGCGACCGATCACGCCCAGTCAATGTGGAACCTGTCTTCCGTTGCCTTGCGGGCTCACCACAGCCTTGAATCGCTGGCCCACACCGCGAAGGCCGAAATGCAAGCGCGCAACGTCTTCATGGTCGAGACGCCGGGCGACGGCGTCTGTGGGGAGTCGGAGGAAGAATGCCCCCCCGAGTCCAGGTGTGCGTAACGATCCCACAAACGGGTCGAGAGGCCTTATAGTCCCGCCGCGGTGCCATTCCGGCCGCTCTGGAGCTCAATGATCATGATCGATTCCATGTTGGCTGCTGGGGCGGCGACCTCGCGATCGCTTCCCCGTCATGGGGCCGGACTACTTGCCGCCGTGCTGCTGTCCTGGGTGCTGGCCGGATGTGGCTCCGACGACGATTCAAGTGCCCCCATGGATCAGGCCAGCGCCACCATCGGCGCGGCCGGCGGCACGGTCGACGGTCCCGACGGCGTGCGTGTCGTCGTCCCCCCGGGGGCGCTTGCTGCGCCGACGACCATCCGCATTGCACGCAGCGCCACGGGCGCCCCGGCCGATGCGCCGGACGGCTACGGGCCGCTCGGCGCGGTGTACGAATTCACCCCTCATGGCCTGAACTTCGCCGTGCCGGTGACGATCAGCATGCCCGCGCCCTCGTCCGTCGACCCGCAGGCCTTTACCGCCCGTTCCGACGACGGCTGGAGCCTCGTGGCCGCTGCCACCGAGGCCGGCCGCATGGCATGGGTGGTGCCGTCTTTCTCTTGGTTCACCATCGCGGCCTGTTCGCCACGCGCCGGCGACCCCTACCCTTGCTATTGGCCGCGCATGACACCCGACCTGACGGCCAACCCCAGCACGGCAGTGACGCCGCTGGACACGCAGCAGGCCGGCGGCGTGCAGGTGCTGCGCTGGCAGGTGACGCAGGCGGCATCGCTGCGCATGGCGCTGGAACTGACGGCCGCGGCCGACTGCAAGCGCGACGCCCGGCTGACCATCCGCCCGGGCCAGGTCGTCAACGGTTTGCTGCAGTACGGTGACCCGGTGCTCGAGCGTGACCTGGTGATGCTGCCCGACCCCGCCAACGACAAGCGCTCGCGTACGTCGGTCAACTGGGATCTGTCGTTCGCGCGCCCCGACAACGGGACGCACCGGTACTGGCTGAGTTTGCGCTGCACCCGTGAATTCACTGGCGGGCGGTCCGCCATCGATGGCTACGCGCAATTCGTGGTCGATGTCGGCCCGCTGCCGGCGATCACCTCTCAGCCCGCCGACGCGAGTGTCGTCGCACCCGGCACGGCCAGCTTCAGCGTGGTGGCCAGTGGCGCACCCGCGCCGACGCTGCAGTGGCAGCGCAGCGGCGACGGCGGCGTCAACTGGATCGACCTGCCCGGCGCCAACGCTGCCAGCTACACCACGCCTCCCACCTCGCTGGCCGACGACGGCAGCCTGTTCCGTGCCGTCGCCCGCAATGCGGCTGGCAGCGTCGCCAGTGACACGGCGCGCTTGAGCGTGGCCGCGCCGCTGGCGGGGCAGTGGTATCCGGCCGGCCCAGTGGACGCCACAGGCAACAACACCTTCGGTCCGTCGGTCGGGGTCGATGCCGCTGGCCGAGCGCTGGCGGTGTGGAATGCTTTGCCGCCTGGAGCCAGCGTGTCGCGCACCTACTTCGCGACCGCAACTGCCGGCCAGCCATGGAGCGCGCCACAAGCCATCGACGTGGGGGCGACCAATGGCTACGACGTGCGCATCGCCGTCGCACCCGATGGGCGTGCCGTGGCCGCCTGGGGCTATCGCAGCGGCAGCGCCTACCGGCTCGCCGCAAGCACCTTCGATGGCAGCCAGTGGAGTGCGCCACAGCGCCTGGACACCGCCTACAGCGGCAACACGACCGAGCACGCAGTCGGCATCGACGCGTCGGGCCGCGCCGCCGTCGTCTTCGCACAGTACGACACGACCTCGACCTTGCGCGTGTTCACCACCATCGGTGCCAGCGGCAATTGGTCGGCACCGCAGCACGTCGACCGGGGCAGCCCGGCCGGCCAGGTCGCCATCGCCGTCAACGGCCAGGGCCGCGGCTTTGCCGTGTTCACCGACGGCAGCGCGGGCGCCTATTCGCTCGCTGCCGCATCGCTGGATCTCGCCGCCGGAAGCATCGGTACCGCACGCTCGGTGCGCGAGGGCAGCCGCGCGCTGGGCGCGCGCGGCCTGGCCGTCGACGCCACGGGCGCCGCGCTGCTGGTTTGGGTCGACGACTCCTCCCTCGGCTACAGCGTGCGCTGGAGCCGCTACGCGCCGGCCGGCGACCGCTGGAGCGATTGGGCGGACCTGACCGGACAGGACGACACGCTGCCCTCCGCGGATCAGTTCTCGGTGGCCGGCGGCGCCAACGGCGATGCCGTCGTCGTCTGGCGGCACAGCAGGTATGGCACGCCCGGAGCGGTGGCCGTGGTCAGCTCGCAATGGCGCAACGGCGCCTGGTCGCCGCTGCAGCGCCACTCGCAGGGTCGCGACGCCGATCGGCCGCGCGCCGCGGCCAATGCCAACGGCCGGCTGGCACTGAGCTGGCTGCATTACGACGGCAATATCTACAGCGTGTGGGGCCGGATCTTCGATGGCACCGCCTGGCGCCCGGCGCAGGCACTGCAGCGGCACGTGCGCGAAGTGCCGACGCGCGAGCCGTACGCGCTGGGCATTGGCGATGGTGATCACGCGGCCGTACTGTGGGCCGAGTATCCCGAGTCGGGCTCGGGCGCCAACGGCCTGGAAGGCGCGTTCTTCGCTCCTTGAATCGAAGGGCCGGGGTGGGTGCGGCCTGCTGCACCCGCCCCGATATGAGCCATGTATCCGCCCTGATACTGAGCGGCTACTTGTCCGCGGCCTTGGCCGATGCCGGGTTGTGTCTGTCAAGTTGTGCAAGCTGGTACCACGCGATCGTGGGCACCACCGGCAAGAGCACGGCGCTGTATTCGGGTGAGTTGAGTGTCACCGCCGCGCCGGAGCCGGAAACCTGCGCCATGCTGCTGGCCGGGTTGGGGGCGATCGGATTCATCGCACGCCGTCGCCGTGCGCAGGCCTGAAGTCAGCGCATTCGCGTCGAATCGAGGCGGCCTGCGGCCCGCCTTGTTCGTGGCCGGCATGTGCACGGTTTGTCGCAGCGCGGCGCCGATAATCGGCGCATGCATCTCGTGCTTCCCTATGCGGCCGGCGCATCCGAGGCGGGCGCGCAGGCGCTGCACAGCCTGCACCTGCCTCGACTCGAAAGCCTGCTGGCCCGGCTCGACGCCACCACCACGGCTGGCGGCGACGAGTTCTCGCTGAACCTGCCGCACGAACAGGTGCTGGCGACGGCGCGGGGCTGGACAGCCGACGATGGGCGCTTGCCTTTCGCCGCGGTGCTGGCGCGTGCCGATGGCCTGACCGTGGCTGAAGGCGACGATGCCTGGGGCCTGCTGACGCCGAGTCACTGGCAGGTCGGGCGCGAGCAGATCGTGTTGCGCGACCCCGAGGAACTGGCGCTGGACGAAGCCGAATCGCGCACGTTTCTGCAGGCGGTGCAGCCGCTGTTCGAAAGCGAAGGCTGGGCACTGCACTGGGGCGCGCCGCTGCGCTGGTATGCGCAGCACGCTTCGTTGCGCGGACTGGCCACGGCCTCGCTCGACCGCGTCATTGGCCGCGCCATCGACCCCTGGCTGCCCGGGCGGCAGGCGGCGCGCCAGGTGCGGCGCCTGCAGAGCGAGGTGCAGATGCTGCTGCACACACATGCGCTGAACGACGCGCGTGAGGCGCGTGGCGCGCTGCCGGTGAATTCGGTCTGGCTCAGTGGTACGGGTGCGACGCCATTGCCGGATGCGGCGCAGGACGAGCCCGTGGTCGATCTTCGGTTGCGCGCACCGCTGCTGGCCGAGGACTGGTCGACATGGGCCGACGCCTGGCACGCCTTCGATGCGCAGGTGCTCGCTGAACTCGAGTCACGCGCGCAGCAGGGTGAGGCGGTGAGCCTGACCCTGTGCGGCGAACGGCGAGCGCAACGTTTCGATGCCCTGCCGCAGGGGGCATGGGCCAGGCTCACGCGACGCTGGCGGCGGATTGCAGCCCTGTCTGTGCTGGAGTCGCTGTGACCGGCCCGCGTCTGCAGACCCGCGACGTGCCGCCACGTGCCGCGTTCGCACTGGAACAGGCAGGGGCGCACCCGCTGCTGGCGCAACTGCTGGCGGCGCGCGGTGTGCGCGATGCCGCCGAGCTCGACGATGGCTTGGCGCAGTTGCTGACGCCCGAGGGTCTGCATGGCATCGATGCCGCAGCGCGGCTGCTCGCCGACACGATCGCCGCAGGCCAACGCCTGTGCGTGGTGGCCGACTACGACTGCGATGGCGCCACCGCCTGCGCGGTGCTGCTTCGTGGGCTGCGGCTGCTCGGTGCAGCGCCCGACACGCTGCACTACGTGGTGCCAGATCGCGCGCTGCACGGCTACGGCCTGACGCCGGCCATCGTCGACCTGGCGCTGTCCAAGACGCCTGCGCTGCTGGTCACGGTGGACAACGGCATCGCCAGCATCGACGGCGTGGCGCATGCCCGCGCCAAGGGCCTGAAAGTGCTGGTTACCGACCACCACCTGCCGGCCAAGGACGGCGATGAGGTGCAACTGCCCGCGGCGGATGTCATCGTCAACCCGAACCAGCCCGACTGCGGCTTCGCCAGCAAGGCCCTGGCCGGTGTCGGCGTGGTGTTCTACGTGCTGCTCGCCACGCGCGCCGAACTGCGTGCGCGCGGCGCTTTCGATGCCGCCGCGCAGCCGCGGCTGGATGTGCTGCTGGACCTGGTGGCGTTGGGCACGGTGGCCGACGTGGTGCGGCTCGACGCCAACAACCGGCGCCTGGTGGCGCAGGGCCTGAAGCGCATCCGTGCCGGGCGTTTGCAGCCTGGCGTGGCGGCGCTTTTCGTGGTGGCCGGGCGCGATGCGCGCCGCGCCGCGGGTTTCGATTTCGGCTTTGCGTTGGGCCCGCGCATCAATGCCGCCGGAAGGTTGTCGGACATGACACTGGGCATCGAATGCCTGCTCACCGACGATGCCGAGCGCGCCTTGCAACTGGCGCAGACGCTGGACGCCATCAACCGGCAGCGGCGTGAGGTGGAGTCGGGCATGCAGGCGCAGGCGCAGGCGGCAGTGGAGCGCCTGATGCCTTCTGAAGACGCGGTGCCGCCCAGCGCCCTGTCTTTGTTCGATGCGCAGTTCCACGAAGGTGTGGTCGGCATCGTCGCCGGCCGGCTGAAGGACCGGCTGCATCGGCCGACCTTCGTCTTCGCGCGTGGTGCCGATGGGTTGCTGAAAGGGTCGGGGCGCTCGATTGCCGGCTTCCATTTGCGCGATGCGCTGGACCTGTTGGCCAAGCGCCACCCCCAGGTGCTGCAACGCTTCGGCGGGCATGCCATGGCGGCCGGCTGCAGCATCGCCGAAGACCGTTTCGACGAATTCGACCGCGCCTTGCAGCAGGTCGCCAGCGAGTGGCTCGACGCCACCACGCTGACGCGCACGCTGCGCACCGACGGCCCGCTGTCGGTGCAATGGTTTAATGCGCAAACCGTGGCCCTGCTCGATGCGCAGGTCTGGGGCCAGGGTTTCGAGGCGCCGCTGTTCTGTGACGAAGTCGAGGTGCTGCAGCAGCGGCTGGTCGGCGAGAAGCACATGAAACTGCGCGTCAGGCACTTGGGCACCGTGCGCGATGCCATCTGGTTCGGGCATGCCGAGCCGCTGCCCGAGCGCGTGCGCCTGGCCTACCGGCTGAGCCTGGACGAGTGGCAGGGGCAGCAACGTGTACAAATGGTCGTCGAAGCTGCAGTGTGATGGTCGGTCTGGCAGAAGGCACGGCATGAAGACGAGATCTTTCAATCCCTTGGGCGCGCTGGCGCTGGCCTGCGTCCTGGGTCTGACCATGCCAGCCGCGGCTGTCGACCTCAAGGTGGTGAGCGTGGCGCGTGGCCTGGCCAACCCCTGGGCGGTGGCCTTCCTGCCCGATGGCCGCTTCCTCGTCACCGAGCGGGCAGGACGGCTGCGCATCGTCGAGCGCGACGGCCGCTTGGGCGAGGCCGTCGCCGGCCTGCCGGCGGTGGATGCCAGCGGCCAATGCGGCCTGCTCGACGTGGCGCTGGACCCGAAGTTCGCCGCCAACGCACTCGTTTACTGGAGCTATGCCGAGGCGGGCGAAGGCGGCAACAGCACGGCGGTGGCGCGCGGCAGGCTGCAGGGCAATCGCCTCGTCGAGGTGCAGGTCATCTTCCGCCAGCTGCCCAAGGTGTCGAGCACACTGCATTGCGGCTCGCGGCTCGTGTTCGACCGCGACGGGCGTTTGTTCATCGTGCTGGGCGACCGCTTCTCGCGCAAGGACGACGCGCAGACACTCGACAACCATCTCGGCAAGGTGGTGCGTATCGAAGCCGATGGCCAGGTGCCGGACGACAACCCCTTCGTCGCCAGCGCCGGCGCTCGCCCCGAAATCTGGAGCCTGGGCCACCGCAACATGCAGGGTGCGGCACTGCATCCCGACAGCGGCGAACTCTGGGCCACCGAACATGGGCCGCAAGGCGGCGATGAATTGAACGTGGTGCGCGCGGGCCTCAACTACGGCTGGCCGCTGCTGACCTACGGGCGCAACTACGGCAGCGGCACGCGCATCGGCGAGGAAGGGCCGAAGCCCGGATTCGAGCAGCCATTGAAGGTCTGGGTGCCGACCTCGGTGGCGCCCAGTGGCATGGCTTTCCTGAGCAGCGAACGCTATCCTGGCTGGAAAGGCAGCCTGTTCCTCGGCACCTTGCGTGCCCAGTCGTTGATCCGGCTGGAATTGGACGGTACGCGTGTCGTCAAGGAAGAGGCGCTGCTGACCAACCGGCGCGCGCGCATCCGCGACGTGCGGCAGGGGCCGGACGGGCTGATCTATGTTCTGACCGACAGCGCCGACGGCCAGTTGTTGCGTCTGGATCCCTGAGCGCGGGCCTGCTCGTCCATCCCATCGAAGCCGCTGGTCTGGCCGGCGAATGACAGCCGAAAACGACGATGCCACCACGGCGCGGGCACCGCGAACCTCTCAAGGTCGGCCATGGCGTGTCGATACCACAAAGAGATGTTTAGGAGTCCCGTACCTGTGGTCGTCAGGAGCGAGCGGTCCCCGTCGAGCCAGCATGGCGCCGGCCGCGCGCCGGCCTGCCTGCTCGAAGGACGGGTGCGTCACGAATGACGCCAACCAAGCCCACGATCCTGGTCGTCGATGACGACAGTGCCGCGAGCCTGATCATGGATGTCGCACTGGTCAAGGCTGGCTTCACGGTCGAACTGGCCGAGAGTGGCCGCGACGCCCTGGCGAAATTCCAGGCCCGGCCCTCGGACCTGGTCATGCTCGATGTGGGGATGCCCGAACTCGACGGCTACGAGGTGTGCAAGCGCCTGCGCGCCCAGGCCGGTGCGTTGCTGCCGATCATGATGGTCACCGGGCGGGACGACCTGAAATCCGTCGAGGCGGCCTACGAGTGCGGAGCCACCGATTTCGTCGCCAAGCCTGTGAACTGGTCACTCATCGGCCACCGCGTGCGCTACCTGTTGCGCAGCCAACAGGCCATGATCGACCTGCAGGCCGCCGAGGCGCGCAATGCCGCCGTGCTGAATGCGATTCCGGACCTGCTGTTCGAACTCGACATCGACGGACGCTATCTCGATTGCAGGGTGCCGCGTGCCGACCTGCTGGCGGCACCGGCGCATGCCGTGATGGGCAAGACCTTGCGTGAGGTCCTGCCACCGGCAGCGGCCGCGGCCTGCATGTCGGCCCTGCAGGCGGCGTACGAACAGGGTTCGTCCGCAGGCGCGCAGTACGAGCTCGAACTGGCCGCGGGGCACAAATGGTTCGAGGTGTCAGTGGCACGCAAGGCGGTGGCCGCGGGCGAAAAACCGGCATTCATCATGCTGTCGCGCGACATCACCGAGCGCAAGGAGGCCGAAAGTCGCATCGCCGACCTGGCGTACGTCGACAGCCTGACCGGCCTGCCCAACCGGCGTTCATTCCTCGACAGGGTGGACCGCGAGATCCGGCGCGCCGAGCGCGGTGCCGAGCGGCTGGCCGTGTTGTTCATGGACCTGGATGGATTCAAGAGCGTCAACGACACCCTGGGCCACGCGGCCGGCGACCTGGTCCTGCAGTGGGCCGCCGAGCGCTTGGGCGATGGCTTGCGACCTTCGGACATGCTGTCGCGCCCTACCGGCTACGACGGTAGCGCGGCCGAGGACTCCGCCTTGGCGCGTCTGGGCGGCGACGAGTTCACGGCGCTGATACTGGACATCGAGGATCCGGCCGACGCGCTGGCCGTGGCGCAACGCGTCGGACGGTCGATGCGCAGGCCGTTCGCCCTCGAAGGCCGTGAATGGTCGCTGAGCACGAGCATCGGCATCGCGCTCTACCCCGACGACGGGCACGACGCCACGACCTTGCTCCTGCATGCGGACAGCGCGATGTACCAGGCCAAGCGCGCGGGTCGCGACAACGCACAGTTGTACAGCGCGGCCATGAACGAACACGTACAGCGCCGTGCGGAGCTCGACAGCAGCATGCGATTGGCCACGCAGCGCGGCGAATTCCACCTCGTGTACCAACCCCAGATCGACGTGGCATCGGGGGGCGTGCGCGCGGTCGAGGCGCTGATCCGCTGGAACCGCCCGCTGCATGGCCCGGTCAATGCTCTGGATTTCATTCCGCAGGCCGAGGCCAGCGGCGAGATTGCGCACATCGACCAATGGGTGTTGCAGCAAGCATGCCGCCAAGCATCGCAATGGCATCGCGATGGCCTGAGGCTGATCGTCGCGGTGAACCTGTCGCCACGGCAGATCGGCGCCAAGGGATTCGTGGACACGGTCGTCGAGACCCTGGCGCAGACCGGGCTGGAGCCGCGCTACCTGGAACTGGAGATCACCGAAAGCGCGCTGCTGGAGCGCAAGGACACGGTGCGCGCCGCGCTGCAGGCCCTGCGCGCACATGGCGTCGGCATCACACTGGACGACTTCGGCGCCGGCCCTGCGTCGCTGGCCAGCCTGACGTGCATGCCGATCAACCACATCAAGGTCGATCGGTGTTTCGTCAGCCGTCTGCGCGAAGGTGGGGAAAACCGCGCCATCAATGCCGTGTTGGCGATGGCGCACAGCATGGGCATCCGGGTGACGGCCGAGTGCGTGGAGACCGACGAGCAGGTGCGCGCGCTCCAGGCCATGGCCTGCGACGGGTTGCAGGGCCATGTCTTCAGCCGTCCTGTCGCGGCCTCGGATATCGAGGCCCTGGTCGCGCGCCGCTGGGCACTCGAGCCGCCGTCTGCCCTGGCAGCCGACACCGCCGCAAGCGGCAACGAGCAGCAGGCAGGCGCTGGCGCTCGACGCCGGTGATTTCAGGCCACGCGGCCGAACCACCAGACCGACAGCCCCGCACCCAGCAGCGCCAGCAGCGCGCCCATGGCGGCGAAGAACGCAGTGATCTCGGTTTCCTTCTTTTCGACCACCAGCCGCGAACTCAGCGACTGGTAGACCTTCTTCAGGTCCTCGGCGGTGCCAGCGTAGAAATACTCGGCCTGGGTCAGTGAGGCAATGTTCTTCAGCGTGGCTTCATCCAGGCGCACGCGCATGCTCCAGCCCTCGAAGCCTATGGTCTCGCCGGCGGTGGTGCCGATGCCCACGGTATAGACGCGCACGCCGCGGTCGGCGGCCATCTTCGAGGCCTCGAGCGGGTCGGGGCCGGTGGTGCGCTGGCCGTCGGTGAGCATGATGATCGCCGCCGAACTGTAGGAGCCCGGTGGCACCGGCACGAATTCCTTCTTCTCCTTCTTCTCGTCCAGCGGCGAGGGCGGCATGTTGCGCTGGCCGGTGACGTTCTGGATCTCGATGCCGGCGTCCGGAAACAGCGTGGCCAGCGACAGGATGATGCCGCTGCCGGTGGCCGTGCCGCGCTGCAACTGGAAGCGGTCGATGGCGGCGATGATGTCCTCACGGCTGACCGTGGGCGCCTGCACCACGGCGGCGGTACCGGCGAAGGACACCACGCCCACGCGCACCTCGCGCGGCAGGTCGGTGACGAAGGCCTTGGCCGCCTCCTGCGCCGCCACCAGGCGGTTCGGCTGCACGTCGGCGGCACGCATGCTGCCCGACACGTCGATGGCCAGGATGATGGTGCGCTGCGACAGTGGCAGCGTGAGCACGGCGATCGGCCGGGCCGTCGCCACCAGCAAGGTACCGATGGCCAGCAGCAAGAGAAGCGGGGGCACATGCCGGCGCCAGCCCGGGCCCTTGCCCAACGCCGCCTTGGCCACCGCGACGCTGGCCAGGCGCACGGGGCTGCGCCGGCGTTTGCGCAGCAGCCACAGGTACAGCAGCACCAGCAACGGCAGCAGCGCCAAGGACCACAGCAGGTCGGGCCAGAGGAAGTTCATGCCGCAGCCCCTTGGGCCGCAGTCTCGCCGGCGGGGCCGCGCAGGTGAGACGGCCAACGCCCGCCGACCTTGAGGCGTCCACGCTGGCGCCGCATCACCGCAAAGCGCAGCATGGCCTCGAGCAGGTCGTCTTGTGTGGACAGCTCCAGCGTGTCGGCGCCGGCGCGCGCGAGTGCGTTGCGCAAGGCCGCCTCGCGCGCCTCGGCCTCGTCGGCATAACGCGCGCGAAAGCCCGGATCGGCGGTGTCGATGAACAGTTGCTCCCCAGTTTCGGCGTCTTCGACCGTGACCAGGCCGAGTTCGGGCAGAACCATCTCCAGCGGGTCGAACAGCCGCACAGCGACCACTTCGTGGCGCTGCGCCAGACGCGCCAGCGCCGTCTCCCAGCCGGGCTCGCTGATGAAGTCGGACACCACAAGCACCAGCGAGCGGCGCTTCATCGTGCCTGCGGCGGCATTCAGCAGATCGGCCAGCGCGGTGCCGGTCCCGCCCGCTGCGCTGGCCGGGCGCGATCGCATCTGGCGCATCAGGTTCAGCACATGCAGGCGCGACAGCCGCGGCGGCAGCACGCTGTCCACATGGCGGCCGTAGAGCATGGCACCGACGCGGTTGCCATGGCGCGTGAGCACACGCGCCAGCAAGGCCACGAATCCGGTCGACACCGACAGCTTGGTCACGTCGCCCGAGCCGAAATCGACGCTGCCCGACAGGTCGAGCAGGAACCAGGCGCTCATCTCGCGGTCTTCGGTGAACTGGCGCACATACGGTGTCTCATGGCGTGCGGTGACATTCCAGTCGATGTGGCGCACGTCGTCGCCGAACTGGTACTCGCGCAGGTCGGCCAGATCGATGCCGCTGCCGCGCAGCAGCGTGCGGTAGTCACCCTGAAGCAGCCCGTCCAGGCGGCGCAGCACGGTCCATTCGAGCTGGCGCAGCAACCGTTCCTCGATTCCCGGCGGGCGCGTCGCGGCGGCGCTTTGAGCAAATGTGGCTTTGCCACTTTGCTCAACCCCCTTGGGGGGCCGCCGACGTATGACGTCGGCCTGGGGGCTCCCCTCAGGCATTGAGCGCGTGGCCGTTGTCACGGGCGGGCTCCGCGGCGTGCGCCATCGGCTTGTCGGGCACGCCGATCTTCTTCATCACGCGCTGGATGATCTGGTCGGCACTGAGGTTGTCGGCCAGCGCTTCGTAGGACAGCACCAGGCGGTGGCGCAGCACGTCGGGCACCAGGTCGCTCATGTCCTCGGGCAGTGCATAACGCCGCCCGCGCAGCATGGCCAGCGCGCGCGCTCCTTCGACCAGGCCGATGGTGGCGCGCGGGCTGGCGCCGAAGGTCAGGTATTTGCCCAGTTCGGCCAGGTCGTAGCGCTCGGGTGTGCGCGTCGCGCTGACCAGCTTGACCGCGTACTGGATCAGCGATGGATCGACGTACACCGCACGGCATTCCTTCTGCATGGCCTGCAGCTCGGCGGTGTCGCACACCGCCTGCACCTCGACCGACAAGCCGGTGACACGCTGGGCGATGACGAACTCTTCCTCCTCGCTCGGGTAGTCGACCAGCACCTTCATCATGAAGCGGTCGACCTGCGCCTCGGGCAATGGGTAGGTGCCTTCGGTCTCGATCGGGTTCTGCGTGGCCATGACGACGAAGGGCTCGGGCACATGGTGCGTCTCGCCGGCAATCGTCACCTGCCGTTCCTGCATCACTTCGAGCAAGGCACTCTGCACCTTGGCCGGCGCGCGGTTGATCTCGTCGGCCAGCAGCAGGTTGGCGAACACCGGCCCGAGCGAGGTGCCGAACTCGCCGGTCTTCTGGTTGTAGATGCGCGTGCCCACCAGGTCGGCCGGCACCAGGTCGGGCGTGAACTGGATGCGCCTGAAACTGCCCCTCATCGAGCGCGCCAGCGTCTTCACCGTCAACGTCTTGGCCAGCCCGGGTACGCCTTCGACCAGCAGATGGCCCTGCGCCAGCATGGCGACGAAGACCCGCTCGAGGAATCGATCCTGCCCGACGACGACACGTTTGACCTCGTAGAGCATGCGCTCCATCAGCGTGGCGGTATGTTCGGAATCGGTGGCGCCGTTGTGCATCGTGTTGTGGTCCTGTTCAGAACGGCGCCATGCCGGCGGCGCCGGCGGCGTTCTCGATCGGCACGGCAAAACCGATGCCGACGAAAGTGCGCTGTTCGTTCGGGTTGAGGATGGCGGTGACGATACCGACCACGAAGCCGTCCATGGTGACCAGCGGTCCGCCCGAATTGCCGGGATTGGCCGCGGCATCGAACTGGATCAGATTGGTCAGCGCCTGCTGGCCCTCGGGCGCGCGGAACTCGCGCCCCAGGCCCGAGACCACGCCCGAGCTGACCGACGGGCCGATGCCGAAGGGGTGGCCGACCGCGATGACCTCGTCTCCGGGAGCCAGGTCGCCGGTCGAGCGCATCGTGGCCGGCTCCAGGTCGTCGGGCAGGCTGTTGGCCTTGAGCACGGCCAGGTCGTTCTCGGGCTGGGCGCCGACCAGTTGTGCCTCCGACTCGTGTCCATTGGCGAAGGTCACGCGCACACGCTTGGCGCCCCACACGACGTGCAGGTTGGTGAGGATCGTTCCGTCGTCCTTGATGACCACGCCGGTGCCCAGGCTGCGCTCCATGGCCATCTTGTCCGGGCGCTCCAGCGCGTCGTCGTTCTCGTCCATCAGGCCGACCACGCGCACCACCGAGCGCGCCACCCCGGAGTAGGCCTTCATGGCGCGTGAGGGCAGCGGGTCTTTCTCGAGCGAGTGGCGCACCGCCGCATCGATCTGGGCCTGGGTGATGAGGCGGATCTGCGGCTGCAGCGCCGTCACCGCCAGCATGGCTGCCAGCGCCACCAGTGCGCCGAAACCCGCCCAAAGCAGGGCCTGCAAACGCCGCCTGGGACCGGCGCGGGGCGTGGCAGCCGTCGCATTGCCCGCCACGGGGGCGTCGGCTTTCGGCGCACCTGCGGGCTGGGACGGCAAGGCCTTGCCCGCACCCGCAGAACCGCTTCGGCCGCGGGGCGAAGGTGTGTAGATCGTCGCTTTGCGGATCGGCATGCTCGAACGGTCTGGCGGTACCGGAATGGAGCAATCACGTTATCACGTTGCGTATCGCCGTGCATGCTTCGGGCTTGCCCTAAGGCCGCATGAATCGCGCGTTGGCCGATGCCACCTGGCTCGCTGCCAACCCTTTGCCGTTCGATGCGCCTGTGCCTTGTCCCGGCCCGCCGGGCTGGCACTACTCGACCGCCTCGTCGCGAAACGCCGAGCGCAGTGCATCATGCACATCCGATGCACTGGATCGACAGCCACTGCCACCTGGATGCCGCCGAATTCGACGCCGATCGCGAGGCGGTGATCGCGCGCGCGCGCGGCGTCGGCGTCGGCTGCATGGTGCTGCCGGCGGTGGCGGTGGCGAACTTCGACGCGGTGCGCGCGCTGGCCCATGCACACGGTTTCCACTATGCGCTGGGCATCCACCCGCTGTATGTGGATCGCGCCGCCGACGGTGATCTGCAACGGCTGCGTGCCGCCCTGCAAGCGCAGCGTGACGACGCCCGCCTGGTGGCGGTCGGCGAGATCGGCCTGGATCATTTCGTGCCCGGCCTGGACCTGGCGCGGCAACGGCACTTCTATGGCGAGCAACTGGCCATCGCGCGCG
>JAHECC010000099.1 GCA_024641965.1 Rubrivivax sp.
GGCGATCAGGCGACGCGACAGGCTCGACGAATTCATGATCGCGCCGGCCAGGATGAACAGCGGAATCGCCAGCAGCGGGAAGCTGGTGGCCCCGGTGAACATCACGATCGCCGAATTGAGCAGCGAGTCCATGCCGCTGGAAAACACCATCGCGGCCATCGCCACGATGCCCAGAGAAATCGCGATCGGCACGTTGAGCAGGATCAGCCCGACCAAGCCCAGGAACATCAAGGCGACGATCATTTCAGCACCGCCGTCACCGGGGCTTGTTCATGATCGACCAGGCCGGCACCGCGAGCCTGCTGCAGCACCTCGGGCAGGCTGAGCAACTGCGCGATGATGAACAGCACGCCGCCGATCGGGATCACCGACTGCGTCAGCTGCGTTGGCACCCAGGTCAGGCTGACCATGGTGTCGCCTTGCAGGATCGTCAACACCTGGTAGCCGAACCAGCTGAGCAAGCCGAAGAAGCCGATCACGCAGGCTTCGCCAAACCACACCGCGGGCACGCGCAGGTGCGGCGGCATCGAGTTGACCAGGCCGGGGAAGCCGATGTGTGCGCGCTTCAGCGCCGCCAGCGCGGCGCCATAGTAGGTCAGCCAGGCGAGCATGATCGACGCGCCCTCGTCGTACCAGACCAGCGGGATCTCCAGCTTGCGACAGGCCACGCCGAGCAGCACCACCACCGCCAGGCTGGCGAGCAGAAAGATGACGAAGGCCGTCAGGGTGCGCTCGAAGGCGCTTCGAAGGGCAGCGAACACACGCGCTCCTGTTGACAAAACGACGCCGGTATCGAACCGGCGTGCGTGTGGGTGCGTCGGGCGCCCTACTTCATGCCCTTGCCGAGCTCGATGGCCTTGTCGACCAGCTTGCCGCCTTCGGGCACCTCCTTGCCGAACTCCTCGTACACGCCCTTGCTGGCGGCGATGAAAGCATCCTTGTCGGGGTCGTTGACCTTCACGCCGGCAGCCTTGATCTTGTCGAGCAATTCGTTGTCGAGCTTGGCGGCCTGCTCGTACACATAGGCTTGCGTGTCCTTCGCGGCCTGCACCAGGATGGCCTGCACGTCCGGCGGCAAGGACGCGAACTTGGTCTTGCCCGCTACCAGGTAGGCCGGCGTGTAGACATGGCCGGTCATCGACAGGAACTTCTGCACCTCCTGGAACTTGGCCGAATAGATCTGCGTCAGCGGATTTTCCTGGCCGTCCATGACCCCGGTCTGCAGCGCCACGAAGACCTCGGAGAACGCCATCGGCGACGGGTTCGCGCCGTAGACCTGGAACATCTTCACCCGCCACTTGCCCTGCGGCACGCGCAGCTTCATGCCCGCCAGGTCCTCGGGCTTGACGATCGGCTTGGTATTGGTGGTGATGTTGCGAAAACCGTTTTCCCATACGGCCAGGATCTTGTAGCCCTTGGCGTCGGCCATCGGTGCCAGCGAGGGCCAGACCACCGCGGCCTCGATCTTCTTCATGTGCTCGCGGTTCTTCACCAGGTACGGCATCTCGAACATGCCGAAGGCATCGACTGCCGACGACATCACCGACGAGGGAATGGCCAGTTCCACCGTGCCCAGCCGCAGCTTCTGCATCAGTTCGCTGTCACCACCGAGCTGGCTCGAGCCGAACACCACGACCTTGGCCTTGGTGCCGAGTTTTTCGTTGGCGCGGCGCGCGAACTCATTGGCCGACAGCTCGAACAGCGAGCCGGGGCCGCCGACATGGCCGAGCTTGATTTCCATCTGCGCGCTCACCGGCAGCGTGAAGGCGCCGACAAGGGCGGCGGCGAGAAGGTTGCGGCGTGTGTTCATGCTGAGCTCTCCTTGGAGGTGGTCGTCGGGTGTGCAGAAAAATGATCCATCGCGGCCTGCACGCCGCTGGCGGCGAGTTTGACGCCCGCGAGTTTCAATCCCATCTCGACGCCCGCGAGCGCAGCCACCAGCGTCAGATCGTTGCAGTCGCCGAGGTGGCCGATGCGGAACATGCGCCCTTTGATGCGGCCCAGCCCCGTGCCCAGCGACAGGTCGAAGCGCTGGTGGATCGTCTGGCGCAGCGCATCGGCATCGACGCCTTCGGGCGTGACCACGCCGGTCAGCACCGGTGAGTACAAGGCCTCGTCGGCACACTGGATCGGCAGGCCCCAGGCCTGCACTGCCTGGCGCACGCCCTGAGCCCAACGCCGGTGCCTTGCATAGATCGTCTCCAGGCCTTGCGGCAGCAGCATATCCAGCGATTCGTGCAGCGCATACAGCAAATTCGTGCTGGGCGTGTAGGGCCAGTAGCCGCCCTTGTTCATCTCGACGATCTCGTCCCAGGCCCAGTACGACTTGGGCAGCTTCGCGTCCTTGCTCGCCGCGATGGCCTTTGGCGACAGCGCGTTGAAGCTGATGCCCGGTGGCAGCATCAGCCCCTTCTGCGAGCCGCTGATGGCCACGTCCACGCCCCAGTCGTCGTGCCGGTATTCGGCGCTGGCCAGGCCGGAGATGGTGTCGACCATCAGCAGCGCCGGGTGGCCGGCATCGTCGATGGCGCGGCGCACCGATGCGATGTCGCTGGTCACCCCGGTGGAGGTTTCGTTGTGCACCACGCACACTGCCTTGATGGCGTGGCCGCCATCGGCGAGCAGACGCTCGGCCACCGCCGCCGCGTCGACGCCATGGCGCCAGGCCAGCGGCAGGCCGGTTTGCTTGCAGGTGCCGGAGCGGGTGAGGAATTCCGGCTTGACGCCCAGGCGCAGCGCCATCTTCTGCCACAACGTGGCGAAGTGGCCGGTCTCGACCATCAGCACCGCATCGCCGGGGCTGAGCACGTTCACCAGTGCGGCCTCCCACGCACCAGTGCCCGAAGCCGGATACACCGCCACCGGGTGGCGCGTGCCGAAGACCTGCTGCAGGCCGGCCAGCAGCGTCTTGCCGAGCAACGCGAACTCGGGCCCGCGATGGTCGATGGTGGGCAGGCTCAGTGCCCGCAGCAGCCGGTCCGGCACCGGGCTCGGGCCCGGGATCTGCAGGAAATGACGACCGCTGGGGTGGCTGTCGAGGCTCAGCATGGTGCGCTCCTTGAGCGGCTCAGTTTTGCATACAAAACAACTTTGTCAATGCAGGACAACTACACTACGCTCGGCAAACCAAGAGTGACTTTTGCATACAAGTCAGGAAAAACCCCAGAAATCATCTGCATGGCCGAGGTCTTGACGCTGTCGCGACAGGTGCTGCACCAGGAGGTGGCCGTGCGCCTGCGCCGGCGCATCGTCGAAGGCGAGATCGAGCCCGGCGCCAAGCTCAACGAGCGCGAGCTGAGCGCGGCACTGCAGGTGTCGCGCACGCCGCTGCGCGAGGCCATCCGCATGCTCGCTGCCGAAGGCCTGGTCGAACTGCTGCCGAATCGCGGCGCCGTGGCCGCCCAGTTGTCGGTGCAGGACGTGGAACATACCTTCGAGGTCATCGCCGGGCTGGAAGGCCTGTCGGGCGAACTGGCGGCGCAGCGCATCGTCGCCAGCGAAGTGGCCGAGATCCGCGCCTTGCACTACGAAATGCTGGCCGCGTTCACGCGCCGCGATCTGCCCACCTATTACCGGTTGAATGCGCAGATCCACAGCAGCATCAATGCCGCCGCGCGCAACCCGGTGCTGACCCAGACCTACAACAACGTCAACGCACGGTTGCAGGCGCTGCGCTTTCGCTCGAACTTCGATGAACGCAAGTGGCAGCATGCGGTCGACGAGCACGCGCGCATGCTCGAGTGCCTGGCCACGCGCGACGCGGCCGGCTTGCGCGCGCTGCTGCAGCAGCACTTGCTGCACAAGCGCGACGCGGTGCTCGAACTGATGCGCCATGTTGCGTCGGCATCGGCAGGTTCGGCATGAATGCCGCTTTGGACAGCGAAACGCTGAAGCGCCGAGCCGGGCCCGAGGCGGCCGATCTGGCGCAGCGGCTGCGCAGCCACACGCGCGGCGAGGTGTTTTTCGATGCATCTTCGCGCGGCCGCTATGCCACCGACGCGTCGATCTACCAGATCATGCCGGTGGGCGTGTTCGTGCCCACCTGCACCGACGACGTGGCCAGCGCCATTCACATCGCGCGCGATGCCAAGGTGCCGCTGCTCAGCCGCGGCGGCGGCAGCTCGCAGTGCGGGCAGACCACCGGCGCCGCGCTGGTCATCGACCACAGCAAGCACCTGCGGCGCATCCTCAGCGTCGATCCACAGGCGATGGTGGCCGAGGTCGAACCCGGCCTGGTGCTCGACGCACTGAACGCGGCGCTGAAGCCGCACGGCCTGTGGTACCCGGTGGATGTATCGACCAGCGCGCAGGCCACGCTCGGCGGCATGGCCGGCAACAACTCGTGCGGCTCGCGCAGCATCGCCTACGGCAACATGGTGCACAACGTGCTGGGCATCGATGCCTGGCTGGCCGACGGCGAATTGGCGCACTTCGGACCGGTCGACACCCTCGGCCCGCGCGAGACGCGCATCGCCGAGTTCGTGCGTGGCCTCGCCACACAGCACCGTGAGCAGATCGAGGCGCATTGGCCCAAGGTGATGCGCCGCGTCGGTGGCTACAACCTCGACATCTTCCAGCCACAAAGCGAGCGGCCCTACACCGGCGATGGCCAGGTGAACCTGGCGCATCTGTTGGTCGGCAGCGAAGGCACGCTGGGCATCACCGAGCGGCTGCGTCTGCAACTCAGCCCGCTGCCCAAGGCCAAGGTGTTGGGCGTCGTGAACTACGCCAGCTTCCATGCGGCGATGGACTCGGCGCAGCACATCGTCAAGCTGAAGCCCACCGCGGTCGAACTGGTCGACCGCACGATGATCGAGCTGGCGCGGGCCAACCCGGCCTTCCGCGCGGTCATCGAAAGCGCGCTGCTCGGCCGCCCCGAGGCGATCCTGCTGGTCGAGTTCAGCGGCGACGAGCGTTCCGCGTTGTTGCGCCAGTTGCGGCAGCTGGTCGAATTGATGGCCGACCTCGGCCACCCGGGCAGCGTGGTGGAAATGGCCGACGAGACACCGCAGAAGGCGCTGTGGGAAGTGCGCAAGGCCGGGCTGAACATCATGATGAGCCTGAAAGGCGACGGCAAGCCAGTAAGCTTCATCGAGGACTGCGCGGTGCCGCTGCAGCACCTGGCCGAATACACCGACGCCTTGACCGAGGTGTTCGCGCGCCATGGGACGCGCGGCACCTGGTATGCGCATGCCTCGGTCGGCACCTTGCACGTGCGGCCGATCCTCGACATGCGCAACGACGGTGCGGCGAAGATGCGCTCGATTGCCAACGAGGCCTCGGCGCTGGTGCGTCGCTTCAAGGGCGCCTACAGCGGCGAACACGGCGACGGTCTGTGCCGTGGCGAGTGGGTGCAGTGGCAATTCGGCCCGGTGCTCAACGACGCGCTGCGCGCGATCAAGCGCGAGTTCGATCCGGCCGGCCTGCTCAACCCCGGCAAGATCGTCGACACGCCGAAGATGGACGATGCGTCGCTGTTCCGATATGCGCCCGGATACCGCACCATCGCGCTGAAACCGCATTTCGACTGGTCGGCATGGAACGTGCAGAACGACCCAGCGACCGAACGCATCAGTGCGCCGGGCAGTGGCGGCGACAACACCGGCGGCCTGGCCAAGGCCGTCGAGATGTGCAACAACAACGGCCACTGCCGCAAGTTCGACGCCGGCACGATGTGCCCCAGCTTCCGCATCACGCGCGACGAACGGCATGTCACGCGCGGACGCGCCAACACCTTGCGGCTGGCGCTGTCGGGGCAGTTGGGCGACGACGGCTTCACCGGCGATGCGGTGAAGGACGCGTTGGCGTTGTGCGTCGGCTGCAAGGGCTGCCGGCGCGACTGCCCCACCGGCGTGGACATGGCCAAGCTCAAGCTCGAGTTCGAAGCCCAGCGCGTAGCGCGCAACGGCCTGTCGCTGAAAGCCAGGTTGATCGCGCATTTGCCCGACTACGCGCCGCTGGCGCGTCGTTTGCCCTGGCTGTTCAACCTTCGCGACCGCCTGCCCGGCGCGGCGTGGCTGAGCGAAAAGCTGCTCGGGCTGTCGGCCAGACGCGGCCTGCCGCGCTGGCGCCGCGATACTTTCCGCACAGTGGCTCCGAGCCTGTCACTGGCCAGCCGCGCCGAGGTACTGGCCGCAGTGAAAGGGGTCGTGCTGTTCGTCGACACCTTCAACAACTGCTTTGAAAGCGAGAACGCCAGCGATGCGGTGCGCGTGCTGCAAGCCGCAGGTTATGCGGTGCATGTGGCCACTCGGCCCGATGGCGCTGCGCTGTGCTGTGGCCGCACGCTGCTCACCGCCGGTCTGGCCGATGCGGCCAAGGCCCGTGCGCGCGAATTGCTCGACACCTTGCTGCCGTTGGCCGAGGCGGGATTGAGCATCGTCGGCCTGGAGCCTTCGTGCCTGTTGACGATGCGCGACGAGATGCTGGTGATGGGCCTAGGCCAAGGCGCGCACAAGCTCGCCGAACATGCGCTGCTGTTCGAGGAGTTCGTGGCACGCGAGGCCGATGCAGGGCGCTTTGCGCTGCCGCTGCGCGCCGCGACGCAAGCGATCGTCGTGCACGGCCATTGCCACCAGAAGGCCTTCGGTGCCATGCCGGCAGTGATGCAGGCGCTGCGCCTGATTCCCGACGCAGCGCCGAGCGTGATCGAAACTTCCTGTTGCGGCATGGCCGGCACTTTCGGATTCGAAGCCGCACACCAGCAGGCCTCGATGCAGATGGCCGAGCTGAGCCTGCTGCCTGCTCTGCGTGCCGCGCCCGATGCGATCGTGGTGGCCGACGGCACCAGTTGCCGCCATCAGATCGCCGATGGGGCGCAACGCAAGGCCTTGCATGTCTCGCGCGTGCTGGCCGCACATCTGAAGACCTGATGGGGAACAAGCGCATGAGCCTGATCGAACAGACGGTATCGATGCTGCTCGACGCACGAAGCCGCCACACCGCCGTGCCGGCGCCGATGCTGCCGGATGCCGATGCCGCCTACGCCGTGCAGGCCAGCGTGGCGCTCGCATCGGGCTGGTTCGGCGGCAACCCGCCGCGGCACTGGAAGTCGGGCGGACCCTCGCGCGAGGCCGTGCAAACGCATGCGCCGCTGCCGCCGGCGGGCGTGTTTCAAAGCCCGGCAGACCTGCAGGCTTGGCCCTTGCACCTGCGCGGCATCGAAGCCGAGGTGGCGCTGCGCCTGCGCGAGCCAGTGGACGCCGCGCGCGCTGCGACTCTCGACCAGGCGACCGCCGCTGCGCTGGTCGACGCGATGTGCGTCTCGATAGAAGTCATCGATACACGTTGGGACGAAGGCCTGCAAGCCAACGCCTTCGCCAAGCTGGCAGACCTGCAGGCGCACGGTGCGCTGGTGCTGGGCGATTGGGTCCCCTACGCCGCACGCGACTGGGCTGCCCAGCATTGCAGCGTGCGCATCGGCCGATCCGCCGTCCACGAATTCGTCGGCACCCATTCGATGGGCGACCCGGCCCAGGTGCTGCCGCGTTGGACGCGCCACGCCACCCGCGATGGCGCCACGATACCCGCCGGCGCCGTGGTGACCACCGGCACTTGGTGCGGCATCCTGCATGCGCAGATGGGCGATGCGGTCGAGGTCCGATTCGACGGCATCGGACAGGCTGCTCTGCAATTCTGAACGGTGCGCCGCACAGCCTGCGGCGCTCTCGTTGTCGATGCCAGTCAATGCGCAGAACGTAGGCATCTGGAAGCTGGCCCTGCCGCCAGGTGTTCGAGAGGACAAAATCGACCCCGTGCGCGGCTTGAGACCGTGCGGGCACCCCCCCTCTGAAGCTTCGCGTGCAAGCTATCGGCCGGCAGCCCCAGAGGGCACCAGATGGCGCCCCGGTCCGCGAGTGCCACCGCCCGGAACAGACAACGCCGCACCGCCTGGCGCAGCAGCATGCGGCAGCCATGGGCCGCCGTTTGGAGAACTTTATGCGCGTCGAGACCTTCGAGAAGAATGTGGCGAGCGGTGTCAATGACGTGCAGTGGCTGAAGGTGCCGGTCGCCGCGCACGACCGCGAAATCTTCGCGGTCCAGCCGGTGAACGGGCCGGGCAATCGCGTCGCGGTCCCCGTGCACCGTGACGGGCGCCGGCCTGTCACCGATAGGGCTCGACCAACGTAATTCCCAACGGCTGAAGAGTGTCTAGGGAATTCGGGGAGATTCAGACCTCCGCAACCCTTCAGCTCGCGAATTGGCAACTCGCACACCCGCAAAGGGCATGACAGAACTTCTCGGGCCCATTGAGCCATTGCGACCTCGGCGCTGCCGGCGGCAAGACTTGCACATCCTGCCGTGCGAGTGTTGCAATGCCGGAGGTGGGTAGAACGAAGGAATGTTCATGAACACCCGTAGATCGTCGTTGATGCTTGGCGTCATTGGTCTGCTGCTTGGTCTGCCGCTGCTCGCCGGCGCACAAGCTCCCACCAAGGTCTACCGAGTCGGCTACATCCAAACCGCAACGGCAGAAGAACAGCTCCAACTCACGAAAGCGTTCGAGGACGCGTTGCGCGCGCTTGGCTACATCGAAGGAAAGAACGTCGTCTTCGAGCGACGCTTTGCGGACGGAAGACCAGAGCGACTCCCCGAGTTGGCGACGCAACTCGCGCGGCTCGACGTCGATGTCATCGTGACCGGAGCCAATCCGGTGATTGCTGCAGTCAGGCAAGCCACGACCAGGATCCCCGTGGTCATGGCGACGTCCAGGGATCCAGTGGGCGCAGGCTTCGTCCAGAGCCTGGCCCGACCGGGCGGAAACATCACTGGATTGGCCGGCGATCCCACCCCCGAGGTTCAGCGCAAGCGGCTCGAGTTGTTAAAGGAGGCCGTCCCGCGAGCCGCACGCATCGCGGTGCTGTGGAATCCTCTTCCGCCGGCGGCGGAAACGTATCGGAAGGAGGTCGAGAGCGCCGCCGGGATACTCGGTATTCACCTTTGGGCAGTGGGCGTGCGCGCGCGCAGCGAGTTTGAAGAAGCCTTCGCGGCCATGTCGCGCGAAGGAGCCGATGCCATCGTCGTACTCCCTGACCCGTTGTTCTTCACCGCGCGACGGCAGGTGGTCGACCTGGCGATGAAGTACCGGCTGCCCGCGATCTACCACGCCAGGGAGTTCGTGGAGATCGGCGGCCTCATTTCCTACGGGGTGAGTCTGGCCGATCAGTTTCGCCGTGCCGCTGTTTACGTCGACAAGATCCTCAAAGGCGCCAGGCCGGCCGACCTGCCGATCGAGCAGGGCACCACCTTCGAGCTGGTGCTGAACCTCAACACCGCCAAGACGTTGGGACTGTCGATAGCGCCGGCTCTGCGACTGCGTGCCGACGACGTCATCGAATGAAATCGCGATGCCGCAGCGTGCGGCAGCAGTACCCGCTGCGCCGCCACACGGGCTGCGCCATCAGGAAAGCGCATTGCACTCTTCCCTGGACACGATCGCTGCGGCCTTGGGCGTGAGCCAGCGCTCGCGCTTGGTAGGTTCCCCGTGTGGTGTCAGGCGGGCGCCTTCGGGGTGTGCTGCATTGATTCGGTGTCAAACGCCGCGCGACCGGGCACCCGTTTGGCCACTGCGGCGGGCCACCTCCCCGGCCACTGCTTCGAGCTGGGTCGCAAGGTTCTGCCGCACCGCCACGCTGCCGATGGCCGGCGGGGGCGGCAGCAGCAGGCCGATCACCGCGGTGTAGCGCAGCTGGACGCGTGACGCGCCACGGCGCGACTTCAGCGGCATCAGTTCATAGCGGCCCTCGAAGACATCGATGGCGCGGCGCTTGAACAGGCCGAGTTCGAAGCTCGTGGCCTTGGCTTCGGCGATGCGCAAGGTCTGGTGCTCGATATTCAGCCGCACCGTCATCGATTGCGCGAACAGCAGGAAGCGGAACTCACCCTGTTGCTCGACGACCAGGCGCTCGCCGCCGTCCGCCAGCCGCTGGCGCTCAATCACGCGACAGGCGCGGATGCCCGGCATGAAACGCGGCAGCGCGCCATAGTCGGTGATCGTCTCCCACACTGTGTTTGCATCGGCGGCCAAATCGAGCATGGCCTCGGCCTCGAAACGGCGGCCACTGCGGCGCACCTCCACACTTACTTCGTCGGCCATCGCGTGTCCAGGGTTTCTGCACGGCGCGCGATAGCGCGAGTCATGCCTTTGAAGATGAAGAGGTGGAACGGTACCAGCACGGCCCAGTACAGCAGGCCCCAAACGCCTTGCGGGTGCCAGAAGGCGGTGACCTCGATTCGCGTGCAGCCGTCGCCCGCAGGCTGGACATTGAATTCGAGGATCCCCGCGCCCGGGGCCTTCAGGCCGAAGTCCAACGTCAATCGCCGTCCCGCCTCGATGCCGACCACGGTCCAGTAGTCGATCGTGTCACCCAGGCGCAAGTTGCTGCCCTCGCGCCTGCCACGGGTAAGGCCGCGGCCACCGATCAGCCAGTCGGCCAGCTCGCGCACGGTCCACAGCCAATCCATGTAGAAGTAACCGGTCTGTCCGCCCAGGCTGGTGACGATCTGCCAGACCGCGGCCGGCTTTGCCGTGGTCTCGGCGAAGCCCGACGCGCGTTTGGCATAGAACGCGTAGTCATGGCGGAACTGGCGCAGGTGAAACGCCCCTTCCGCCCAGCGGGCCGTCACCCGATGGTTGCGCTCGGTTTCCAGCGCGGCCACCACGGCCTCTTTGAAGGTCAGCAAGCGTTGCGGCACAAGTCGACGCAAGGCGGTGTCGTTGGCGGGGATGTCGTGCTTCAGGCCCTGGATCAGCGCGCGCGCGATGTTGGCCGGCACCGCCGTGATCAGGCCCAGCCAGTGCGCCGACAACCGCGGCGTCAGCACCGGCACCGCCAGGATGCGCGGCTGCTTGCCCACGACGCTGCCGAACTGGCGCATCAGGTCTTCGTAGGACAGGAACTCGGGCCCCGCAGCGTCGTAGATGTGGCCGGCCGCTTCCGCCAGCGCGGGCACACGGGTCAGGTATTCGAGCAGATTGGACAGCGCGATCGGCGCGGACCTCGAGCGCACCCAACGTGGTGTCACCATGAACGGCAAGTGGTACACGAGGTCGCGGATCACCTCGTAGGCTGCAGAGCCGGGCCCGACGATGACGCCGGCGCGAATCTCGGTGACGGGCACGCTGCCACTTCGCAGACGATCTCCGGTCTGCTTGCGCGAAACCAGGTGCTCGGAGTCGGCATCGGGCGGCACGAGCCCGCCCAGATAGACGATGCGCCTGACGCCCGCATGGGCCGCGGCGTCCGCGAAGTGGCCGGCCGCGACGAGGTCAAGTTCGCCGAAACGCTTTCCCGCAGCCATCGAGTGGACCAGGTAGTAGGCCGTGTCGACGCCGGCCAGCGCCGCCGCCAGCGAATCGGCAACGAGCGCGTCGGCTTCGACCATCTCGACGTCGTTCCAGGCGCGGGCTTGCAACACGTCAAGGTCGCGTGCCGCGGCTCGCACGCGACGACCTTGAGCGACCAGAGCTGGTACCAGGTTGCTGCCGATGTAGCCGCTGGCGCCGAATACCAGGACGAGTGGGCGAGATTCATGGGGCAAGAGCAGCATGCGTTGAGCGTGGCCTCGCGAGGTGGAGAACAGGTCCTTCAGTCGCCATATTTTGTGTGCGCCGACCGAATCTTGACCACCCGTGCCGATGGAACATTGACCAGGGATGGAAGGCCGTCGCGTTGGAGAGCGACTGTGGATAAGTGTAGGTTCTGTGGGTTCTTGTTCGATCTCCTTGTCTGCGAAGGTGGACTTGCGCGGGGGAGGCCGCGACCTCCACGTGCAGCGCGCGCATCACCATCCGTCTCGGCGATGGAGTCAGAGTCAGAGTCAGCCACCATTCGATCACGTGCGGCAATGGCTTCTGGTCCGCGAAATAGTATGAAAAAGGGGCCCGAAGGCCCCTTGGATCCGGCGTTGGAACCGCTCCTTCAGGGGCAGGCCGGCGTGCTGGCCAGGATCGCCGGACGCAGCGCGCGCGTCGTGCCGCTCTCGTCCGGGCCCAGCGTGTTGCGCGTGTAGGTGCAGCCGTAGGTGGGTGCGGCCACGGTGGCCGCCGTCACCACATCGTCGCCGCCAGGCTTGATGTTGGACTGCTCCCACTGGAGCATCGCATCGAAGGCCTCGACCTGCTCGGCGGTAGTGAAGTCGCAATGGCTGGCACCACGGATAGCGCGCTGCACCAGCCATTGGCTGTTGCCCTTGGCAGCGGTGCGCTTGGCGTAGGTCTGTTCCATGCTGAAGGGCACGAACAAATCACCCAGCGTGTGGATCGACACCACCGGGATCTTGAATTCGCCGTTGACCTGCGGAACCCAGCGCAACCCGTCCCGACGCAGCCGGTTCGCATCGGCTGTGGGCGTGATCTTCTGCGCCGCTGCGTTCAACGCCACCGAGCCAGCAGCATCGCCGTCGATGACATAGGTGTAGGCGGTGGTGTCGAGCACATTCACGTTGAGGATGCCTGTGACTGTGCCGTCGCTGCCGAAGGTGCCATAGGCGGAAGGGAAACTGCCACCGAAGGCGATGCCCTGGGCGAACAGCGGGCGTTCGCCGCCGGTGATGTTTTTCACCACCGACAGGTACGTCTGGCCGGCGGCCGTCGGCACCGACGGGAAAGTGGTGAACAGCGTGTCGGTCACCAGTTTCTGGATATCGGCCCACTTTTCGGTCGGGTAGGCGGGTACACCGGCTATGGCCTGTGCCGTGACCTGCATGGCCGCGAACTGGTTGAACAGTTCGGTGTCGCCAACCACGCCACACATCGGCACGGCGCCGTTGTACTTGACCTTGTGGTTGGCGGTGGCGTAGGCCTCATCCTCGATAGCCGCAGCGGTGATGTGGCCGCCCATCGAATGGCCTGTGATGTAGATGCGCGTCGGCTCGGTCAAGGGCCGTGAATTGGCCGCCGCGATCTTGTTGAACTCCAGCGCCAGCGCATTGGTGTCTTCCACACCGGCACGCACATCGTAATAGTTCTTGCTGTAGCTGGACGCCGCCCAGGCATAGCCGTTTTGCACCAGGTAGCGGCGGATCGACGGGTCGCTCACGCTCAGCGCGGCGCCGGTGCCGCGGTAACCATGCGCGTACATCACCAGCTTGCCGTTCCAGTTGGCTGGCACCTCGACGCGGTACATCGCGCCGTTGAGCACCCCGGCCCAGCGGCTTGTGGTGCTCATGTCCACGGTGTCGCCCGCGGCTGGGGCCATTGGGTTGAAGGTGGTCGCAGTGGCGTCGGCGGTGAAGCTGCGGCTATCTTGCGGGCGAGCCGGTTCCGGTACGACGGGGGCGGGCGCGGGGTCATCGCTGCCGCCGCAGGCAACGACCAGGACGCTGACGGCCACTGCCAGAGTGGTCCGTAAAGGAAGGAATGAACGCATGCTTGAGTCTCCAGGGAATGAATATTGCCAGTGCGGCCGAGCCCACCGACGAACACCCGAATAGGGCGCCATAGGCTAAGCCCACGGCGATAGCCCTACAGACACGGACTTACCCTAGTCGATGTCGCAGGAGCGACAGGAGCCAAGTGCCGCTGTCGGGCCTGGCGGCCGCGCGGCGCCATCGCCCGCGCGACCGGCATTGCGCACGGCAATCGAACTCGGCAACCCCGTTGAGGTGCCTTCCGAAGACAAGGCAAAATGCGGCACGCGCACTCGTCGCGGTCATGCGCCCTCGATCAGGGAACGACGGCAACGCGGGGACGAAGCCAGCAGGCGCCTGAGGTCAACACCGCATGGCGCAACTGCAGGATCCGCATCGTTGCATCGCAGCTGGAACTTTGCAGCGCCCGGTCGCGGCAGTGCCGAGGCCACGGTTGAACCTGATCCGCCTATATGGGGTGCTGACGCCGAACGTATTAGGACGGGCGCAGGTGCAACCGCAGTGCAGGTCGAGCGGGCCGGCCGGTGACTCGACGCTCGCTGCGATGGCACTGAGATATGCGGCTTGTCAGTCGGTGCGCGTCAGCCCGACCGTCAGCTTTGATCCAACGAATCCAAGGATACGGATGTCGCTGATGGGTCGGTTGTGCGGCTGAAGATCCTCGGCGAAGCCGGCCAGAAGCAGCCCACCGGCACGGCCGGCCTGATCTACATCGACCAGCCCGCCACGCCGGACTTCAGGTACGTGGCCAACGCCGAGTCCCGGACGACACCGTTCGCCATCGCGCCCGGCCGATCAGTAGAC
>JAHECC010000100.1 GCA_024641965.1 Rubrivivax sp.
GCGGCCAGGGCAAGGCCGACAAGTTCGCCGAAATCTGTGCCGGTGTGGTGCTGGCGGGCGAGACCTCGCTGTCCAGCGCCGTGCTGCATGGCGACTGGGTGGCCAGCCACGACCAGCTCGGCCGCAACCGCAAGTAGCGCTCAGCGCCAGAGGTGCAGCGGCGCGCCGCTGGCCTGGTGGCGCACGTAGTCCAGCGTCATCGCCGCCAGGTCACCGCCGAGTGCGTCGAGCCGCGCCAGTTGCCAGCGCGCGCCGGTGAGGCGCTGCACCAGCCGCGCTTCGAGCAGTGCCATCCAGCCATCGGCCAGCGTGGTATCGACGCCCAGGCCGAGCAATCCGTCGCGCGAGCAGGCCAGCAGTTCGAGCAGCAGCGCTTCGGCCGTCAGCACACGGCCGTCGATCCACTGCAAGTTTGCGTCGAGGCCGTCGCGCGCGGCGGCGTAGAAGTTGCTGTGCGCCACGGCAAAGGGCAGGCGCTGCTCGGGCGGCTCGTCCATGCGGGACAGCCACGCCATCAACCCGATCGCGAAGCCGAGGTTGGCCATCATGTCGGCCACGCTGGGGCCGGCGCCCATGGGCCGGTGCTCGGTGCGCAAATGCACACTGCCGTCCTTGTCGAAACCGACGATCGGGCGGTTCCAGCGCCAGATGGTGCCGTTGTGCAGCCGCAGGTGGGGCAGCCGCTTGCGTGCCGCATGCAGACGCACCGGCAACAGCGGGTCGAAGCGCTCGAGGTTCTCGCGGAAGCATTCCAGCAGCGAGTAGCCGGCATAAGCGCTGCCGAAGCTGGCCCGTCCCAGCGGCGCATGCGTGCCGTCCTCGCGCGTGCCGATGTTCAGCGATTGCTCGAACAGCGGCACGCGTGTTTCCTGCCACAAGCGCTTGCCGAAGAGCAGCGGCGAGTTGCCGGCCAAGGCCACCGTCAGCGCCGAGGCGATGATGGCGGCGTTGTAGGCGCGCACGGTCTGATCGGCCGGCAGTTGCAGGTGTACCTGGAGCGACGTGGCAGCGGCCTCGAGCATGACGTCATCGTGTTCGCTGTGCAGGTGTTCGCCCTGCGGACCATCGATGTCCAGGCAGTTCGGCCGGCCATGGCGCATGTGGCGCACCTGCTGGTTCAGCGCCCGGTAACGCGCCCGGTCGGACATGTTGGCCAGGGTCAGATCGGCATCGGCCAGCGTGGGCAGGATGCCGATGGACACCACCTGCAAACCCATCTCGGCGGCCACCTTGCGGCACTGCGACCAGTGCGCCTGCAGGTCGGCGCCCAGCTGCGCCAGGCCATCGCCCTGCAGCGGGCGCGGACCCACGTTCATCTCGACGTTGAAGCGCCCGATCTCGGTGACCATGTCGTCATTGCCGATGCGCCGCAGGAAGGTCTCGTTGAACGGCGCCGGGCGACCCGCACCATCGATCAGCCAGGCCTCGAGCTCGAGGCCGGCCATTGGCGCATGCCGCGACAGCGAGTTGCTTTCGACCAGGTCGCGCAACAGATCGGTTTCTACCCCCAGCCGTCGCTTGAAGCGCGTGTAGTCACGCTGCTCGAATCGTGTCTGGTCGACGAACTGTCCCATGCGGCGCATTCAACCGCCCATGGGCGTGGCGCAGTATGCGCTGTGTCAACTTGCCGATGCAAGCTAGGGATTGGGAGCATGTGGGGCCCTGTGTTCCGATGCGCATTTGTTGCCCAAGCCACGGAAGCCCATCATGAACAAGCCCATCGACATCCCCCGCTCGCGCGAGTTCGTGCGTGCGGCGAAGCTGCCGCCACCACCGCCGGTCACACGCGGCAGCGACACCGCCGACGCAGCGCTGGAAGCCGGCAAGGCACAGGCGGCGGTGGTCGGCTCCGACGTGGTCTCCTTTGCCACCAACGTGTCGCCCGAGTGGCGGCAGGATCTGATCAACTGCTCGTTGTTTGCCCAGTTGTGGGCCAAGGCCGAGGTGGCCGACCCGACGCGCATCTTCGACTGGTACGAATCCTATTTCGGCGCGCTGCAACAACTCGGCTGGATGGTGCAGGACCAGGGCTTCGCGGTGTACGTGGAGACGAGCCAGAACTTCTCCGCGCACAAGGCCATCCTGAAGGTGGCCGAAAGCCTGCTGTTGCCTGCGGCCGGCTCGCTGGCCCTAGTGCAAAGCACGCTCGATGCGCTGGCCTCGATGGACGCGAACAGCCCCTTCATCACGCTGTTCAGCCGCGAAAGCCAGCAGGCCTCGGCCGCGCGCTTCCAGATCAGCCTGGCCGAGCAGTCCGCCGACGGCGGGCTGACGGTGGCGCTGATGGCCTTTGGCTTGGAGGCCAAAACCACGCTGACGCAGGTACTGTTCTTCAAGTCGCTGGCCAGCCAGGCCACGTTGCGCCATTGCTCGGGCAAGGTGTCGATCAACACCGATCTGCTCGAAGCGCTGCGCAACGACCTGGGCGACCAGCTGAAGGACCACGCGCGCAGCTTCGTCCGCAAGCTGCCGTCAAAGCTGCTGAAGCCGTCCGCGACCTGAGCAGGGCCAAATGGCGGCACGCACCGCACTGCGCGCGCGTCCGTGCCACGATGGCGGTGTCGATTCGTGGAGGACGCATGGCGCTTCGAGGGACGGGCTTCGCAGCGTTGGTTCTGTGGCTGGCACTGGCCGGAGGTGCCAGCGCGCAGACCAGCGCTGCGGGCGCTTGCCCGCCGCTGCTGCGGCACAGCTTCAATCGGCTGCAGGACGACAAGCCTCAGCCGCTGTGCCAGTACGCCGGCAAGGTGCTGCTGGTGGTCAACACCGCCAGTTACTGCGGCTACACGCCGCAGTACGAGGGCCTGGAGGCGCTGCACGCGCGCTATGCGGCGCGCGGCCTGGTGGTGATGGGTTTCCCGTCGAACGATTTCGGCCGGCAGGAGCCTGGCGGCAGCAAGGAGATCGCCGAGTTCTGCTTCAACACCTACGGCGTGAAGTTTCCGATGTTCGCGAAATCGGTGGTCTCGGGCGAACAGGCGAATCCGCTGTTCGCGCAGCTGGCGCTGGCCACCGGGCAGCCGCCGAAGTGGAACTTCCACAAGTACCTGGTCGACCGGCAGGGCCGGCCGGTGGCATCCTTCGTCAGCGACGTGCGGCCCACCGACCGCGAGCTGACGGCGGCGATCGAAAGCGCGCTGGCCCCGCGCTGAGCGCGGCCCCACGATGTGCCGAACGAGCGTATGGTGGACCTTCCAACAGCGCCACAACCCTGATCCCAACGAAGGAAGAGACATGACCGCCGACACCGCATTGCCGACCTTCAGCCTCGAGCCCGGCACCTCAGTCGCACAGACGCAGCCGCATGCCCATGCCAGGGTGACGCTGCACTCGCCCGCGCTGGATGTCATGACCGACCTGACGCTGATGCGCGCGGCGACGATTCATCCGTCGGTGCTGCTCGGCCAGGCCGAGCAGACCATGATCTACCAAGGCGTGCGCATGCTCTTCGTGGTCACCGAGATGCCGTCGATCGAGGGCCTGATCACCACCACCGACCTGCATGGCGACACGGCCATGCGCGTTGTCAGCGAGCGTGCGGCGCACTACGACGAGCTGTGCGTCGCCGACGTGATGAAGCCGCTGTCGTCCCTGGATGCGATCGACTTCTCACGTGTCGAACACGCGAAGGTGGGGCAGCTGGTGGCCACGCTGAAGCAGCTCGGCCGCAACCACCTGCTGGTGGTGCAGGACGCCACGTCAAGCTCGCCTCGGCGGGTGCGCGGCGTGGTCTCGCGCGCGCAGATCGAGCGGCAGCTGGGTTCCGCGATCGATGTGGCGCCGATCGCCAGCAGCTTTTCCGAGATCGAGCGTGCGCTGAGCTGAACCCGCCGCAATCAGCGGCGTTGATCTGCCGGCGTGGCGAGCCATTGCTGCAGGTGCTGCGATACGTCGGCGTGGCACAGCAGGTCGAGGTGGCCGCAATCGGCGACGATGTGACGGTGAGACGGCGGCACGTCCAGCGCCAGCGCGGCATCTCGGTGCTCGCCCAGCGCGCTGGGTACGGGCACCAGGCCGTCGCCGATCATCGTGCTGTGCACCCGTCCCGGGCTTGCCGACAATGTTGCGGCCAGCAGCCAGGTCTGCACGCCCGGCGGCAGCGGCGTCGGCGGGCGGTCGTCGCGGTGCTGTGCATGGCGGTCGCGGCCTGACCCTGCTGCGTCCTGCACGTTGCCGAAACGCAGATCGGTGATGCCGGCGCTGCGCGTCTTGCCCAGGCGCGCGAAGGGCGCTGCATAGGGGCTCAGGCCGAGCAGCACGTCGATCCAGCGCCCGCCTCGCTCCAGTGGGGCGCCATGGTGGGGTGTGCCCAGGCAAACCAGCTTGCTCAAGGATCGCAGCCAGGGCTGGCCTTCGACGGCGGCATGGTGGCAGGCACTGCGCGCCACCAGCCCGCCCATGCTATGGCCGACGATCACAAGTTCCTCCAACGGCACCGGCCAGCGCGCCAGCAGCTGCTGCACCATATCGGCGAATTCACGCCCGTTCTGCCAGACGTGGCGCCCGCTGTTGTAGTGCAGGTAGACCGGCGTGAAGCCTTGCGACCGTGCCAGCGCCTGGCCATGATCATGGCTGTTGCGTGTCCACTGCCGGTCGTTCATGCACAGGCCATGTGCCAGCACCAGGATCTTGCCTGTCGCTGCCGGCAAGCGGGCTGCCAGCGCATCGCCGTTCAGGTCCAACGCCACGCCGTCGCAGCGCAGCGCCATGCGGATGGCCAACGGGTTGTTGCTGTCGGCCAGATGGTCGCCGAACAGGCCGTTCAACGCCGCAATCAGGGCGTCGCGCTCGGGGCTGCCGGCGTTTGCCGATGCTGTTGCTTCGATCGCGCGCAGCGCCGCGTCGACACCCTTGCCCAGCACGCGCGTGGTGCCGCGCACCGCGCCATAGACGAAGCCGGTGATGCCCGAGGTGCGGCCCGCCGAAGATTTCGCGGCAATGCCCATGCCCGAGACGATGGTGTGATGCATGGCTTCGACCAGATCGGTCAGCCCGACCGTGCCGTCTACACCGAGACGAGTCAACCCGCGCAGGTCAGAGGGGCGCAGGGCCAGGGCAGGCAGCGTCGGTGAAGTCGGGGTCATGATGGCGTGGCCAAGCGATGTGTACCTGCCGACTATGGGTGAGGCGTCGTGCGCGGTGCAAGCGCTGAATTAGTGGCGGCTCCCGGTTCGCCTCCGATTTCGCGGTTCAGATATGTAGTGAAGTACACAATCGATTGTCCTACACTCTCTCCGCTCCGCACACCCGTGCGCCGGACTGACAGGGGCCATGTTGTTTCGATGGATTTCCAGCGTCGGCTTGTGCATCGCCCTGCTGGGCGCGGGCCCCGCGTGGGCGGGCGAGGTGCAGGTGGCCGTGGCGGCCAACTTCGCCGCGCCGATGGCGCGCATCGCCATGGCCTTCCAGGCGAGCGGCGGCCACGCGGTGAAGCTGTCGTCGGGCGCCACCGGCAAGTTCCACGCGCAGATCCTGGCCGGTGCGCCCTTCGAGGTGCTGTTGGCGGCCGACGAGCGCACGCCTGCATTGCTCATCGACAGCGGCCATGCGGTGGCCGGCAGCCGCTTCACCTATGCCGTCGGCCGGCTGGTGCTGTGGAGCGTCACGCCGGGCCTTGTCGATGACCAGGGCAAAATCTTGAGCAGCGGCAACTTCACCCACCTGGCCGTCGCCAACCCGCGGACGGCGCCCTACGGCGCGGCGGCGATGCAGGTGCTGCGCGCGCGCGGTGTGGCCGAGGCGTTGGCGCCCAGGCTCGTTACGGGCGAGAGCATCGCCCAGGCCTACCAGTTCGTCGCCACCGGCAATGCCGAGCTGGGCTTCGTGGCGTGGTCGCAGGTGGCCGTGCCCGGACGCGCGCTGGCGGGTTCCCATTGGCGCGTGCCGGATTCGCTGCATGCTCCGATTCGCCAGGACGCGGTGCTGCTGCAAGCGGGCGCCGGCAACCCGGCAGCGCAGGCCCTGCTGGCCTACCTGAAGACCGACGCCGCGCGCGAGATCATCCGCGCCTTCGGCTACGAAACATGAGCGCCGGCCCGGCCGTTCCGAAGGACGCTCGCACCGCAGTGCGCAGCTAGGAGGTCACACAGTGACCGCCGCCGACTGGAGCGCCGTGTACCTGACTGTCCGACTGGCCGGGCTGAGCACTTTGCTGCTGCTGCTGGTGGGCACGCCGCTGGCCTGGTGGCTGTCGCGCACGCACTCGGCCTGGAAGCCGCTGTGGCTGGCGCTGGTGGCGATGCCGCTGGTGCTGCCCCCGACGGTGCTGGGCTTCTACCTGCTGCTGTTGCTGGGACCGCAGGGCCCGGTGGGCCAGCTGACGCAATCGCTCGGCCTGGGGCTTCTGCCCTTCAGCTTTGCCGGTCTGGTGGTGGCCTCGGTGGTCTACTCGCTGCCCTTCGTGGTGCAGCCGATTCTGCAGGCCTTCGACGCCATTCCCGAGCGCACCTTGGAAGCCGCCGCCACGCTGCGCGCCGGCCCGCTGGACCGCTTCTTCAGCATCGCCGTGCCGCTGGCGCGGCCGGGTTTCATCACCGCGAGCGTGCTCGGTTTTGCGCACACCGTGGGCGAGTTCGGCGTGGTGCTGATGATCGGCGGCAACATCCCCGACAAGACACGCGTGTTGTCGGTGGCGCTGTACGACCATGTCGAGTCGATGGCCTTTGCCGACGCGCACCGTCTGGCGGCCGGCATGGTGGTGTTTGCCTTGCTGGTGCTGGTGACGCTGCATGTCGTGAACCGGCCGCGCCGCGAACCGGTGGGCGTGGCACCGTGATCGAAGCCCGCCTGCAACTGCAGCGCGCGGCCTTTGCGCTGGACGTGTCGCTGGTGCTGCCCGGGCGCGGCATCAGCGCGCTGTTGGGCCCTTCCGGCTGCGGCAAGACCACGGTGCTGCGCGCGCTGGCCGGGTTGGAGCGCGCCACCGGGCAGGTGCGCATGGGCGATGCGCTGTGGCAGGACGATGCCACGCGGCGCTTCGTGCCCACGCACAAGCGCGCATTGGGCTATGTGATCCAGGAGGCGGCGCTGTTCCCGCACCTCGACGTGCGCCGCAACCTTGACTACGGCCAGCGCAGGGTCGCAGTGGCACGGCGGCGCATCGTGCTCGAGCAGGCGGTGGCGTTGCTCGGCATCGGCCATCTGCTGGCGCGCAAGCCCGACACCTTGTCCGGCGGCGAGCGCCAGCGCGTGGCCATCGCGCGTGCGCTGGCCACCAGCCCCGAGCTGCTGCTGATGGACGAGCCGCTTGCGGCACTCGACGCCGCGCGCAAGGCCGAGGTGCTGCCCTACCTGCAGCGCCTGCACCGCGAACTGGCGATTCCAGTGGTCTACGTCAGCCACGCCATCGATGAGGTGGCGCAGCTGGCGCACCACCTGGTGCTGATGGACCAGGGCCGCATCGTCGCCGACGGGCCCTTGGCCGACATGCTGGCGCGGCTGGACCTGCCCACGGCGCGCGGCGAGGGCGCCGGCGTGGTGCTCGAAGGCCGCGTCGCCGAACTCGATGCGCGTTGGCATCTGGCGCGGCTGCAACTCGGTGGCGTCGAAGGCAGCCTGTGGACGCGCGACCATGGACTCGCGTTGGGCAGCGACGTGCGCGTGCGCGTGCTGGCGCGCGATGTCAGCCTGGCCACCGCGCCACAGATCGGCACAAGTATCGGCAACCAGTTGCACGGTACGGTCGAGGCCATTGCCGATGACGAACACCCGGCACTGGCGTTGGTGCGCGTGCGTGTCGGCACGCTTCCGCTGGTAGCACGGCTGACGCGGCGCTCAGCGCACAAGCTGGCGCTGGCGCCGGGATTGCGGGTGTGGGCACAGGTGAAGACCGTAGCGCTGATGGAATGAAGGACGGATCGCTGCTCAGCGCCGAACTGAAGATCGCCGGCCGGCTCGACGCACGCTTCTTTGCGCTGCTGGATGCGCTGCGTGTGACCGGCTCGATCAACCGCGCCGCGCGCACCGCGGGCTTCAGCTACAAGGGTGCCTGGCTGCTGCTGGAAGCGGCCTGCAACCTGGCGCAGGCGCCGCTGTTGCACACCTCGGCCGGCGGCACCACCCTTACCGCGGCGGCACTCGAGTTGCTGCAGGCCTGGCGCACGCTGCAGCAGCGGCAGCAGGTCTTTCTTCAAGCCCAGGAAGCCGACCTGGCAAACCACCCCGCCCTGCACGGGCTTCTACGGAGGATGTCGATGAAGACCAGCGCACGCAATCAGTTCGCCGGCACCGTCAGCGCGCTCGATGTCGGCCCGGTGTCGGCCGAGGTGACGATCGCGCTGAAGAGCGGCGACAGCATTACCGCCACGCTGACCAGCGCAGCGGCGCGGCGGCTGAAGCTGAAGAAGGGCAAGGAGGCGCTGGCGCTGGTCAAGGCCTCGGCGGTGGTGCTGGTCAGCGACTTCGCAGGCTGGCAGCTGTCGGCGCGCAACCAGTTGCAAGGAACGGTGTCGCGCATCGAGAGGGGCGCGGTGTCGTCGCTGGTGGTGCTGACCCTGCCCGGCGGGATGGCGCTCACCGCCACGCTGACGAACGACGGCCTCGATGCGCTCGACCTGAAGATCGGCGCGCCGGCCAGCGCGGTGTTCAAGGCCTATGCGGTCATGGTGGCGACGATGCCTTGAGGGGCTTCGTCGCGAACCTCGATTCGAAACCGTCCCACACGCGGTCGTAGCCGCTCTGCAGATGCCCGGCCTGCAATGCCTGCGCGGTGGGCCGGAACACATGGCGGCTTTCGAACATGAAGGCCAGCGTGTCGTCTACCTTGTGCGGTTCGAGCATGGCGCTGCTGGCCTTGTCGTAGGTGGCCATATCGGGCCCGTGCGGCAGCATGCAGTTGTGCAGGCTGATGCCGCCGGGCACGAAACCTTCGGCCTTGGCGTCGTACACGCCCTTCACCAGCCCCATCAGCTCGCTCATCACGTTGCGGTGGAACCAGGGCGGGCGGAAGGTGTCTTCGCCCACCAGCCAGCGCGGCGGGAAGATGACGAAGTCGCAGTTCGCCACGCCGGGCGTGTCGCTGCCCGAGGTGAGCACGGTGAAGATCGACGGGTCGGGGTGGTCGAAGCTGATCGTGCCGATGACCATGAAGTGCGCCAGGTCGTACTTGGTGGGCACCAGGTTGCCGTGCCAGGCGACCACATCCAGCGGTGAGTGCGGCTGCGTGCCTTCCCACAGGTGGCCGAGGAACTTGTTCACGATGCGCACCGGGCCTGCATCGTCTTCATGCGCCGCCACCGGCGCCAGGAAATCGCGTGGGTTCGCCAGCCCGTTGGACCCGATCGGCCCCAGCTCGGGCAAGCGGAAAGGCGCGCCGTAGTTTTCACACACATAGCCGCTCGCCTCGGTTTCGAGCAGTTCGACGCGCCAGCGCAGGCCGCGCGGCAGCAGTGCAATCTCGCCCGGGCCGAGCTGGAGCCGGCCCAGCTCGGTGTGCAGGCGCAGCGAGCCTTGCTGCGGCACGAGCAACATCTCGCCGTCGGAATTGACCAGGTAGCGACGCTGCATCGAGCGGTTGGCGCGATAGACATGTGCCGCTACACCGGTCTGCGCATGCGCGTCGCCGTTGCCGGCCACGGTGTAAAGGCCGTCGATGAAGTCGGCCTCGCCGTTGGGCATCGGGCAGGGGTCCCAGCGCAGGCGATTGGCGGGTGTCGGCACCTTGTCGAAGGGCCCGGTGCACCACGCGCCGTTGCTGATGCGTGTGTACGGCGCCTGCATCGCGCTCGGTCGCTTGCGGTACATCCAGGTGCGCAGGTTGTGGCCGCGCGGTGCGGTGAAGGCCGTGCCGGACAGCAGCTCGGCGACCAGCCCGAGCGGGGCGCGCTGCGGCGAGTTGCGGCCCACCGGCAGGGCGCCGGGCACCGCCTCGCTGGCGAACTGGTTGCCGAAGCCACATTGGTAGGGCAGCGTGTCCACTCGAAGTGCCTGGGTTGGTGTCATCGGGTCTCCGGGTCTGCTGGTCGATGTGCAACTCTACGCGGCGCAGGGCTTTGTGTGCACCGCGGCCGCGCCATCGCGCGCGGCGACGACAATGCCGACCTTCTCCATTGCGCAGTCCGATCCATGCAAACCCTCGACATCCTCGGCATCTGTGGCAGCCTGCGCGCTGCCTCCATCAACCGCATGGCCTTGACGCTGGCCGGCGACAGCATGCCGGCCCAGATGAAGCTGGACATCGCCGACTGGTCGTCGGTGCCGCCCTTCAACGCCGACGTGCTGGCACAGGGCCTGCCCGAGCCGGTGCGTGTGATTCGGGAGCGCATCCGCCGCGCCGACGCGGTGCTCATCGCCACGCCGGAATACAACTTCTCCATCCCGGGCATGCTGAAGAACCTGCTCGACTGGGTCTCGCGCGGCGACGATCAACCGTTTGCGTTCAAGCCGGTGGCCATCCTCAGCGCCGCGCCCGGCCCGGTGGGTGGCGCGCGCGTGCAGTACGACCTGCGCAAGGTGATGCTGTTCATGAACGCGATGGTGCTGGCCAAGCCGGAGATCTTCATCGGCATGGCTGGCGCCAAGTTCACGCCGCAGGGCGAGTGCACCGATGCTGCCACGCGCGAGTTCGTCGGCAAACAGATGCACGCGCTCGCAGGTTGGATCGCTCAAGTGCGCGCGATGGCACAAAGCGCCTGAATCCGAAGGGCTTCAGCTGCCCTCGGGCGGCCGCGCATCATGCAGTTGCTTGTAGCGCGCCTCACCCTGGCGCGCCAGCATCCAGCCCGGGTATTCGTTCGGCAGGCGACTGACCTCGTCCAGTTTCCGCAGCTCGTCCTTGCTCAGCGAGACCCGCGTGGCGGCCAGGTTGTCGGCCAGCTGCTCGGGCCGCTTGGCGCCGATGATCACGCTGCTCACCCATGGCTGGTGCAGCAGCCAGGCCAACGCGATCTGCGCCACCGACACGTCGCGTTGCGTGGCCATCGTGCGCATCGCGTCGATGCAGTCGAAGGCGCGTTCGCGCTGCACCGGCGGGAAGTCGAAGCTGACGCGCCGGCTGCCTTCTTCGCCCGCCTGATCGCGTGCGAACTTGCCGCTGAGCAGCCCGCCGGCCAGCGGGCTCCACACCATCAGGCCGACGCCCTCGCTGGTGAGCATCGGCACGATCTCGCGCTCCAGGTCGCGCCCGGCCAGCGTGTAGTAGGCCTGCAGCGAATCGATGCGCGCCAGCCCCAGCCGCTCGCTGATGCCCAGCGCCTTGGCCACCTGCCACGCGGCCCAGTTCGACACACCGATGTAGCGCACGTCGCCCTGGCGCACCAGGTGGTCCAGCGCGCGCAGCGTCTCGTCGATCGGCGTGGCCGGGTCGAAGCCGTGGATCTGGTACAGGTCGATATGGTCCGTCTGCAGCCGCTTCAGGCTGGCGCGCACGCCGTCGAGGATGTGCGCGCGCGAGGCACCGCGCGCATTCGCGCCCGGGCCCATCTCGCCGAAAACCTTCGTGGCCAGCAGCACGCTGTCGCGCGGCACCTTCAGGTTCTTCAGCGCCCGGCCGGTGATCTGCTCGGCCAGCCCGGCTGAATAGACATCCGCGGTGTCGATGAAGTTGATGCCGGCGTCCAGTGCCTGGCCGACCAGTTGCTCGGCCTCGGCCTGCTGCACCGATCCGATCTGCGCCCACAGTCCAGCGCCACCGCCGAAGGTCATCGTGCCCAGGCACATCTCGGAGACGAACAGGCCGGTGCGGCCGAGCGGGCGATGGCGCATGGTGGGTTCCTTTTTCGGTGAAGTGTCAGACCATCAGCATGCCACCGTCGAGCAGCAGCGTCTGGCCGGTCATGCCGTCGGATTCGCCCGAGGCCAGGTACACGGCGAGATCGGCAATCTCCTTCGGCTGCAGGAAACGCTTCAACGGCACGCGTGCCAGGCCGGCTTCCACCACCTTCTCGAAGGGCACGCCGAGGATCTCGGCATGGGTGCGGAAGTCTTCGATCATGTCGGTCTGCACGAAGCCGGGGCAGATGGCGTTGACGTTGATGCCATGCGCACCCATTTCCAGCGCGGCGCAGCGCGTCAGCCCGACAAGCGCGTGCTTCGATGCGTTGTAGGCGCTCTGATTCATCGAGCCCCACTTGCCGGCGGTGGAGGCGATGTTGATCACCTTGCCACGGCCACGCGACTGCATATGGCGCAGCAGCAGTTGCATCACGTGGAAGGCGCCATAGACGTTGACCTGCATGATGCGGTCGAAGTCCTCGGGCGTGTAGTCGACGAGGCGCGCTGCCCTGTACACGCCGGCGTTGTTCACCAGCACGTCGATGCTGCCGCAGGCCGACAGCGCGGCGTCGACCATGGCCTGCACCGCGGATCGGTCGCTGATATCGGCCGCATGGGTGTGCACCTTGGCGCCCAGCCCTTCGGCCAGCGCGCGCGTCTCGTCCAGCGGCCCATGTCCGCTGGCACTGAGGAACAGCTCGGCGCCTTCTTCGGCATAACGCAGCGCGATGGCGCGGCCGATACCACGGCTGGCGCCGGTGATGAATGCTTTGCGTCCAATCAGGCGGCCGGGTCGGGTGGCGGTGCTCATGCAGTGGTCCTCGGGTTGACGAGGCTGCCACCGTATCAGATGCCGGCCTCGCGCCGTGCGGCCATGATCGTTGCCGGGTCGTCGCTGAGGATGCCCTGGGCCCCGGCCCGCCAGAGCTGCGCTGCTTGCGCCGGGTCGTTCACCGTCCAGACATGGATCACCGTGCCGCTGCCTCGCAGCGTGCGCGCCAGCGCGGCGATCGGCACCGGCAGGCCATGCCAGCGTGTTGGGATGCAAAGCGCCTGCACATGGCTGGGCTTGCTGCGCCTGCGCAGCAGGGCGGCGGGCAGCAGCGCGATCACGTCACGCGAACTGGCGCCCAACGCGAAGCCGGCGCTGCGCAGCGGCCGCGTCGCGGCCGGGTCGAAGCCGGCGACGATGATGCGATGCGCCAGGCCGTGGCGGCGCACCGCCGCGCGCAACGGCTCGGTGGCGGCGGGTGTCTTCAGCTCGATGATCAGCGGCAGGTCGCGCGGCAGTGCCTCGACCACCTCGTCGAAGGTGGACACGGTGACACCGCGGCCGCGCCACGGAAAGCTCTGCCCGTCGTCGCGCGTGAACTTCGCGCCGGCATCCAGCCGCGCGAGTTCGGCTGCGCTGCGGGCCGCCACCTCGCCTTCGCCGTCGGTGGTACGTTCGAGCGTGGCGTCGTGCATCACGACGAGCGTGCCGCAACGTGCCACGCGCAGGTCGAACTCGAGCGCATCGGCGCCCAACGCGACCGCCTCGAGGAAGGCCGGCAGCGTGTTCTCGGGCGCAAACGCGCGGTTGCCGCGGTGGCCGATGACCGGTCGCGCGAGCGGGTCGAGCAGGATCATCGGCGCGCCTTCATCGAAGTCGCGCGGCGACGCATGCCGCTATTGCGCGGTCCAGCCGCCGTCCACGGGCAGCGCCACGCCGGTGATGCCGGCGGCCGCGTCGCTGCACAGGAACACCGCGACATCGCCGATGCGCTCGGGTGGCAGCAGCGTCAGGTTGGGTTGCTTCTCGCTCAGCAGGTCGCGGATGCCCGCCGCGCGGTCACCGCCATGCACGGCGGCCTTGGCGTCGATCTGTGGCTGGATCAGCACGGTGTCGGTCCAGCCTGGGCAGATGCAGTTGACGGTGATGCCCTGCGGCGCGGTCTCCAGTGCCACGCCCTTCGACAGGCCCACCAGGCCATGTTTGGCCGCCAGGTAGGCGGCCTTGTTGACCGAGGCCACCAGCCCGTGCACCGAGGCGATGTTGACGATGCGCCCCCAGCCGCGCTCGCGCATGCCGGGCACCACCGCCTTCATCGTGTGGAAGGCCGACGACAGGTTGACGGCGATGATCGCGTCCCACTTGTCGGTGGCAAAGCTCTCGATCGGGCAGGTGAACTGGATGCCGGCGTTGTTGACCACGATATCCAGCGGCCCCAGCGCCTTCTCGGCGGCGCCTACCAGCCCTTCGGCCTCGGCCGCCTTGGCCAGATTGGCCCTCAGGTAGACGCAGCGGGAGCCACCGGCCTTGGCCACATCGGCGGCGATGGGCTGGCCCTGTTCGGGCGTTTCGATGCCGTGCACCACGACGTTGGCGCCGGCCTGCGCCATGGCCTTGGCGATGGCCAGCCCGATGCCCGAGG
>JAHECC010000296.1 GCA_024641965.1 Rubrivivax sp.
GAGCCCTTGTCTGTGACTTCGCCGCGGTCGATGTGTGGCGGCTCGGCCAGCAGCAGCGCACGCTCCACGCGCGTCGCGCTGCCGGTGCCTTCGGCCCACAGCCGGTCGATCAGTTGCTGGAAGAACGCGCGCACCTCGGGATGTGCGGACACCTCGGCCGCGCTGGCCCCGGCCGGCAATTGGAAGCGGCGCCGCGCATCCTCGACGCGCGGGAAGATCAGCGCGCCCAGCTCGTCGCGGTTGATGCCGGTGAGCACCACGTCCTGCACCAGCGGGTCGCCGGCGAGCACGATGCGCATGCGCTGCGGGCCGACGTTGACGAAGGTGCCGGTGGACAGCTTGAAGTCCTCGGCGATGCGGCCGTCGAAGCGCAGGCCATGCTGCGGCTGCGTGGGATCCTTGAAGGCCACGGCATCGCCGGTGCAGTAGTAGCCTTCCTCGTCGAAGGCGGCGGTAGTCTCTTCTGGTGCGCGCCAGTAGCCAGGCATGACATTTGGCCCGCGGAAGCGCACTTCCAGCTTGCCGTCCAGCGGCACCAGCTTGACCTCGACGCCCGGCGCCGGCAGGCCGATGTCACCGGAGGCGATGTCGTCGCCGACGGCGAAGGTGCAGGATGGCGCGGTCTCGGTCATGCCCAGGCCGGTGAGCATGCGGATGCGCTGGCCGGTAGCCTCGCGCGCATGGCGATCCAGGTGGTCCCACACCGCCTGGCTCAGGCCCGCGCCGGCGTACATGAAGGCCTTGACGCGCGAGTACAGCTTGCGGCGCAGGTCGGCATCGTGGTCCATCGCGCGCGCGATCTCCTCGAAGCCCTTGGGCACGTTGAAATAGATCGTCGGCGCGATCTCGCGCAGGTTGCGCAGCGTGGTCTCGATGCCCTTGGGCGTCGGCTTTCCCTCGTCGATGTAGAGCGTGCCGCCGTTGTACAGCGCAATGCCGACGTTGTGGTTGCCGCCGAAGGTGTGGTTCCACGGCAGCCAGTCCACCAGCACCGGCGGCTCGTCGGCGAGGAAGGCGAAACACTGGCGCAGCATCTGCTGGTTCGCACACAGCATGCGCTGCGTGTTGACCACGCCCTTGGGCTGCTTGGTCGAGCCCGAGGTGAAGAGGAACTTGGCAATCGTGTCCGGCCCGACGCGTGCGTGGGCCGCCGCCTCTTCGGCACCGGGCGCGCTGGCCAGCAGGTCGTCGAAGTGCGTCACGCGCCGGCCGGTCAGTGCCGGCGTGTCCTCGCCGCCAGTCAGCAGGATCTCGACATCGGCCGGCACGCACTGGGCGAGAGCGTTGCGAAACACATGGCCGTTGGCGGCGAACACCAGTCCCGGCGTCAGCGTGTCGAGGATGTGGCGCAGCTTGCCGAAATCCTGCGACAACGTCGAATAGGCCACCGACACCGGCGCATAGGGCACACCGACCCACATCGCCGCCAGTGCCAGCGTGTAGTGCTCGAGATCGTTGTCAGACAGGATGACGATCGGCCGTTCGACCGACAGCGGGCGTTGCGCCAGCGCCTGGCCGAGGCGGCGCACGCGATCGAGCATTTGCGCGTAGCTGATGCGCTGCCATGCATCGTCCGGTCCTCGCCGCGCCACCATGTCCCGCCCCGGCGTGCGTGCGGCATGCTCCTCCAGCCGGTCGGTCAGGCGCTGCGGGAAGGCGGCCAGCGGCTCGGTGGAGCGCATGCGGTGCACGCCCTGCGCATCCTGCTCGTGCAACGCGCTGACGCAGCCGCCCAGCCGCACCTCGCGAAACGAATGGGCGCTCATGACTTGGCCACCTTGGCCGCCTTGCCGTCCAGGAAGGCCTGCATGCGCTGCTTGGCCGCCGGATCGCCCTGCGCGATGGCGGCGACCAGAGACTCCATGAACAACCCTTCGTTCGGACCGAGTTCGGCAATGCGCGGCAGCGCCTGGATCACCGCGAAGTTGGACAGCGGCGCATTGCCTGAAATCTTGCGCGCCAACTCGAAGGCTTTGGCCAGGCCTTCGCCTTCGGCCACCAGGTAGTTCGACAGCCCGGCCTGCTGACCTTCATCGGCCGCGAAGACGCGGCCGGTAAGCATCATGTCGGCCATGCGCGCCACACCCATCAGGCGCGGGATGCGCACCGAGCCGCCACCGCCGACGAACAGCCCGCGCTGGCCTTCGGGCAGGCCGTAGAAGGCGCTGGCTTCAGCCACGCGCAGGTGCGCCGCCGCCGCGATTTCCAGCCCACCGCCGACCACCGCGCCGTGCAGCACCGCTAACACCGGCACGCGTGCGTACTGGATGCGCTCCAGCGCGGCATGCCACATGCGCGAATGCTGTACGCCTTCATAGACCGAGCGCTCGGCCAGTTCGCCCAGGTCGAGTCCGGCACAGAAGTGCGCGCCTTCGCCACTGAGCACGACGCAACCGACGTCTTCCGGCAGCGTGGCGAAGGCCCGGTCCAGGCATTCGATCAACGTGTCATTGACGGCGTTGCGCTTGGCCGGTCGGTTCAGTCGCAGGTGCATCAACGCGCCGTCACGTTGTGCCATAAGGGGGTCCGAGGCAGGGGTCTGTTTGCTCATGGCGCTATCCGTGGGAAGATCGGCATTCTGGCATATGATTACCAATCATAACTAATTTTGAAGCCCGACAAGGAGCACGCCTGTGAACATCGACGAGCTGATCGCCATCGACACCCACACCCACGCCGAGGTGTCGTGCTGGAACCCCTTCGACAACTACGGTGAAGAGTACGACCGCGCCGCCGACAAGTACTTCCGCTCGAACCGGCGGCCGACGATCGAGGAGACCATCGCCTACTACCGCGAGCGCAAGATCGGGCTGGTGATGTTCACGGTGGATGCCGAAGCGAAGATGGGCCGCCAGCGCATCCCGAACGAGGAAATCTGCGAGGCCGCCAAGGCCAACGCCGACATGATGATCGCCTTCGCCAGCATCGACCCGCACAAGGGCAAGATGGGCGCGCGCGAGGCGCGGCGGCTGATAGAGCAGCACGGGGTCAAGGGCTTCAAGTTCCATCCCACGGTGCAGGACTTCCTGCCCTACGACCGCATGGCCTGGCCGATCTACGAGGTCATCAACGAATACAAGATGCCGGCCATCTTCCACAGCGGCCACTCGGGCATCGGCAGCGGCATGCGCTGTGGTGGCGGGCTGCGCCTGCAGAACAGCAACCCGATGCTGCTGGAGGACGTGGCGATCCAGTTCCCCGACATCCAGATCATCGTCGCGCACCCATCGTGGCCATGGCAGGACGAGGCGCTGTCGCTGGCGCTGCACAAGCCGAATGTGTGGATCGACCTGTCCGGCTGGAGCCCGAAATACTTTCCGCCGCAACTGGTGCAGTACGCGAACACGCTGCTGTCCGACCGCATGCTCTTCGGCAGCGACTACCCGCTGATCACGCCCGACCGCTGGATGGCCGACTTCGAGGAGGCCGGCTTCAAGGACAAGGTCAAGCCCGGCATCCTGAAGGGCAACGCGATGCGGCTGCTGGGGCTGGGGCAGGGCGCGTCGGCCTGACGCGCCTCTCAGCCGCCTTGGCGCCTCTTGCGCGCCGGCCAGGGCTTCCAGCGACGGTGCACCCACCACCATTGCTCGGGGCGGCGCACGATCAGCCGTTCCAGCGTCTGGTTGAAGGCGCGCGTCGTCAGGCGGATGGCCTCGTTGACTTCGGCATGCTCGACCGCGGCCACAGGGGCCTCGAAGCGAAGCACATGCCGGCCGTCCGCTTCGCGCCAGC
>JAHECC010000005.1:0-2155 GCA_024641965.1 Rubrivivax sp.
CGAAGCAACGTGAGCTTTGACGCGGTCTTAAATCCAGCGTGTCACTGATAATCGGTCGTTAAGGAAGCGCTGATGGCATGCGCATGAATAGCGAATGAAGATTCTTGTTACGGGCGCTGCCGGCTTCATCGGCATGCATGTAGCGCAGTTGCTCTTGGCGCGCGGCGATGAAGTCGTTGGTCTGGACAATCTGAACGACTACTACGATCCGCAGCTGAAGCGAGACCGCCTCGCGCGGCTGGCATCACATCCGCAATTCCGCTTCCTGCGTGTGGATGTGGCGGACCGCGCCGAGATGGAGCGGCTGTTTGCGCAAGAACGCTTCGAAAGAGTCGTGCACCTCGCGGCGCAGGCGGGCGTGCGCTATTCGCTGCACAACCCGCATGCGTACATCGACAGCAATATCGTGGGTTTCACGAACGTGCTGGAGGGGTGCCGCCATGGCGGCGTGGCTCACTTGGTCTACGCGTCCAGTTCCAGCGTTTATGGCGGCAACGCGCGAATGCCCTTCTCGGAGCACGACAACGTTGATCATCCGGTCAGCCTGTACGCCGCGACGAAAAAGGCCAACGAACTGATGGCGCACACCTACAGCCACTTGTACGGTTTGCCGACCACGGGGCTGCGCTTCTTCACGGTCTACGGTCCTTGGGGGCGTCCGGACATGGCGCTGTTTCTGTTCACGAAAGCAATCCTCGAAAACCGGGCCATCGACGTGTTCAACCACGGCAAGATGGTGCGCGACTTCACCTATATCGATGACATCGCACAGGGCGTTGTGAAAGTCCTTGACCGCGAAGCAACAGCCGATACTGGATACGACGCGGCATGCCCGGACCCGGCCCGGTCCAGCGCGCCGTACAGAGTCTTCAACATCGGCAACCACGATCCCGTGCAATTGATGGTGTTCATTGAAGCCATCGAGCGGGCCGTCGGTCGCCAGGCCGTGAAAAACTTCCTGCCGATGCAGGACGGCGACGTGCCGGCCACTTTTGCTGACATCTCGGAACTTGGCGAATGGACCGACTTCCGTCCGAAGACGCAGGTGGCAGACGGGATTGACAACTTCGTGCGCTGGTACCGCGAATACTTTGGGCTCTGACGCGAGGGGCGCCATGAACAGGCCATGTATCTACTTGGTCGCGGGTGCCCGACCCAACTTCATGAAGATTGCGCCGATCGTCCGTGCCTTGCGCACGGATGGCCGGATCGACTGGCGCATCGTGCATACCGGTCAGCACTATGACCGCGACATGAACGAAGTGTTCTTCGAAGAGCTTGGTATCCCCGCACCGGACGTGCGATTGGGCGCAGGGGGCGGCACGCATGCGGAGCAGACTGGCAAGATCATGCTTGCCTTCGAAAATTACTGCAGGGAGTCAAAGCCCGATTGCGTGCTCGTCGTCGGCGACGTCAATTCCACGTTGGCATGTGCGATCGTGGCCAAGAAGATGTGCGTGCCAGTGGCGCACGTCGAAGCTGGGCTGCGCAGCGGTGATATGACCATGCCCGAAGAGATCAATCGCTTGGTGACAGATGCCATCAGCGACTGGTTCTTCGTCACTGAACCGAGTGGCATTGATCATTTGCGTCGCGAAGGCAAAGCGATGGACAACGTGTTCGATGTTGGTCACGTGATGGTTGACAATGTCTTGTACCAGGCTGCTCGACTGGAGACCATGGACAGGGGCGTCTTCGAGACGGCGGGCTTCCGCAGCCGCAACCAGCGCTACGGCGTGGTCACGTTGCATCGACCGTCGAATGTCGACGACGAGGATTCTTTGCGCCGAGTCGCCATGGCGCTGAACGCGATTGCAGCCGACTTGCCGTTGGCTTTTCCGGTTCACCCTCGCACCCGCGCAAACCTGCAGCGGTTCCGCGTCGATCTTGGAAAGCGCGTCGAGCTTCTGGGTCCACAAGGCTATATGTCATTCCTCAATCTCTGGAAAGACGCTGTTGTGGTCCTGACCGACAGTGGAGGCATGCAGGAGGAGACCACAGCGCTTGGCGTTCCCTGTGTCACGATTCGCGAGAATACCGAGCGACCAATTACCGTTGACGAAGGCACAAACGTCTTGGCGGGCACCGACCCTGACCGTGTCGTAGAACTTGCACGCGCTGCCATAGCTGGCGGCAGCAAACGCGGGCGCCGTCC
>JAHECC010000005.1:2255-6949 GCA_024641965.1 Rubrivivax sp.
GTAGAGAAGATATTCAATTTCTAGTGCTGCCGAAGCGGTGTCACTTCTGCGAATTCTCTGAAAGGTTGATTTATGACAGTGGTTGCAGTAGTCGGACTGGGTTATGTTGGACTGCCGTTGGCAGTAGAGTTCGGCAGGAAATTCAGAACAGTCGGGTTTGATCTGTCGAAGGAGAAGATCGACAGCTATATTCGACATATCGACCCTACGGGTGAAGTTTCTCCTATCCAACTGAAGTCGTCCGATCAGTTGACGTTCTCAGTTGATCCGAAGGTGCTGCGCGAGGCCGATTTCATTGTTGTGGCCGTACCAACGCCCGTTGACGACGCCCATCAGCCGAACTTCGCGCCGCTGGTCAAGTCATCCGAAACCGTTGGCAAGCACCTGAAACGCGGTGCGATCGTGGTCTTCGAATCCACTGTGTATCCGGGCGCCACCGAGGAAGTCTGCATCCCCATCATCGAGAAGCACTCGGGGCTGAAGTGGAAGCAGGACTTCTTCGTAGGCTACAGCCCGGAACGCATAAACCCTGGCGACAAGGAACGCACCGTAACCAAGATCGTGAAGGTGGTTTCGGGTGATACGCCCGAAACCCTGGCGCGCGTCGCCGAGGTGTACGGCTCGATCATCACTGCGGGGGTCTACGCGGCAAGCAGCATCAAGGTGGCCGAGGCGGCCAAGGTCATCGAGAACACGCAGCGCGATTTGAACATTGCGCTGATGAACGAACTTTCTGTCATATTCCATCGAATCGGCATCGACACGCTCGAGGTGCTGCAGGCGGCCGGCACGAAGTGGAACTTCCTGCCCTTCAGGCCGGGCCTTGTCGGCGGACATTGCATTGGCGTGGACCCATACTATTTGACGCACAAGGCGGAGATGCTGGGTTACACGCCACAGGTCATATTGGCGGGGCGACGCATCAATGACAGCATGGGCAAGTACGTTGCTGAGCAGACGGTCAAGAAAATGATCGCGAACAATCTGCCGGTCAAGGATGCTCCCGTCGTCGTGTTGGGCATGACCTTCAAGGAGAACTGCCCCGACTTGCGCAACAGCAAGGTCATCGACGTCGTCCGGGAGCTGCAGAGCTTTGGCGCGAACGTTCTGGTGCACGACCCCATCGCCGATTCGACCGAATGCGTACATGAGTATGGCGTGGCATTGACCGCATGGGATGATTTGCCGCAAGCATCAGCCATCGTCGCAGCGGTGTCACACAAGGAATACCTGGACCTGGGAGTCGCGGGATTGGTCGGCAAGCTTGTCCCCGGGGGCGTCTTTACCGATGTAAAGAGCACCTACGATGTCAACGAGCTCCTAGCTGTTGGCGCCAGGCCCTGGCGGCTCTAGGCGTCCGTCGGACTTGAGCCACTGAGGCACATTACAAGGCGATATTCATAGTCCAAACCGATTTCGGCTGGGGCCACTGGCAGTCGCCGGCCGAATGTTCAAACAGGTTCATCAAGCCTCAACCTCAATTCACTGAGGTCGGTGTTGCACTCGGGACGCGAAACTGCTTGGCTTGGCTGCGCTCCCGTTGGACGAAGTCTGCCCATCGATAGAAATGACTTGTCCGGAGATTCAGGCCGACTGTGGGGTTCTCAGCCTGATGTGCAGGTCCCTGAGCTGACCCTCGTCGACCCCACTTGGCGCCCCGGTCAACAAGCACTGCGCCCGCTGCGTCTTCGGAAACGCAATCACATCGCGCAAGGATTCCGCACCGGTCATCAGCATCACCAGGCGGTCCAGGCCGATGGCGATGCCGCCGTGCGGCGGCGCACCATACTGCAAGGCGTCGAGCAGAAAGCCGAATTTCGCGCGGGCCTCCTCCGCGCTGATGTTGAGTGCTCTAAAGACCTTGCTTTGGATTTCTTCGCGGTGGATACGCACCGATCCGCCGCCCAACTCAATGCCGTTGAGGACCACGTCGTAGGCTTTCGCCAAACAGCGCCCCGGGTCCGATTGCAGCCAGTCCTCGTGTCCGTCCTTTGGCGCGGTGAAAGGATGATGCACCGCATTCCAACGCTGCGCTTCGTCGTCGCGATCGAACATCGGAAAGTCGACGACCCAAAGGGGCTCCCATTGGCCTTGTACGAGGCCATGGGCCCTTCCGAATTCGCTGTGCCCGACCTTCACGCGCAGCGCACCCAATGCATCGTTGACCACTTTCGCCTTGTCGGCGCCAAAGAAGAGCAGATCACCGCTTTGCGCGCCGCTGCGCTTGAGTGTCTCGTGCAGCGCCAGGTCGTTCAGGTTCTTGACCACCGGTGACTGCAGCCCGTCGCGGCCCTTGGCAAGGTCATTGACCTTGATCCAGGCCAGGCCCTTGGCACCGTAGATCTTCACGAATTCGGTGTAAGCGTCAATCTCGCTGCGGCTGATCTCTGCGCCGCCGGGAATGCGCAGTGCGACGACACGGCCGTCAGGCATGGCCGCGGGCGCGGCGAACACCTTGAAGTCCACGTCCCGCATGACGTCGGTGATGTCCGTCAGTTCCAGCTTGACACGAAGGTCGGGCTTGTCGGAACCAAAGCGCTGCATGGCTTGCGCATAGGTCATCACCGGAAACGGCGGTAACTCCACGCCGATCGCCCGCAGGAACGTGCTGCGGATCATCTCCTCGAACATCGTGCGGATTTCCGCTTCCGTGAGAAAGGAGGTCTCGATGTCGATCTGCGTGAACTCGGGTTGACGGTCGGCGCGCAGGTCTTCGTCGCGGAAGCACTTCGTGATCTGGTAGTAGCGGTCGAAGCCGGCCATCATCAGCAGTTGCTTGAACAACTGCGGACTTTGCGGCAAGGCGAAGAACTGGCCATCGTGCACGCGGCTGGGCACCAGGTAGTCGCGCGCGCCCTCCGGCGTGCTGCGCGTCAGCATCGGGGTTTCGATGTCGATGAAACCGTTGGCGTCGAGGAACTTGCGTACTTCCATTGCCACGCGGTAGCGCAACATCAGGTTGCGCTGCATGCTGGGGCGGCGCAAGTCCAGCACTCGGTGCGTCAGGCGCGTGGTCTCCGAGAGGTTTTCGTCGTCAATCTGGAAGGGGGGCGACACGCTCGGATTCAAGACCTCGAGTTCGTGGCACAGCACCTCGATCTTGCCGCTGGTCAGGTTGGCGTTCTGCGTGCCCTCGGGGCGCGCCCGCACCAGCCCGACGATCTTCAGGCAATACTCGTTTCGCACGCTTTCGGCTGTCGCGAACATGGCCGCGCGATCCGGGTCGCATACCACCTGCACCAGGCCTTCGCGATCACGCAGGTCGATGAAGATCACGCCGCCATGGTCGCGACGCCGGTGCGCCCAGCCCATCAACGTCACGGTCTGCCCCAGCAGCGTTTCGCTGACAAGTCCGCAGTAGGTGGTTCTCATAGGTGTTCTCCAAGGCAGTTCGGTGGTGTGGCGCCGCCGGTCGATTCAGCGGTGCGATGCGGCAAGGCGTGCGCCCAGTCCGCGTCAGCTCAAGTCGAGGCAGGGTGCAGCGCGATCAGCCGGGCTGATTTCGCGCAGGTGCGACAGGCGTCGCGCGGCCCGGCGGGGCAACGACACCCATTGAAATGATGTACTTCAATGCTTCGTCCACGCTCATGGCCAGCGGCACCACATCGGCGCGCTGCATCATCAGGAAAAAGCCGGAGGTCGGGTTCGGCGTGGTCGGCACATACACGCTGACATAGGCGCCTGGCAAATGCTGGGAAACCTCACCCCCGGGCTTGCCAGTGACAAAGGCGATGGTCCATGAGCCCTGGCGCGGATACTGCACCAGTACCGCTTCGCGAAAGGCATTGCCGCTGCTGGAGAACAGCGTGTCGGACACCTGCTTGACCGAGCTATAGACCGATCTGACGATCGGGATGTTGTGCAACAGGCGGTCCCACTGTCGCAACCACCATTGACCAAAGATGTTGGTCACGAACATGCCGGTCAACAGCAGGCCCACGCCCATGACCAGCACACCCATGCCCGGCACATGGCGCAAGCGCTCGATGCTGGCATGGGCCGAGGCCGGCAGCAGGGCCTGCGGAGCCGACAACAGCCAGGCGAACATGCCGTCCATTGCGCTCAGAAGCCAGCTCAGGACCCACACGGTGATGGCCAGCGGGGTCCATACCAGCAGCCCGGCAAGCAGGTACTTCTTCACGTCGATTCCGGTCGCGCCGCGCCTGTCTTGGCAGCCGCTGGCGCCGCTGTGGGTGCGGTTGCGGCAGGTTTCGATTCGGGCCCGGCCGGCGCGTCCGGTTTGGCGCTGCCCTTGTCCGACTTCTGCTTGTCGGGCTTTTCCGCTTTGTCCGCCTTTTCCGCCTCAGCAGTCGGCTTGCCGCCACGGAAATCGGTCGCGTACCAGCCCGACCCCTTCAGCTGGAACCCGGCGGCAGTGACCTGCTTGGCAAAACTCTGCGCACCGCAAGCCGGACAGGTGCCGAGCGCGGGGTCGGAAACCTTCTGCAAGACGTCCTGCCGGTGTCCGCAGGACTCGCACTTGTAGGCATATATAGGCATGGTCGGCCACGTTTGGCGAAACCGATCATTATAGTTTCGCCAGTCCGAGCCGCCAGACCTCAGCGTCCGGCCTTGAACCCGGTGAACAGCCGCGTCTGTACCCTGCGGATATCCTGGGGCACCGCATCGGGCGAGGTCAGCTTCTTCATGTCCGCGGCCGACAGGAATACCGTCGGGTTCTCCGCGACGTCCTT
>JAHECC010000005.1:7049-22387 GCA_024641965.1 Rubrivivax sp.
CCTTCACCTTTTCGGTGTTGATGCCCAGCGTGACAAAGCCCCACAGCCAGGTCACGAGGTGGCGGTTGCCGGGGTCGACCTTGGCCTGCTGTTCCAGCAATGCGACATCCAGGTTCTTCCAGTTCGGCAGGCGAGAGCGATCCAGGGGCTGGTACAGACCCGCCTCGATCTGTGTCTTCGCGAAGTGCGCGCTCGGCACGACGATGTCGTAACCGGTCTTGCCGGCAATGAGCTTGGCATGCAGGATCTCGTTGTTGTCGTAGTTGTCGTAGACCACCTTGATGCCGGTCTCCTTCTCGAAGTTCTGCAAGGTGTCGTCTGCAATGTAGTCTGACCAGTTGTAGATATTGAGCACCTTGGGCTCGCCCGTATCCGTGGCCTTGCCCTGCGCGGTGACGGTCGCCGAAACGGCAGCCAGCGAAATCGCGAGCGCGTAGCCAAGAAGTTTCGTTCGCACCATTGAAGCTCCCAGTGACGTGATTGAATCGATGTCGAAAATCCTAACCCACGGCGCGCACAACCGCCATCGCCTGGCGCCTCAGCCCATGCTGCGCAGGGCCCAATGGGAAACCGCCGCACCGAGCACGAAGCCGACGATGATCCAGACAATGCCCAGCAGCAGCCGACTGTTGCGTCGTTGTTCGGCGAGCAGGGCCGACAACGCCGCCGTCTCGGTGGCCGCTTTGTCCGGTGCGCGCAAGGCCTGGTGCAACAGGCGCGGCAACTCGGGTAACAACTGCGCATAGCGCGGCGCCTCGTTCTTCATCCTGTCGACGAGCCCCTGCCATCCGACCTGCTGATTCATCCAACGCTCGAGGAAGGGTTTGGCCGTGCTCCACAGGTCGAGCTCGGGGTCCAGTTGGCGGCCCAGGCCTTCGATGTTGAGCAAGGTCTTCTGCAGCAGCACCAGTTGCGGTTGGATCTCGACATTGAAGCGGCGCGAGGTCTGGAACAGGCGCATCAACACCTGGCCTAGCGAGATGTCCTTCAGCGGCCGGTCGAAATGGGGTTCGCAGACCGCGCGAATGGCGTTTTCCAAGGCATCGACACGGGTCGAGGGCGGCACCCAGCCGGATTCGACATGCAGCTCGGCCACACGCTTGTAGTCCCGTCGGAAGAAGGCGATGAAGTTCTGCGCCAGGTATTCCTTGTCCCATTCGGTGAGCGTGCCGATGATGCCGAAGTCGAGGGCCACATAACGCCCGAAGGTGCCTGGCGCGGTGCTGACCTGGATGTTGCCGGGATGCATGTCGGCATGGAAATAGCCGTCGCGAAACACCTGCGTGAAGAAGATCGTCACGCCGTCGCGGGCCAGTTTCGGCAGGTCCACGCCCGCCTCGCGCAGCCGCTGTGACTGGCTGATCGGCACGCCGTACATGCGCTCCATGACGATGACCGTACTGGTGCAGAACTCCCAGATCATTTCCGGCACCATCACCAGTTTCAGGTCCTGCATGTTGCGCCGCAATTGCGCCGCATTGGCGGCTTCGCGCACCAGGTCGAGTTCGTCATGCAAGTAGGTGTCGAACTCGGCTACCACCTGGCGCGGCTTGAGCCGTTTGCCGTCGGCGCTCAGTCGCTCGACCCAGCGCGCCAGCGTGTGCAGCAGGGTCAGGTCGTCCTCGATGACGTCGAGCATGCCCGGGCGCAGCACCTTCACCGCGACCTCGCGGCCGCCCTTGAGCGTGGCGAAATGCACCTGTGCGATCGATGCACTGGCCACCGGCTCGGCTTCGAAGCTGGCAAACAGATCGGTCAGCCGCCGGCCAAAGGCCTTTTCGACCAGCGCGGCGGCCTTGGCGGCTGGAAAGGGTGGAACGCGATCCTGCAGCTTGGCAAGTTCGTCGGCCACGTCCAAGGGCAGCAGGTCGCGACGCGTGGAAAGCACCTGGCCGAACTTGACGAAAATCGGCCCGAGGCGTTCGAGCGCGAGGCGCAGGCGCACGCCGCGCGGCTGATCGAAGCGTCGTCCGAGGGTCACGGTCCAGGACAGCGCCCGTACCCAGCGCTGGCGGAAACCGGACATTGCCAGTTCGTCCAGACCGTAGCGCAGCACGGTGAACACGATGAACACCAGCCGCAGCAGACGCCTCATGGTGCGGGTGGCCGCGCGCGCTGCGCCAGCCCGGGGGCAGCCTCCATAGCGGATCTCAGGCCGCGAGCGAGCGCCGAGGCCAGGCGATGCAGGGGATAAGCGACAGCCGGTCCGAACATGCGTTCCATGTCCGCGGCAACGTCCCAGCGCAGGTTGTGCAGCAGCCAGTTCACGTCGGCCGCCAATTGCGCGTCGCCGTCGATCTCCACGGCGGGCTTGTCACCCGCCATCGCTCGCGCCATCAGAAGCAAGGGATTGGCGGCGTGCACACGCACCAGCAGGTCGGCGTCGACGCTGGCGTCAGCCTCACTGTGCCACTCGAGCATGCCTGCCGGGGTGACCTTGAACGCGAGCAATGGCGGTGGCGGCAACAGTGAAGGCCAATTCGCCATCTGCAACTGGATAGTGCGCCGCGCGTGAGGCGTCAAACGTGCCACCGCTGCCGGTTCAGCGGCGAGGACATGGTTCACGACGAGTGCGAGCCGCTCCATCACGGCAGGAGCAAGCATCGCGTTCAGACTGTGCAGCATTGCCCGATTGTAGGGACCGGTGGCCGGCACTCGCGTGAAGCCAGCCGACCCTTGTCATTGGCATTTGGGGGACAATCCGGCCGACAAAACCGTCCTCGCGGCACCTAGGGTCGTGGCCGAGACCTATCGATCCAGGGCCTGCCCTGGCCCCAGGTACGCGAGCACGGCAACCCGATCCGATTCCATGTTCGAAGACCGAAGCTATCAGCGAACCTTCCATAGCGCACCGAAATCCGCCTGCAACGAGTTGATCGAATTGAACAACAGCAGCTACTCACCTGTCGGCGGAAGTGACCGGGCCACGGTGCAGCGTTTGTCTAGCGCCTTGTACGCAATCTTCGACCGGGAAGCCAATCAGCCGGTCACCTTGTCGTCCTACAAGGCCTGGGGCGCCAGTTGTTCGGCGCGATTTGCCCTGCAATGAACCCGCGCACGGTCTTGCTGACCGGGGCCACCGGCTACATCGCGTCGCACACCTGGATTGCCTTGCACGAGGCCGGGTTCCACGTTGTCGGCGTGGACGACTTCTCGAACAGCTCGCCCGCGGTCTTGCAACGCATCGAAGCCCTGTGCGGTGGCGTCCCGGCATTCGAGCGAGCGAACGTCTGCGATCGCTCGGCAATGCAGCGCTTGTTTGCCGAGCACAGACCTGATGCCGTAGTGCACTTTGCCGCCTTCAAGGCGGTGGGCGAATCGGTTTCTTCGCCGCTGACCTACTACGCGAACAATGTCGGTGGCTTGCTGAGCGTGTGCGATGCGATGCGCGAGCAGGGTTGCCGCCGCCTCGTGTTCAGTTCCAGCGCCACGGTCTACGGGGAACCCGAGCGCTTGCCTATCACCGAAGATGCGTCGCTGGTCGCCACCAACCCCTATGGCCAGACCAAGCTCATCGGCGAGACGGTTCTGCGCGATCTGCAGGCCAGCGATCCGGACTGGAAGGTGGCCACGTTGCGCTACTTCAACCCGGTCGGCGCGCACGAAAGCGGTCTGATCGGTGAAGACCCGCGCGGCACGCCCAACAACCTGATGCCCTATGTGGCTCAGGTGGCCGTGGGCCGGCGGGCCCATCTGCAGGTCTTCGGTGACGACTACGACACCGTCGACGGCACGGGCGTGCGCGACTACATCCACGTGTGCGATCTGGCCGAAGGCCATGTGGCGGCGCTGCGGCATCTGTTCGATGCGCGGGCGTCGCTGACCGTCAATCTCGGCACCGGCAGAGGCCACAGCGTGCTCGAGGTCGTGAATGCCTACGCGCTTGCCAGCGGCCGCGAGATACCCTGCGTCATCGCGCCGCGTCGAGCGGGTGACGTGGCTTCCTGCTTTGCCGACGTATCACGGGCGTACCGCTTGTTGGGTTGGCGCGCGAAACACGACCTGCGACGCATGTGCGCCGACAGTTGGCGCTGGCAACAGCAGAACCCGGGCGGTTTCACCGCCACACCACCCACATGACCTGCCTGCGAGAATGATATGAACCCCCTACCGCTCCAACCCGTCATCATTGCCGGCGGCAGTGGCACGCGGCTGTGGCCCTTGTCGCGGGCCGCATATCCCAAGCAGTTTCTCGTTCTGCAGGGCGCCCATAGCCTGTTCCAGCAGGCCGCGCTGCGGCTCGGCGCCCTGGGGGCAGACGACATCCAAGTGCGTGCGACGTGCGTGGTGGGAAACGAAGAGCACCGCTTTCTGATCCTCGATCAGATGACGGCATTGAGCATCGACCCAGCGACGGTGCTGCTGGAGCCGACAGGCCGCAACACCGCGCCGGCCATGACCTTGGCTGCGTTGCTGGCCATTCAGGGGGGCGATGACCCGGTGCTGGTCGTGACGCCTGCCGATCAAGCCGTGGGCGACGAGGCCGCGTTCCGTGCGGCCTTGCAGCGCGCCGTGCGTGTGGCTTCGGACGGCGCGATCGTCGTGCTCGGGGTCGTTCCCGACCGTCCTGAAACCGGCTATGGCTATATCCGCTGCGCGGGCGACGACGCGACGTCGCCCAGCGTCATGCGTTTTGTCGAGAAGCCCGATGCCGACACGGCTGGCCGCTATCTCGCCGAGGGCGGCTACTACTGGAACAGCGGCATGTTCGTGGTGCGTGCGTCGATATGGCTGAAGGCGCTGCACCGTTTTCGGCCGGATATCGAAGCCGCCACACGTGCCGCATGGGACGGACGCAGCACCGATGACAGCTTCGTGCGCCCGGAGAAGCACAAGTTCGCAGCCATACCCAGCGAATCGGTTGACTATGCGGTGATGGAGAAATGTCCCGGCAGCGCGGAGTTCGACATCCGCATGGTGCCGCTGGAGGCCAACTGGTCCGACCTCGGCGCCTGGGATGCGGTCTGGCAGACCGGCATCAAGGACGCGGCCGGCAACGTCGCGGTGGGCGACGTGATGGTACGCGACGGTCACGACACGTTGGTGCACAGCACGAGTCGGCTGGTCAGTGTCGTCGGACTGGACAACGTGGTGGTGGTGGAAACGCCGGATGCGGTGCTGGTGGCCGACCGCAGCCGCAGCCAGGAAGTCAAGCACATCGTCGGTGCGTTGCAAGCCGCAGGGCGCAGCGAGCACACTCTGCACCGGCAGGTACATCGTCCATGGGGCTGGTATGACAGCATCGATTCGGGATCGCGCTTCCAGGTCAAGCGCATCATGGTCAAGCCGGGTGCATCGCTCAGCTTGCAGAAGCACCACCACCGTGCCGAGCACTGGGTCGTCGTGTCGGGCACGGCCGAAGTGACGAATGGCGACACGGTGACCCTGCTTACCGAGAACCAGAGCACCTACATCCCGCTGGGGCAGGTGCACCGGCTGGCGAACCCCGGCAAGGTGCCGCTTGAAATCATCGAGGTGCAGTCCGGAAGCTACCTGGGTGAAGACGACATCGTGCGTTTCGAGGACAGCTACGGACGAGGCTGATCACGGACGGCCGAAACCGCATTTTCGATCTCGGTTTGTCCCGAACACCGAACACATCGATGATTCTGGTCACTGGCGGCGCCGGATTCATCGGCAGCAACTTCGTACTCGATTGGCTGGCCAGCAGCGACGAGGCCGTGCTCGATCTCGACGCAGCGCAGTTCGAACGGCTGGCAGCGCCATTGCTGAAGAATGGCTATGGGCAATATTTGATCAAGGCCCTGCACGAGCAGGCCGTTTAAGGGCGACATTCAGGAAACATCCATATGAAAGTGACAGTCATCGGTACGGGCTATGTGGGTTTGGTGTCGGGCGCGTGCCTGGCTGAAATGGGCAACGACGTGCTTTGCCTGGATGTCGATCCGAAGAAGATCGCCATCCTGAACGGCGGTGAAATTCCGATCCATGAGCCCGGGTTGGACCAGATCGTGGCGCGCAACGTGGCCGCGGGCCGCCTGCGCTTCACGACAGACACGGCGTGGGCCGTCGCGCACGGCACCTTGCAGTTCATCGCCGTGGGCACGCCGCCCGACGAAGACGGCTCTGCAGACCTGCAATATGTGTTGGCGGCGGCGCGCAACATCGGTCGCCATATGACGGACTTCAAGGTCGTGGTCGACAAGAGCACGGTGCCGGTCGGGACGGCTGACAAGGTCCGCGCTGCCATCGACGAGGAACTGGCCAAGCGGGACACCAAGATGCGCTTCGCGGTCGTGTCGAACCCCGAATTCCTGAAGGAGGGTGCCGCCGTCGATGACTTCATGCGCCCGGACCGCATCATCGTCGGCGCCGAGGATGAACAAGCCATCCTGCTGATGCGCGCGCTGTATGCGCCGTTTCAGCGCAGCCATGACCGACTGGTCGTGATGGACCTGCGTTCGGCAGAACTCACCAAGTACGCCGCCAACGCGATGCTGGCCACGCGCATTTCGTTCATGAACGAACTCGCGCTTCTCGCGGAGCGACTGGGTGCGGACATCGAACTGGTGCGCCAAGGCATCGGCAGTGATCCGCGCATCGGATTCGGATTTCTCTATGCCGGTTGCGGTTACGGCGGATCGTGTTTCCCGAAAGACGTGAAAGCTCTGATCCGCACGGCGGGCGAGGCCGGCCGCGAACTGCATGTGCTGAGTGCCGTCGAAACCGCCAACGAAGGCCAAAAGCGCGTGTTGGTGCAAAAGATCGTGCGTCGTTTCGGCGAGGATCTGGCGGGACGTCGATTCGCGCTGTGGGGTCTCGCGTTCAAGCCCAACACAGACGACATGCGCGAAGCACCCAGCAGGGTGCTGATTGACGAACTGATGTCGCGCGGCGCCACGGTATGCGCCTATGACCCGATTGCCATGCCAGAAGCGCGTCGAGCCCTTGGCTCGCCGCCGGGGTTGCACTTTGCCGAACATGCCATGGACGCTCTCGTCGATGCCGATGCGCTGGTCGTCGTGACGGAGTGGAAGGAGTTCCGCAGTCCGGATTTCGATCAGATCAAGGCGGTTCTGCGTCAGCCGGTCGTATTCGATGGACGCAACATGTATGCGCCGGCGCTGCCCGAATCAGCCGGTATCGAATATCACGCGATTGGCCGCCTGACCGTGGCGTCGACGCGGAGCGCATAGGCCGACCAGCGACGTCCACGTTCGGATCTCGCAAAAGTCGGCATGGACGATGGAGTGCTGGCGTTTCGGCGTTGCCGGCCTGCATCCGGACCCATGCCTCACGCTATGCTTCGCGGCATGAACCAGGCCATCTCGGCGCCAGCGCCCAAGATCCCGCAAAGCGTACTGGTGGTCATTCACACCATCGATTGCCAGGTGCTGCTGATTGAGCGTGCGGACAAGCCCGACTACTGGCAAAGCGTCACCGGTTCGAAGGACAGCCTGGACGAACCGCTGATGCAGACCTGTGTGCGCGAAGTCGAGGAAGAAACCGGCATCCGCATCGGTACGGACGACGGCTGTGTGCCGTTATCGGCCCTGCGCGATTGGGGCCTGCGCAACGTGTACGAGATCTATCCCGTCTGGCGGCATCGTTATGCCGAGGGCGTGACACACAACACCGAGCATGTCTTCGGCCTCACGGTATCTGCGGGCACCGCCGTGCGCCTGAATCCGCGCGAGCATCTGAACTTCGCCTGGTGGCCCTGGCGCGAGGCGGCGGATCGTTGCTTTTCTCCGAGCAATGCCGAGGCCATCCTGCAACTGCCCCGCTTTCTGCCCAGCGCCTGCACATGAACCCGTACGCGTCACCGGGTTTTGCCGCGTCGACCGTGATGAACTTGTCCACGCTGCGCGTGGCCACCTACAACATCCACAAGGGCGTGCGCGGTGTCGGCCCGCGCAAGCGGCTCGAGATCCACAACCTCGGCCTCGGTGTCGAGGCGCTTGACGCCGACCTGGTGTTCCTGCAGGAGGTTCGCCTTTTCAACACCCGTGACGCGCGCCAGTTCGCGCGCACCTGGTACGGCTGGCCCGATGGTGGGCAGGCGCAGTTTCTGGCGCCCGAAGGCTACGAGGTGGCCTATCGCACGAATGCCGTTACGCGCCATGGTGAGCATGGCAACGCATTGCTGTCGCGCTGGCCCCTCGGCGCCGTGGGCCACCACGATGTCAGCGACCACCGCTTCGAGCAGCGCGGCCTGTTGCACGTGCCGGTGCACTGGAATGCGCAGCCCTTGCACGCGGTGGTGGTGCACTTCGGCCTGGCGCACCGCAGCCGCGTGCGCCAGGTGCGCCGCCTGGCCGACTTCATCGAAGTGCATGTGCCGGCAGACGAATTGCTCGTGGTGGCGGGTGACTTCAACGACTGGGGCGAAAAACTCGACGCGCCGATGCGCGAATTGGGCTTGATGCGAGCTCGCGCGCCGTCCGCCCGAGCGACACAGCGATTGACCTTCCCCTCATTGGTGCCCGTGTTCGCGATGGACCGGGTGTACACGCGTGGCCTGGTCTGCCGATCGACCTCGGTACCACGGGGTACGGCCTGGGCCCGGATGTCCGACCATCTGCCGCTGCTCGCTGAACTGGAACTGGCCTAGGCTTGATCATTCACGCCATGGCACCGCAGGGCCAGCGCATGTCGGACGGGCCAACCGCCGCGGCCGACGAAGAGGCCTCGCCGCTATGGGCCTGGCATGCCCTGGCAGCGCAGGGCTTCGTGGGTGGACATGCGGTGCATCTGCTGCAGGGCGGTGACGAACTGTTCCCGGCCATGCGCCGCGCCATCGACGCCGCGCGTTCGAGCATCTGGCTGGCCACTTACATCTTCCACGACGATGAAGCCGGCCGGGCCATGGCCGATGCGCTGCATGCTGCGGCGACGCGCGGTGTGAAGGTGCATGTGGTGGTCGACGGCTTCGGCAGCATCGCCTCGCTGCTGCGCCTGAGAGCATGGCTGGCTGCCGACGGCGCCGAACTCGAGGTCTACCGGCCGCTGGACCGGTGGTTGGCCTGGCTGCAGCCCGGCCAGTTGCGGCGCCTGCATCACAAGTTGTGCGTCGTCGATGCCGACGTGGCCTTCGTCGGCGGCATCAACATCATCGACGACCACAACGATCTGCGGCATGGGCGTTCCAGCCAGCCACGCCTGGACTTCGCGGTCGAACTGCGCGGACCGGTGGTGCAACAGGTGCGGCGCCTGGTGCACGCGATCTTCGTGCGCGCCCGGCTCGGGCACGAATGGCGCAACGAGCTGCGCGAGCTGGCGCGCAGCGACCGGCCCGTGGCGAGCACGCTGCGGTTGCTGCGTGAACTGCGCACCCAGGCACCCGACAGCGCGCAAACCACGCAGGCCGCACCGCAGCCGGTCAGCGTCGCCTTCGTCGTGCGCGACAACCTGCGCCAGCGTCGCGCCATCGAAAGCAGCTACATCGAAGCCATCCGCAGCGCCGGCGACAGCGTCGACATCGCCTGCCCGTATTTCTACCCCGGCCGCGCCTTCAGGCGCTCACTGCACAGTGCGGCACGGCGCGGCGTGCGCGTGCGGCTGTTGCTGCAGGGCAAGATCGACTACCACATGGCCGCCCTGGCAGCGCGCGTGATGTACGACGAGTTGCTGGCCAAGGGCGTGCGCATCTTCGAGTACACGCCGGCCTTCCTGCATGCCAAAGTGGCCGTGGTCGACGATCGATGGGCCACTGTCGGCAGTTCCAACATCGACCCGCTGTCGCTGCTGCTCAACCTGGAGGCCAATGCGGTGGTGCGAGACGCCGAATTTGCCTGCGAGTTGCGCCGCCGCTTCGACCTGGCGGTGGCGGCCTCGCACGAAGTCGAGATGCCCGCGCGGCGGCAAGGCTGGCGGCGCTGGCTGTCGCGCGGTTTCGTCGCCTGGTGCGCCAGGGTCTATTTGCGCGTGGCCGGCATCACCGGGCGGTACTGACCCATCCGGGACATCAGACCCACCGTGTCGCTGCCAAAGGGTCTTCACCAAATCGATTCGCACCGGCCGTGCCGGGCAAGAAGCCGTTGTCGATCAGCGCCCACAGCGTGCCGAACACCGGCACCAGATTCAGCAGTACCCACCAACCCGACTTGTCGCGGTCGTGCCAGCGCTTCACCTGCACCGCCATGGCAGGCCACAGCAACAGCAGGTTGAGCACCGTTTCGGCCTGATGCGCCGGAACGCGCGCGATGCCCAGCAGTGCATGCCCCAGCAGCGCCAGGCCGATGAGGGCTAGCACGCCATGAAGCCAGAAATCGCGGCGCGAAAGGCGTCCCTGCAGGCTGAAGTACAGGCGCAGCGGTGGCATCGGCTCGGCAAAGAGGTCGGCGTCTGCGGCGCGGGCGACGTGGCTGTTCATGGCGTCAGTATTTCATGCGCATCGCCGCGCCGCAGAATGGCGCCATGTCGATTGCCGACACCCTCGCCGCGAATTCGCCCGGAGCGCGCGGCGCCGATCTGGTGGTGCTGCGCCCACAGGGCCTGTACTGCCCGGCGGGTGACTTCTACATCGACCCCTGGCGGCCGGTCGATCGCGCGGTGATCACCCACGCTCACGCCGACCACGCGCGTTCCGGGCATGCCCACTACCTGGCGAGCGCCGAAGGGGCCGCGCTGCTGCGCACGCGGCTGGGGCCGATCAGCCAGCAGGCCCTGGTCTGGGGCGAGGTGGTCGAAATACGCGGTGTGCGCGTCAGCCTGCACCCGGCCGGCCATGTGCTGGGTTCGGCGCAAGTGCGCATCGAGCACCGCGGCCAGGTCTGGGTGGTGTCAGGCGACTACTTCGTCAGCGGCGCGGGTGACCACAACCCCACCTGCAGCGCCTTCGAGCCGTTGCGCTGCCACTGCTTCATCACCGAATCCACTTTCGGTCTGCCGATCTACCGCTGGCGCGAGCATGCCGAGGTGCTCGACGGTGTCAACGCCTGGTGGCAGCGCAACGCCGATGCTGGGCGGCCCAGCCTGCTGCTGGCCTACAGTCTGGGCAAGGCGCAGCGTGTGCTCGCGGGTGTGAATGCGTCGATCGGTCCGATCCTGGTGCACGGCGCTGTCGAACCGATGAATGCTGTCTACCGTGCCGCCGGCGTGGCCTTGCCGCCCACCGCCGTGGCCACGGCCGCGACGCCGCGCGAGCACTGCGCACGCGCGCTGATCGTGGCGCCGCCGTCGACGCACGGCGGCGTCTGGGCTCGGCAATTCGGCGATTTCAGCGATGCCTTTGCCAGTGGATGGATGCAGTTGCGTGGCGCGCGGCGGCGGCGTGGCGTGGAAAGCGGCTTCGTGCTCAGCGACCATGCCGACTGGCCGGGGTTGCAATCCGCCATCCGATCGACGGGCGCCTCGCGCATCATCGTCACCCATGGCTACGAGGCGGTGATGGTGCGCTGGCTGCGCGAGCAAGGGCTCCAGGCGCAAGCCTTGCAAACTCAATTCGCCGACGACGCCGACGACGCCGACGACGCCGATAAGGCTGTCGGCAGCGGTTGAGGCGCGCGTCGAGACCCGGCCCTGGTGCGCCTAGAGCGCCAGTTCGATGCCTCGAGTGCCGTCACCGTCGGGGCTCGGCACTTCGACGAAACCGAGCCGTCTCGCCAGTTCGAGCATGCGCGAGTTCTCGGCCAATACCGTGGCCACCAGCTTTTGCGTGCCATGCGCGCGCTGGTAGTCGATGATGCGCCGCATCAGCAATTCGCCCAGGCGCTCGCCCTTCATGTCCGAGCGGATGACGATGCCGAATTCGGCGCTGAGGTTGTCGGGATCGGCAATGGCGCGCACCACGCCCAACGTGCGCTCCTTGCCGTCGGGGTCGGTGTCAACGGCCACGAAGGCCATTTCGCGTGCGTAGTCGATCTGCGTCAGCCGCGCCAGTTCGCTGCGTTCCATGCTGCGCCGGCTGTAGAACACGCGCATGCGGATGTCGGCCGGATCGAGCAGGCTGAGGAAGGCGATGTGCTGCGCCTCGTCCTCCGGGCGGATCGGCCGCAGCGTCAGGCGGCGGCCGCGCCATTCGAGCGTCTCGACCAGATTCGAAGGGTAGGGCCGGATCGCGAAGTTCAGTGCGCCGGCCGGCGCTTGCACGCTCAGCTGCACCCGCGCGTGCATCGCCAAGACACCTTCGGGGCCGATGCGTAGCGGGCACAAGTCCAGCTCGGCGAGCTGCGACAGGTCACTCAACAGCTGCGACACGCCCACCAGCAGGCGGTGCAGCGCCGCCTCGTCGGCGGCCGGTGTATCGCCGTGGCGGCGTAGCAGGCGGTGCGCACCGCTGCGCTGCACCAGGGCACGCGCCAGTGGCACGTTCAGCGGCGGCAGGGCGACGCGGCATTCATTGTTCGCATCGATTGGCGCGCAACCCTGGCCCAGCAGGATCACCGGCCCGAACAGCGGATCGACACGCGCGCCCACACTCAACTCGCGCGCGTGCGCCGGCGTGGCCATCGATTGCACGCAGTAGCCCTCAATCCGGGCCTCGGGCAAGCTGCGGCGCAGCAGGCTCAGCATGCGCCGGGCGGCATCGCGTACCTGCACGGCGCTGCGCAGGTTCTGATGCTGCGCGCCGGCATCCGCCCCCGGCGCGATGTCGGGCGAGTCGATCTTCAGCAGCACCGGATAACCGATCTTCTCGGCCGCGCTGGCGGCGGCGTAGGGTTCGAGCTCGACCCGTCGCGTGGCCACCACGGCGATGCCGTAGCGGCCCAGCAGCGAGCGCGTCTCGTCCGGGTCCAACTGCGTGCGACCCTCGCCGAGCGCGCGCTGCACGAGCGCGCGAGCGTCGGCCGCGGCGTCGGCCGAGACATCGAGGCTGGTACTCGGTGGTGCTTCGATCAGCTGGGCCTGGTTGCGCCGATAGGCCACGAGCATCGAAAACGCGCTCACCGCCTCTTCGGGCGTCTGGAAGCCGGCGATGCCGGCTTGCTGGAACACCGTTTGCGCCTCGGCCACGGCGGCCGATCCAAGCCAGCAGCCCAGCAATCGTGGCGGCGACTGCTGTGCAAGCGGCAGCAGTGCGCGTGCGATCTGCGCGCTGTCCACGACGCTGCTGGGCGCATGGATCACCAGCAGCGCCGGCGCTGCCGGGTCGTCGCGCAGCACCTGCAATACCTGCGCGTAGCGTTCGGCAGGCGCTGCGCCATGCAGCAGCAGCGGCGCCCCCTGCGTGGGTGGCTGCCCCAGCAGCGGTTCCAACTGCTGCAATGTCGCGTCGTCGAGCAGGCACAGGCGCACGCCGAGCCGGGCAGCGGCGTCCGCGGCCATCACGCCGGCGCCGCTGCCGTTGCTCAGGATGCACAGCTGCTCGCTGCGGTTGGCGCGAAAGCGCGCCAGAGTCTCGGCCGCCAGAAACATCTGCTGCAGCGTGCCCACACGCAACATGCCGGCGCGCTCCAACGCCGCGTCGTAGACGCGGTCCGCACCCGGCCGTTCACCCAGTGCAGACCGGCCCGCACGTACCACGATCACCGGTTTGTTGCGCGCCGCCGCGCGTGCCGCCGACACGAACTTGCGCGGCGACTGCGTCGATTCGAAATGCAGCAGGATCGCGCGCGTACGCACGTCGCTGGCCAGGTGGTCGAGCATGTCGGCCGCATCCACATCGGCGCGCTCGCCCAGCGACACCACGTGCGAAAAGCCGATGCCGCGCGCGCGCGCCCAGTCGAGCATCGCGCTGGTCAGTGCGCCGGACTGCGAGACGAAGGCCAGCTCTCCGGGCACGGCGTCGGCGGGGGCGAGGCAGGCATTCAAGCCGACGTGCGGGGACAGCAGGCCGATGCAATTCGGCCCCAGTATGCGCAGCAGGTGTGGCCGGGCCGCAGCCAGCATGGCCTGGCGTTGTGCCATGTCCTGCATCGCGCTGAGCACGATCGCGCCACGCGTGCCGCGTGCGCCCAGCTCGGCCACGATGTCGACGACGGTGTGCGCCGGCGTGCAGATCACGGCCAGGTCGGGCGCCTGCGGCAGCTTGCCTACGTTGGCAAAGACGATCTGGCCGTCCAGTCGCCGGTAGTGGGGGTTGACCGCGTAGACCGCACCCTTGAAGCTGCCGGAGCGCAGTTTGCGCCATACGGTGGCGCCGATGCTGTCCGGCCGCGCCGACGCGCCGATCACCGCCACCGAGGTGGGGTTCAGGAGCGTGTGCAGGTGGCGTGTGCTCATGCCGAAGGCGGGCCCGCGCTCGCGCATCGGCATCGCGGGGAGGTCGAGGGTGTGCAACGATGCTAAGCCCTTCCCGCGTGTCTCATCCGGTGTCACACTCGGTGCCATTCCCAACACATGCGTTCGACGATGAAGATCCTCCTGCCCATCGATGGTTCGGCCGCCTCGCTCGAGGCCGTGCGCCAGGCGCTGCACATGGTTCAGGCTGGGCTGCGCGCCAGTTTGGTGCTGGCCAATGTGCAGGAGCCGGCGACCTTGTACGAGATGCTGCTGATGCACGATGCAGAGGTCATCGAGAAGGTCAGTGCCAAGGCTGGTCTGCACCTGCTGAAGCCGGCACGCGATCTGGTGCGCGCGGCCGGCGTCGAGCATGAGATCGAGGTCGCCGCGGGCGACCCGGCGCACACCCTCATCGACATCGTCGAGCGATTCGGCTGCGACATGGTGGTGATGGGGGCGCGCGGCATGGGCACCTTGCGCAGCGCACTGCTGGGCTCGGTGTCGCACGAGGTCCTGCACGCGGCGGCGGTGCCGGTGCTCGTCGTCAAGCAGCCAACCACCGCCGAGGCGGCTGAACCCGGCGACGACGGCGCCGATTCGGCCGAATAAGTCTTGGCGCTGGCCCGACACCGCAGTGCGATGGCATGGGCCCGTGGCGGCCGGCGCGGGACAATCGTGCCATGAGCAGCAAGGACGACGATGACCTGACGCGTGTGCTCGACGGATGGACCCCCGATGGCGCGCGCATTGGCGCCACGCAGCGGCAGGACCTGCCGCCTGATGCCGAGATCCGGGTCGGCGAGCCCGAAATCGACTGGGCGCTGGCCGGCGAAGCGGTGCTGCTGCACGAGCCGGGTCTGCGCGACTTCCAGCTGAAGGAGCTGCGCGCCCTCGTCGAGGCCGAAAAGCTGGCGAACTGCGATCGGCTCAACGCGGCCTACAAGCTGCCGGCCAGCGGCCAGCCCATCGAGCGCATCTGAGCGCGCTTGGCCGGGGCTGACGTGCCGCGATGAAGGCTTTTGCGGCGCTGTACGCGTTGCTGGACGCCAGCGACTCCACCATCGACAAGCTGGCCGCACTGCGCCAGTACTTCGCCAGCGCGGATGCGGCCGATGCCGCCTGGGCGCTGTATTGCCTGGCCGGCGGCAAGCTGCGCAAGACCGTGTCTGCCGCGCTGCTGCGCACCACCGCCTGCCGCGAGGCCGGCATAG
>JAHECC010000005.1:22487-53072 GCA_024641965.1 Rubrivivax sp.
ACCAGCGCGACGAGCCGCTTCGGGTGCGTCGATCTCGCCTGGAGGCGCTTTGCGCCGACACCGGTGTGCCGCTGTCGCCTCGTGTCCACGCCGAAAGCTGGGCGGCACTGCTGGCGCATCGCGAACAATGCCGCGCGCGCGGTGTCGAGGGCCTGATGCTGAAGGCCCTCGACTCGCGCTATGGCAGCGGCCGCACACAGGCCGAAGGCGTCTGGTGGAAATGGAAGCCGGGCCCGCTCAGCGTGGACTGTGTGCTGATCTATGCCCAGGCAGGACAGGGTCGCAGCGCCGGCGTCTGCACCGACTACACACTCGCGCTGTGGAACCGCCGACCGCGTGACGCCGCCGAGGCGGCTGGCGTGATCGAGGCCCTCGCGCGGCGCGCGCCGCCCGAGCCGGGCGCGTTGATGCTGCTGCCCTTTGCCAGGGCCGGCTCGGGTCTTAGCGACGCCGAATGCGCGGCAGTCGACAAGATCATCCGCGCGCAGACCGTCGAAAGGTTCGGCCCGGTGCGCCGCCTGCGGCCGACGCTGGTGTTCGAGCTGGGTTTCGACGGCGTCGATCGCAGCGCGCGCCACAGGAGCGGCATCGCCGTGCGCAATCCGTGTTTGCTGCGTTGGCGCATCGACAAGCCGCTGCACGAGGCCGACACGCTGAACGCACTGCAGGGCATGCTCCGGCAAGTCGTGAACGGCGGCTGAGGGCGCAGGCCGCTCAAGCCAGCTCCTGCACCGCAGCGACGACCACGTCGATGAAGCCCGGGTCATTGATGTGCGCAGGGATGCGCTCGACGCGGCGCTGCGCATTCTGTACGGTGTGCTTCGTGATGGCGTCGAACAAGGCGGCATCGGCCTCGGGCCACCAGAAGGGCTGGCCGGGTGCGTCGAGCGCCGACACGCCGCCTTCGGGGATCAGAAAGCGCACCGGCCCGTTCATGCGGTTCAGCCGCTCGGCAATCCAGCGGCCGATGGTGGCGCTCTCAGCCGGCGTGGTGCGCATCAGCGTGACGTTTGCGTTGTGCACGTGCAGGCGTCGATCGGCATGGCGCTCGGGCAGCGTATCGCGCCCCCAGAAGTTCACCATGTCCAGCGCACCACAACTGCCGACGTAGGGTAGGCCACGACGGATCGGCGCGCCGAGCCGATCTTCGCCGGCGCTGAGCACGCCGCCGCACAGCAGGTCGGCGATCTCGGTGGTGGTCAGGTCGACCATCGCCGCCAGCGCGCCGTCGTCGGCGAGCTTCTCCAGGCTCTGACCGCCCGCGCCGGTGGCGTGGAATACGAGGCAATCGAATTCACCGCGCAGCGCCTGCGTCACGCCTTGCACGCACGCGGTGGTAACGCCGAACATCGACAAGCCGATGGCCGGCAGCGCATCCGCCGCCGGCGGCTGCCAGCCGCGCACCATGCCGGCCATCGCATGCGCCGCGTTGCCCAGCACCTGGCGCGAGATGCGGTTCAACCCGGACACGTCGACCACCGGGTATAGCATGGCGATATCCGAGCTGCCGACGAAGGACCTTACGTCGCCCGAGGCGAGCGTGCACACCAGCAGTTTCGGCAGGCCCACCGGCAGGCCTTGCAATGCCGGGCACAGTAGCGCGGCCGCGCCCGAGCCGCCCGCGCCGATGACCCCGCCCAGGTCGCCGCGTTCGTTGCGCTGGCGCAGCCACTCCGTCAGGGCCTGTGCCATCGCGTGGACCGCGGTGCTTCGTTCGCCACTGAACACCGCCGCGGCGCCGTCCGGGTGGCAGGCGGCGACCTCGTCCGCGCTGACATCGCAGCCGCGCGCTACCGGTGCGCTGGTCGACACGTCGACGCTCAGTGCGGCAACCCCCTGGCCCCGGATGCAACGGCACAGGTGCTGAAGCTCCTCACCCTTGGTGTCGAAGCTGCCGATGACGTAGGCAGCGCGCGCAGCTACCGGTGTAGCTTCAGGCTCCGCCTTCAGGGTTTCGCCCTTGGGGCGGCTCGGCGGGCTCATGGCGGCGCGATTCACCCGCTGAAGCGGTTGAACCAGTTCTCCAGCCGCTCCTGCTGGCCCGACACCGGCGGCTCGTCGATGTTGCGCTTCAAGGCATGCTCGGCGGCGCTGGCCAGGCTCGATCCGGGCGCAAGCCATTGTTCGCCGACCGGGCCACGCCAGCCGGCGTATCGCTCGTCAATGAAGCGCGCGTGACCGCCGTCATTGATCATCTGTTCGGCCGCGAGCAGCGCCCGCGCGCACAGGTCCATTGCCCCGACATGGCCGTGGAACATGTCCGCCGGGTCAATCGACGGGCGCCGTACCTTGGCATCGAAGTTCAGGCCGCCGGTACTGAAGCCGCCGCCACGCTGGATGTGGTACATCGCCAGCGCCATCTCACTCAGGTTGTTCGGGAACTGGTCGGTGTCCCAACCGCATTGCATGTCGCCGCGGTTCATGTCGATCGAACCGAAGATGCCCAAGGCCTGCGCGGTGGCGATCTCGTGCTCGAAGCTGTGCCCGGCGAGCGTGGCGTGGTTGGCCTCGATGTTGACCTTGATCTCCTTGTCCAGCCCGTGCTTCTGCAGGAAGCCGAAGACCGTGGCGACGTCGAAGTCGTACTGGTGCTTGGTCGGCTCGCGTGGTTTGGGCTCGATCAGGATCGTGCCCTCGAAGCCGATCTTGTGCTTGTGCTCGACCACCATCTGCATGAAGCGGCCGAGCTGCGCCAGTTCCTGCTTGATGTCGGTGTTGAGCAGGGTTTCGTAGCCTTCGCGGCCGCCCCACAGCACGTAGTTCGCACCGCCAAGCTTCAGCGTCGCTTCCATCGCCTCCTTGACCTGTAGCGCCGCCAGCGCGAAGACCTCGGGGTTGGGGTTCGTCGCCGCGCCGGCGATGAAGCGGCGATGGCTGAACAGGTTGGCCGTGCCCCACAGCAGTTTCATGCCGGTGTCGGACTGCTTGCGCGCCAGCACATCGACCATGCGCCGGAACAGCTCGACCGACTCCTTCGGCGTCGCGCCCTCGGGGGCGACATCGCGGTCGTGGAAACAGTAGTAGGGCGCGCCCAGCTTCTTGAAGAAATCGAAGGCGTTGTCGGCCTTCAGCAGCGCGGCTTCCCACGGGTCGGCGACCGCGTGCCAGGGGCGCTGGAAGCTGCCGTCGTAGCCGAAGACATCGAAGCCGTTCCAGGCAAAGCTGTGCCACCAGCACACCGCGAAGCGCAGCTGGTCTTCCATGCGCTTGCCGAGCACGATGCGATCGCGCTCGTAGTGGCGGAAGGCCAGCGGCTTGTCCGACTGTGGCCCTTCGAAGGCGATGGGGGCGATGGATTCGAAATAGCTGCTCATGAGGGACTCGATGGTTGTGTCGTTCAGTGCATCTGCTCGACCAGGGCAGGGTAAAGCCGCGTAAAACGCTCGTAGCGCAGCGCCACCGCTTCGCCTTGTCGCGCATCAGGTTCGAAGCGATCGAGCAAGGGCGGCGCCGTGCACACGGCCTGCACGCTTTCGCCGGTGCGCGCGAGGCGCGCCAGCCGCGCCGCGCCGAGCGCGGCACCGATCTCGCCGCCGCTGTGGCGCTCGAGCGTCTGGCCCAGCGTGTCGGCCAGGATCTGCGCCCACAGCGCACTGCGCGAGCCGCCGCCGACCAGGGACACCCGGTGAATCTGCGCACCGCCGGCCAGCAGGGCCTGCTGGCCGTCGGCAAAGGCGAAGGCAACGCCTTCCAGCACCGCGCGTGCCAGGTGAGCACGGCCACTGTCGTGCGTCAGGCCGAAGAACACGCCGCAGGCGTGCGGGTTGTTGTGCGGCGTGCGTTCGCCCGACAGGTAGGGCAGGAAAATCGGCACGCGCGCATGGGCATTCAGCGTGGCAGCTTCGTCGATCAATTGCGCTTCGCTGTCGGCATGGGTCAGGCCACGCAGCCAGTGCAGGCAGCTGGCGGCAGAGAGCATCACGCTCATCTGGTGCCAGGTGCCGGGAAAGCAGTGGCAGAAGGCGTGCACCGCGCGCTGCGGTGCCGGCGAGAACGCAGCGTTGGCCACGAAATACACCCCCGAGGTGCCAAGCGACAGGAAGGCCTTGCCCGGTGCGGCGACGCCGATGCCCGCGGCGCTGGCAGCGTTGTCACCGGCGCCACCGGCCACCACCACCGAGGCCTGCAGACCGAGTTGCGCGGCGACATCGGCGCGCAGCGTGCCGCTGGGCTGGCTGCCTTCGACCAGACGCGGCATGTGTCGGCGCTTCAGCTGCGTGGCCTGCAGCATCGCCTCCGACCAGTCGCGCTTCGCTACGTCCAGCCACAAGGTGCCGGCTGCGTCGGACATGTCGGACACCGCATCGCCGGTGAGTTGCAGTCGCACATAGTCCTTCGGCAGCAGCACACGCGCCACTGAATTGAACACATCGGGTTCATGCTCGGCCACCCACAGCAGCTTCGGCGCGGTGAAACCCGGCATGGCGATGTTGCCGGTGATGCGTCGGCTGTCGGACTCGCGCTGCTCCAGCGTCTTGCATTGCGCTTCGCTGCGGCCGTCGTTCCACAGGATGGCCGGCCGCAGCACGTGCTCTTTGGCATCTAGCAGCGTGGCGCCGTGCATCTGGCCCGACAAGCCGATGCCCTTCACCGCCGCATAGGCCTTGGGCTGCGCGGTACGCAGATCGACCAGCGCGGCCACGGTGGCGGTCCACCAGTCCTGCGGGTCCTGTTCGGACCACAATGGCTGCGGCCGCGATATGCGCAGCGGCGCGCGCGCCGTGCCGACGACGACTTGCGCCTCGTCCAATAGCACGGCCTTGACCTCGGACGTGCCGATGTCGATGCCCAGGTCCATGCGCGCGACCTAGGCGGGCACGCGGGCGCTGACCCAGCGACCGTTGTCGTGGCTGGACTCGACCACGGCTTCGATGAACTTCATGCCCAGCACGCCATCTCTGATACCCGGCACCCAGCAGGCCAATGGGTCGGGATCGCGCTTTTCAAGTCTCGCATGCAGCTGTTCGGCCACGTCCTTGTACAACTGGGCGAAACCCTCCAGGTAGCCCTCGGGATGACCGGCCGGAATGCGCGTCGCGCGGCCGGCCGCCGCACCGGCACCGCTGCCGCCGCGCGTGATCAGCCGCGGCGGCTGGCCCAACGGCGTGAACCACAGCTGGTTCGGGTTCTCCTGGTTGAAGACCAGGCCGGCCTTGCTGCCATAGACGCGCACGCGCAGCGCGTTCTCGTTGCCGGGGGCCACCTGGCTCGACCACAGCATGCCCTTGGCGCCATTGGTGAATCGCAGCAGCACGTGCGCGTTGTCGTCCAGCCGCCGTCCGGCGACGAACGTATTCAGGTCGGCGCTGACCTCGGCCAGTTCCAGCCCCGAGATGAAGCGTGCCAGATGCTCGGCATGCGTGCCGATGTCACCGAGCGAGCCGCCAGCGCCGGCTTGCGCCGGATCGACGCGCCACGCGGCCTGCTTCTGCCCGGTCGATTCCAGGTCGGTGCTGAGCCAGTCCTGCGGGTACTCGGCCTGCACGACGCGGATCTCGCCCAGTTCGCCGGCTGCGACCATCTCGCGCGCCTGACGCACCATCGGGTAGCCGCTGTAGTTGTGCGTCAGCGCGAACAACTTGCCACTGCGCTTGACCACCTCGGCCAGCGCCAGTCCATCGGCCAGGTTGCTGGCCAGCGGCTTGTCGCAGATGACGTGGATGCCGGCTTCGAGGAAGGCGGTGGCGATGCGCGTGTGCAGGTGATTCGGCGTGACGACAGCGACGACGTCGATGCCGTCCTGGCGATTCGCTTCGGCCCGGGCCATCTGCGCATAGTCGGCATAGGCGCGATCGGCCGTGATGTGCAGCTCGGCTGCACTGGCCTTCGCGCGCGTCGATTCCGACGACAGCGCACCGGCGACCAGTTCATAGGCGTCGTCGATGCGCGCCGCGATGCGGTGCACGCCGCCGATGAATGCACCCTGGCCGCCGCCGACCATGCCCAGGCGCAGCCGGCGGGGCTGCGAATTGCTCGCGCTGCCTTCGATCGTCATGACCGCCTCCTCAGATGCCGAGCATCTTCTTGTTCGCCGCCTTGTCCACACCGGCCGCGGCGAAGTCGTCGAAGGCGCGGTCGGCGACACGGATGATGTGGTCGCTGACGAAGGCCGCGCCCTCGCGCGCGCCATCCTCGGGGTGCTTCAGGCAGCACTCCCATTCGACGACGGCCCAGCCCGGGAAATCGTTGGCCGCCATCTTCGAGAAGATGGCCGAGAAGTCCACCTGGCCGTCACCGAGCGAGCGGAAGCGCCCGGCGCGCTTGACCCAGGGCTGGAAGCCGCCGTAAACGCCCTGGCGCCCGGTGGGGTTGAACTCGGCGTCCTTGACGTGGAAGACCTTGATGCGCTCGTGATAGATGTCGATGTACTCGAGGTAGTCCAGCTGCTGCAGCACGAAGTGGCTCGGGTCGTAGAGCAGGCAGGCGCGTGCGTGGTTGCCGACCCGGTCAAGGAACATCTCATAGCTGTCGCCGTCGTGCAGGTCCTCGCCGGGGTGGATCTCGTAGCACACGTCGACGCCGACTTCGTCGAAGGCGTCGAGGATCGGGCGCCAGCGCTTGGCCAGTTCATCGAAGGCGGTCTCGATCAGGCCGGCGGGGCGCGGCGGCCAGGAGTACATGTACGGCCAGGCGAGCGCGCCCGAGAAGGTGGTGTGCGTCTTCACGCCCAGCTTGGCCGAGGCCTTGGCGGCCAGCATCAGCTGCTGCACCGCCCACTTCTGGCGCTTGCCCGGGTTGCCGCGCACTTCCTCGGCGGCGAAGCCGTCGAAGCCCGCATCGTAGGCCGGGTGCACGGCCACCAGCTGGCCTTGCAGATGCGTCGAAAGGTCGGTCAGCGTCAGCCCGTGTTTGGCCAGCGTGCCCAACACCTCGTCGCAGTAGGTCTTGCTGCCGGCGGCCTTCTTCAGGTCGAACAGCCGGCCGTCCCAGCTGGGCATCTGCACGCCCTTGTAGCCCTTGTCCGCCGCCCAGCCGGCGATCGCGTCGAGCGAGTTGTGCGGCGCGGCGTCGGCCGCGAACTGGGCCAGGAAGATGGCCGGGCCCTGGATGGTTCTCATGCGGTCTCCTTGCTTCGAGTTGCTTCGTGATCGATGCCGATGATCGCCCGCACATGGTGAGCTGTCAATATCTGGTCAGACCAGTTGACAGCCCCGGACCGATCTCTTATCCTGACCCTGGTCAGACCAGATTGATCCACAACATGGCGCGGGCATGGAGCCCTCACCGCCAACGAGGAGACACGCATGCTGAAGAGACTTTCCAAGCTGGTGGCCGCGGGGGCGATGCTCGCCGCGGCACCCCTTGCCCTGGCGCAGGGCCAGCTCACGATCCTATGGGCACAGTGGGACCCAGCCAGCTACCTGCAGGAACTGGTCAAGGACTATGAGAAGGCCACCGGTGTCAAGGTGGTGGTCGAGACCACGCCCTGGCCCGACTTCCAGAACAAGGCCTTCAAGGAATTCACCGCCAAGGGCTCGGCCTACGACATGGTGGTCGGCGATTCGCAGTGGCTCGGCGCCGGCTCGACCGGTGGGCACTATGTCGATCTGACCGATTTCTTCAAGAAGCACAAGGTGGCCGAAAGCATGGCGCCGGCGACGGTGAAGGCCTACGCCGAATACCCGGGCAACAGCGGCAAGTACTGGGCCATCCCGCTCGAGGGCGACGCCAACGGCTTCGCCTACCGCAAGGACTGGTTCGAGGATCCGAAGGAAATGGCCGCTTTCAAGGCCAAGTACAAGTACGACCTGGGCGTGCCCAAGACCTGGAAGGAACTGGGCGACATCGCCGAGTTCTTCCATCGCCCGGCCGAGAAGCGCTACGGCCTGACGATCTACACCGACAACAGCTACGACGCGCTCGTGATGGGCGTGGAAAACGTCATCTTCAGCTATGGCGGTGAACTGGGCGACTACGCCACCAACAAGGTTGCCGGCATCACCAACTCGAAAGAGAACATAGAGGCCCTGACCTTCTACAAGAAGCTCTACGGCTACACGCCGCCCGACTGGGGCAAGACCTTCTTCCAGGAGGCCAACCAGGCGATGACCGAAGGCCTGGTGGCGATGAGCATGAACTACTTCGCCTTCTTCCCGGCGCTGGCCAACGAGGCGACCAACAAGTACGCCAAGCAGACCGGCTACTTCGCCATGCCCAAGGGCCCGAGCGGCAAGCAGTACGCAGCCCTGGGCGGGCAAGGCGTGTCAGTGATCACCTACTCGAAGAACAAGGAGGCTTCGATGAAGTTTCTCGAGTGGTTCGTCAAGGAGGACGTACAGAAGAAGTGGGCCGATCTGGGCGGCTACACCTGCAATGCGGCGATCCTGAAATCCGATGCCTTCCGCAAGGCCACGCCGTACAACGAAGCCTTCTACCAGTCGATGTTCATGGTCAAGGACTTCTGGGCCGTGCCCTGGTATGCGGAGCTGCTGACCGCCGCCAACAAGCGCTGGCACCCGTTCGTCGTGGCCGGCAAGGGCACCGCGAAGGAAGCGATGGACGGGCTCGAGAAGGACTGGGCCGCGATCAACAAGAAGTACGACAAGAAGAAGTAGTCGCTCGCCGCCGGCAGCGCGCGCCGCTGCCGGCCGGTTCGTCGCTCCAATTGAATCATCGTGTTCCGGACGGGCTCTAGAGGCCCGGCCTGTGGCATCACGCACCCCTACATCTCTCATGGCCTCCACAACGTCCGCTCACACTGGCCCTGCAGCGCCGCGCCGTGGCATGAGCGACCTGGCCATCCGCAACTGGTTCATCATTCCGACGATCGTCTTCCTGATCGTCTTCAACATATTTCCGCTGCTGTATTCGCTGGTCTACTCGTTCACCGACTACCGCGCGTCGATGAACGATCCGGTGAATTTTGTCGGCCTGCAGAACTACCGTGAGCTGCTCGCCGACGAGTACATCTGGAACAACTTCACCCTCACCGCGAAGTACGTCATCGTCTCGGTGGCCGGGCAGGTGATCGTCGGCTTCGGCGCGGCGCTGCTGCTGAATCGCGCCATCCCGGCCAAGGGCCTGCTGACGACATTGATGATGCTGCCGATGATGATGTGCATGGCGGTGGTCGGGCTTTTCTGGCAGCTGCTCTACAACCCCTCGTGGGGAATCGTCAACTACCTGCTCTTCACCGACGGCAAGGAGTGGTTGTCCGACCCCGACTGGGCGCTGTACGCGGTGGCCATCACCGACATCTGGATGTGGTCACCCTTCGTCATGCTGCTGTCGCTGGCAGGGCTGTCGGCGATCCCGTCGTCGCTGTACGAAGCCGCGGCCATCGACCGCGCGTCGCGCTGGTTCGTGTTCCGCAACATCACGCTGCCGCTGGTGTCGCCGTTGCTGCTGATCGCCGTCATCTTCCGCACGATGGAGGCCTTCAAGACCTTCGACATCGCCTACGTGATGACGAGCATGGACGAGACCGAGCTGGCCGCCATCCGCCTGTACAAGATGGCCTTCAACGAATGGCAGACCGGGCGCTCTTGCGCGATGGCCTACATCATGCTGCTTGCGGTGCTGGCGATCACCAACGTGTACGTCAAGTACCTCAACAAGCTGAAGGAGCGCTGAGCCGTGGCCGTCGTCCAGTCCAAGGGCTCGCGCTGGTGGAACCGCGTCGCGATCGCGTTGGCCCTGTGCATGCTGGTGATCAGCATGATCCCGCTGTACTGGATCGGCTCGACCGCGTTCAAGAACCGCGCCGATGCCACCACCGTGCCTCCGACGGTGTTCTTCACGCCGGAGATCACGCCCTTCATCAAGCTGTTCACCGCACGCGTGCAGCAGCGCGGCGAGCGCGACGAGGCTGAGTACGCCGCCGCGCCGTGGTGGGAAAAGCTGGTGATGGACGGCGGCGACCGCTTCATCAAGGACGACAAGGGCAAGATCGAAAGCTCGGGCTACGTCTCACGCTTCCTCAACAGCATCATCATCGCCGTCACCAGCACCTTCCTGGCCGTGGCGATGGGCACGATCACCGCCTACGGCTTCTCGCGCTTCAAGATGCCGGGCGAGAACGACTGGTTGTTCTTCATCCTGTCCACGCGCATGCTGCCGCCGGTGGTGGTGGCGATCCCGATGTTCCTGATGTACCGCGTGGTCGGTCTGGTCGACACACACATCGGGCTGATCATCCTGTACACCGCCTTCAATCTCTCCTTCTCTGTGTGGTTGATGAAGGGTTTCATCGACGAGATCCCGAAGGAGTACGAAGAGGCGGCGCTGGTCGACGGCTACACACGCATGGAGGCCTTCTTCAAGATCGTGCTGCCGCAGGCCACCACCGGCATCGCCGCCACGGCCGTGTTCTGCTTCATCACCGCCTGGAACGAATACGCCTTCGCGCTGATGATGACCAACCGCACCGCACAGACCGCGCCGCCGTACATCCCGTCGCAGCTCGGTTCGGGCTTGACCGACTGGACCGTGATTGCTGCGGGCAGCCTGCTGTTCCTGATTCCGGTGGCGCTGTTCACCTTTTTCCTGCGCGCGCACCTGCTGCGCGGCGTGACCTTCGGCGCGATCCGACGCTGATATCCATGTTCAGAACCCACGCCCCATTCCTCGAGAAGGCCAGCATGGCGCTGATGTTGCTCGGCATCGTCGCGCTGTGCCAGCCGTGGAACGACTTCCTGCACCGCTACAGCGTGCTGATGATCATCGTCGGCATCGTTGCCTTCAACGTCTTCTCGCGCATCCGGCCAGTGGTCAGCGACGACATCGAGACGGAGACGAGCTGACATGGCCGACATCCAGATCATCGATGCCGAAAAGTACTTCGGCTCGAACCATGTCATCCGCAAGCTGAACCTGCATATCCGGCATGGTGAGTTCGTGGTGCTGCTCGGCCCTTCGGGCTGCGGCAAGACGACCACCTTGCGCGCGATCGCCGGGCTCGAGAGCATCGACTCGGGCGAGATCCGCATCGGCGATCGGCGCGTCGACCAACTGCCGCCTCAGGAACGCAACACCGCCTTCGTGTTCCAGCTGTATTCGCTGTACCCGCACCTCACGGCTTTCGACAACATCGCCTTTCCGCTGCGGGCCGTGGGGCACCCTGACGCGCAAGTGCGCGAGCGCGTGGACGCGGTGGCCAAGGTGCTGCGCATCGAGCATCTGCTGGGCAAACGGCCGTCGGCGCTGTCCGGCGGAGACATGCAGCGTGTGACCATCGGCCGGGCGCTGGTGCGCCGGCCCGAGGCGATGCTGATGGACGAGCCCATCGGCGCGCTCGACGCCAAGCTGCGCGAGGAGATGCGCACCGAGCTGCGCCGGCTGCACGTCGAGAATCAATCGACCACCGTCTATGTCACCCACGACCAGGTCGAGGCGATGGCTATGGCCGACAAGATCGGCATCATGCACGACGGCTTGCTGCAGCAGTACGGCAACCCCGACGAGGTCTACGACCAGCCGGCCAACCTGTTCGTCGCGCAGTTCGTCGGCAGCCCGATCATGAACGTCGCCGATTGCGAATGCGAAGTCGCCGACGATGGCCTGCGCATTCGCCTGGCCGGCATGTCCCAGCCCTTTGTGCTGCGCGAGACCGACCTGCGCCAACAGCTGCTGTCCGCCCAGACGCCTGCCGGCGGCCTGGCGCTGGGCATCCGGCCCGAGGCCGTGAGCCTGCGGCTGCAGCCCGGGCCGGGACTGGTCAGTGCCCAGGTGCAATTGATCGAGCCGTTGGGGGCCTACGACATCGTCGACATCGGCTTCGGCGAAGAGAGACTGCGCGCGCGCACGCCCAGCCAGTTCGTGCGCGCGCAAGGCGATTCGGTGTGGCTAGGCCTGGACGGCGCACGTACCCATTTCTTCGACAAGCGCAGTGGTCGTTCGCTGCGCACGAGCGCCTGACAATGAAGCCCCCACGCTCATTTCATTCGCTGCCCGCCAAGGCGGCGCGTCAGTGCCTTCGGGCGGCAGGGCGGCACTGACCATGGCTGCAGTCTCCTTCAAGAACGTCAGCAAGAGTTTCGGCAACGTCAAGGCGGTGCGCGAACTGACGCTGGACATTCACGACCGCGAGTTCTTCGTGCTGCTCGGCCCCACCGGTGCTGGCAAGACCACCACGCTGCGCTGCATCGCCGGGCTTGAGCAACCGCAGCAGGGCGACATCCTCATCGCCGGCGAGCGCATCAACGACTGGAGTGCCGCGCAGCGCGACGTGGCGCTGGTGTTCCAGCAGTATTCGCTGTACCCGAACTACACCGTGCGCGAGAACCTGGCCTTCCCGCTGAAGTCCAAGTTGCGCAGCTTCACACCACAGCAGATCGACGAGCGGGTGCAGAAGGCCGCGGGCACGGTGCGCATCACGCACCTGCTGGAGCGGCGCACCGACCGCCTGTCCGGCGGCGAGATGCAGCGGGTGTCGATCGGCCGCGCCATCGTGCGCGAGCCGCGCGTGTTCCTGATGGACGAGCCGCTGTCCAACCTGGACGCGAAACTGCGCGAACTGCTGCGCGCCGAACTCAAGGGCCTGCAGCAGCGGCTGGGCACGACGCTGGTCTTCGTCACGCACGACCAGGTCGAAGCGATGACCATGGCCGACCGCATCGGCGTCATCCACAAGGGCCAACTGGTGCAGGTGGGCACGCCGCAGCAGATCTACAACCAGCCGAAGAACACCTTCGTTGCCTCCTTCGTCGGCGCGCCGGCGATCAATCTGCTCGACATGCAGATCGACCTGAGCCAGGGGCGAGCGCACAACGGCGCGCTGTCCTTCTCACTCGATGCGGCGACACGCGAACGCCTGGAGCCGCTGCTGCCGGCCGATGGCCGGCTGCGCGTGGGCGTGCGGCCCGAAGACATCCAACTGGTCGGCGACGGCGATGCAACGGGCATGGGCGGTGCGATCTACGGCGCCGAGAACCATGGCGCCGAAATCATTGCCGTCATCGAAGCCGCCGGCCACAAGCTGCGTGCCACCGTGCCGGCGAAGACACCGACCGCACTGAACCAGCCGGTGCAGATCTCGTTCATGCAGGACAAACTGCATTTCTTCGACCCCAAGAGCGGCGAGGCCCTGCGCCCGCGCTGAACCCTCAACCCACCCGCAAGGAGAGCATCATGCACATTGCCACCCACAACTGGATGCGCCCCGAATCGATCAAGCGCACCATCGAACGCATGAAGGAGACCGGTGTCGACGCACTGGAAATCTCCGGCGAACCCGACCAGTACGACGCCAAGGAAGTGCGCCAGCTGCTCAAGGACAATGGCCGCAAGTGCTGGGGTTCGGTGACGTTGACGTTGGGCGATCGCAACCTGGCGTCGAAAGACGCGGCACAGCGCGAGAAGACCGTGGACTACATGAAGCGCGTGGTCACGCTGGCCAAGGAACTCGACGGCCAGATCATCACGATGGTGCCGGCGACGGTGGGCAAGGTGGTCGCCGACGGCACGCCCGACCAGGAATGGCAGTGGCTGGTCGAAGGCATCAAGGAGGTCTATGCGCATTCGGAAAAAGCCGGCATCCGCATCGCCATCGAGCCGTTGAACCGCTTCGAGACCTACCTCATCAACCGCGGCGATCAGGCGCTGGCGCTGGCCGACGCGGTCGGCCCGAATTGCGGTGTGTGCCTCGACCTGTTCCACATGAACATCGAGGAAAACGACATCCTCGAAGCCTTCCGCAAGTGCAAGGGCCGCATCTACGACGTGCACATTGCCGACAACAACCGCTTCGCGCCGGGCATGGGCACGCTGGACTTCAAGTCGATCGTCCAGACCATCAAGGGCACCGGATACGACGGCGCGCTGACGCTCGAATTCGTCGCGACGGTGGACCGCACGCCCGCCAGCCCCTACGGCGATCAGGTCGAAACGAACCCGGTGGACGTGTCGCCCGAGCAGATGAAGTTCATCATCGACCACGGCTCGAACCTGCTTTCGGACAAGTTCTACACCGGCCTGTACACGCAGTCGGTGAAGGTGCTGCGCCCGCTGATCTGAGCGGGATGCAAGAAGGGAGAACAGATGCTCTTCGGCCAACTCTTCCATGTCGCGTTGCGCACCGCGGACCTCGACGCCACGGTGCGCTTCTATACCGAGGTGCTGGGCATGCTCGTCGCGGACCGTCCGCCGATCGGCTTTCCTGGTGCCTGGCTGAAGCCACCGCAGCCCGGCAGCGATGCGATCCTGCACATCTATGCCGGCGACGCGGCGCGCGAGCCCGACGGCTCGATCCTGGTGCGCACCGGTGCCATCGATCACGTGTCGGTGGCCTGCCAGGGCTACAGTGATTTTCGCGATCGCTTCCGCAAGTTCGGGCTCGAATGGCGCGAAAACCTGGTGCCGGCCACGCCCTTGTGGCAGCTGTTCGTCTATGACCCGAACGGCGTGCAGCTGGAGCTGACCTTCCACCGTGCGGCCGAGACCGAAAGCGAGCCGGTGATTCCGCCCGAGCGGCTGTACCAGGCACGCGAACGCTGGTTCAAGCCCGAGCTGTACTCGCAGTTCGCCAGTGCATGAGGGCATGCCGGCGATGAAGATCACCCGCGTCGAAGCCCTCTGGCTGCAGGTGCCGATCCCCCCGGCGCAGCAGCATGTCAGCGACTTCGGTCGCGCCGCCACCTTCGACAGCGCGCTGGTGCGTATCGACACCGATGCGGGCCTCAGCGGCTGGGGCGAAGCCAAGGTCTCGGCCGGCAGTTTCGGCGACTACCATGGCGTCGTCGCGATCATCAACCAGGAGTTTGCGCCCCGCCTGGTCGGCCAGGATGCGCGAGACATCACGCGCCACTGGGAGAGCCTGTACAGCGGCACACGCGACCACTATGCGCTGGCGCGCGGCCATGTGTTCCCGGCGATGAGCCGACGTGGCGCGTCGATCTCTGCCATCTCGGGCATCGACATCGCGCTGTGGGACATCCTGGGCAAGTCGCTGAACGTGCCGGTGTGGCAACTGCTCGGCGGCCGGCGCAGCGCGCGCATGCCGGCCTATGCCTCCGGCGGCTGGGCCGATGCCGCTGGCATCGGCAAACAGCTGCTGGACTATGTGGTCCGTGGCGGATTCGGCGCGGTGAAGATGCGCATCGGCGTGTTCGACGGCTCACCGGCGGCATCGGCAAAGAGGGTGATTGCCGCGCGCGCCGCGCTCGGCCCCGACATCGGGCTGATGTGCGACGCGCATGGCACCTTCACGGTGTCCGAAGCCAAGCAGTTCTGTCATCTGGTGCGCGACTGCAACCTGAGCTGGTTCGAAGAGCCCGTCACTGCCGATGACAAGCGCGGCTTGGCCGAGGTGCGCGCCTGTACCCACATCCCCATCGCCAGCGGCGAGAGCGACGCCACCCGCTTCGACTTCCGCGACCTTATCGAGCATCGCGCGGCGGACATCCTGCAGCCCGACCTGGCCATCTGCGGCGGCATCACCGAGGCCATGCGCATCGGTGCGCTGGCCAGCGCAGCCAACCTGCGCATGGCACCACACCTTTGGGCCGGCGCGCCGGCCTTCGCCGCCGGCTTGCATGTGGCGGCCGCAAGCCCGTCGGCACACATCCTGGAGTTCTCGCTGGGCGCCAATCCGATGATCCACGAACTGGTCGAGGAGCGCTTCGAGGTGAAGGATGGCTTGCTCGATATCCCCGAACGCCCGGGGCTGGGCATCACGGTGCGCGAGGATTTCGTCGCCAGGTACCGCAAGTGACATGACCCCCCCCCGAAGCGCCTTCGGCGCTCCCCCCCAAGGGGGCGCCACCTGCGGCCCGGCGGAGCCGGTTCCGCGGTGGCCGCGTGGATGGCGCATTGTTCCATCCGTTGTGGTTGGCGAAGTGTAAGACTGTAGATGGAAGGCCTCGACCAGACCGCCAAGCTGCTGCAGCTGATCCGCGAGCGCGGCTACAAGCCTGGCGACAAGCTGCCGTCCGAGCGCGATCTGGCGGCCGAATTTGGCATGAGCCGCGGCGCGGTGCGCGAGGCGTTGATCCGCCTGGACACGCTGCGCATCATCGAAAGCCGGCCCAAGTCGGGCATGTACCTGCACCCCTTCAGCGCCGAACGCAGCGTCGACGCGATGGTGCTGTTTGCCGAGACCAACACCCCGCTGACGGCGGCCGAGGTGGCACAGTCGGTGGAACTGCGCAGCGTGCTCGAAAGCGAATCGATGCGGCTGGCCTGCCTGCGCCGCACCCCCGAGGACCTGGCACGGCTGCAGGCCATCCTGCAGCAAAGCGCCGAGACCATCGCTGCCGGTGGCACGCTGGCCGAACTGGACGCCGACTTCCACAAAGCCATCGTCGCGGCCACGCACAACGATCTATTGCTGCGTTTCATCAACGTGTTCTACCGCGCTTCGCGCAAGCGCCGCGAGGTCTATTTCGAGCCGCGCGCGCAGAGCCAGCGCTCGCATGCGCAGCACCTGCAGCTGTACCGTGCCATCGAGTCACGGGATGCCACCGCCGGTCTGAACATCCTGCGCCGCCACCTGAAGGGCGTGGACGCCTACTTCCGCATGTTCTTTGCCGATGGTGCTGCAGCGGCCAAGGCATCGCTGAGCGCCGCCTCAGTGCGGCGCCCCAAGGTGCCGGCGGCTGCCAAACGCCCTGGCAAGCCGAGCAGCAAGGCTGCGACGAGGCCCTGAGCTCGTGCCGCGCATCCTGCTGACGCAAGGCATCCATCCGCGCGTCGAGGCGCGCCTCGCTGAGCTGGGCGAACTGCGCACTGCCGATGACACACAGCCCGACACCTTGCGCCGCTGTGCCCGGGGCTGCGACGTGGTCGTCGTGCGCGCGCCGCTGCCGCAAGACATCTTCGACGCGGCGCCGAGCTTGATCGGTGCGGTGCGCCACGGGGCCGGCGTGGACATGATCCCGCTGCCCGAGGCCAGCGCCGCCGGCGTGCTCGTGGCCAACGTGCCCGGCGTCAACGCCGTCACCGTTTCCGAGCATGTGCTGCGCAGCGTGCTGCAACTGGCGCGCGGCACGGCGGCGATGGAAACGCTGCTGCGCCGCGATCGCAGCCAGGGCTGGCAGCACGCGCGGGCCCAGGCCGACAACGGCTTCGAGCTGGCCGGGCGCACGCTGGGCCTCGTCGGCCATGGCCACATCGGCCAGGCAGTGTCCCGGCTGTGTGCGCAGGCGCTGGCGATGAAGGTGCTGGCGCACACACGCTCCGGCGCTGAATCGTCGCCTGGGGTGGAACCGGCGTCGCTCGATGCGCTGCTGCGCAGCAGCGACTTCGTCGTGCTCGCCTGCCCGCTGACCGAGCATACGCGCGGCCTGATCGGTGCGCCGCAGCTGGCCGCCATGCGCCCGGGCAGCTTTCTGATCAACGTGTCCCGCGGGCCGGTGGTGCAGGAGGCGGCGTTGATCGATGCATTGCAGGCCGGACATCTGGCCGGCGCGGCGCTGGATGTGTTCGACACGCAGCCGCTGCCCGACGAGCACCCCTACTGGCAGATGCCCCAGGTGCTATTGACGCCGCATGTGGCCGGCATCACCGAAGACAGCATGCTGCGCATGGGCTTCGGCGTGGTCGCGGCCGTTGAGAAGCTGCTGCGCGGCCAGTTGCCGCCGAACTGCATCAATGCACAGGCCTTTGCGGCCTTCGAGCAGCGCCGCGCCGGGCTCGCCGGGCACTGACGCGTTCTCTGGCGCTGAGCTGCACTCCACGGCATGTGCAAGTCAAAGGTCGGTAGAGCGGGCAGGCCGCATTGAAGAGTTGCTGGCGCGTCGCTGGCGTGGCTCAAGCTTTGCAACTTGAGCAGCCCTGCGGCATTTGCACAGGCGGGCACTTGGCCGAACCGTAGGAACAGAACACGCAGCAGTCTCCCGCCTTCGGTCGCAGCACTGTCTTGCAATGCTCGCACTCGTAGAAGAACTGGCAGGCGTCGGTCGGCATGCGTTCCCGCTTGACGTGGCCACACGTCGGGCAGGTCAGCGTCGATTCGAGCGTGGGGGCGGTGGCCATCACTTCTGCACCGTCGAGGGATAGCCCGCTTCGGTGGTCGCCTTGACCAATGCAGAGACATTGGCCTTGTCTGCATCGAAGGTGACCGTCGCCGTCTTCTTGGCGAAGTCGATCTTGGCCTGGCTCACGCCCGGCACATTTTCCAGCGACTTCTTGACGGTGATCGGGCACAGCTGGCAGGTCATGTTCTGCACGACCAAGGTCGCGGTCTGCGGCGTGGCTGCCAGTGAAGCGAACGATGACAGCGCGACGAGCAGCGAGGCGATTGATTTGCGCACAGGAAACTCCTTCAGAAGAAGAGTGGTGCCAGCCACGGTACCGACAGCAATGCGAGAAGCGCCGGTACGACGAGCCAGAAGATCAGCCGCTGGCGCCGCAGGACGATCGGCTCGGCACACGCAGCGCCTGGCTCACAGACTTGCGCTTGCAGGTACAGGCGGCGGAACGCCAGACCGACGAACACGAGCGTCGCCGCAATGAGCCAGGGCCGCAGCGGCTCCAGCGCAATGAGATTGGCGATCCAGGCGCCGCCGATGCCCAGCGTCAGCAGCACCAGCGGCCCCACACAGCACACCGAGGCGCCGATGGTGGTCAGGACCCCAGCGAGGAGCGAGCTCTTGAACTTCAATGCGGGTATCGGCGAGCGTGAACCTCTTCGATGCCAGGGAGTCTAGAGTCCGTACCGTGGTACGGAGTCAAGGGGGTCGAGCGATGATCGCGCTGACGATAGGGCGTTTGGCGGAAGAAGCCGGTGTGAACGTCGAGACGATCCGCTACTACCAGCGACGCGGACTGATGCTGGAGCCGGACAAGCCCGAGCAGGGGCATCGCCGGTATGCCGTCGATACGGTCAAGCGTGTGCGCTTCATCAAGCGCGCGCAGGCGCTGGGCTTCACGCTGGTCGAGATCGGCAGCCTGCTCGAGCTTGACGAAACCCACGCCTGCGCCGAAACGCGCCAACTCGCCTCGCACAAGCTGGAGAAGATCGAGGCCAAGCTCGTCGACCTGAGGGCGATGCGCAAGGCACTCACGACCCTGCTGCGCCAGTGCGATGCGGGTGCGATGAAGGGCAACTGCCCGATCATCGATGCACTGGCGGCAGACTGAAGCGGTGCGAAGCAATGGGCACCCGCACCTATTTCGTAAGCCCAAGCCAACTTCTGATATCGATCACTCGCCTGGACGGACCACACGTGGGCGTCGCTGCAATTCATCGCGCTGTACGACAGCAGTCCAGTACGAGGTCCCTTGATGCTGGTCAACCCGGCCCACGGCCCGTCTGGAATGCTCGGTCACGATGGATGCATCGCCCAGTTTCGCCGTACACGAGCAGGAGCCGCCGCGACCCTGGCATAGCCTGTCGCCGCAGCAGGCGCTGCAAGCCTGCGAGGTCGATGCCGCGCGCGGACTCGATGCCGCGGCGGTTGAACAACGCCTGGCTGCACACGGCCCGAACACACTGCCCGAGACGCCCCCCAAGCCGCTGTGGCGCATCTTCGCGAGCCAGTTCAAGAGCCCGCTGATCTACATCCTGTTCGTCGCCGCCGTGCTGGCGGTGGCGCTTGGCCACCACGGCGATGCCGGCGTGATCCTGCTGGTGGTGGTGGTCAATGCGCTCATCGGCAGTGCGCAGGAAGGCCGCGCCGAACGCTCGATGGCCTCGCTGCGCCGCCTGTCGGCGTTGCAGGCGCGTGTGCAACGCGATGGCCAGGAGGCGATGGTCGAGGCGCGCGAGCTGGTGCCGGGCGACATCCTGCTGCTGGCCGCTGGCGACGCCGTCGGCGCAGACGCACGCCTGATCGAGCAGGCGCAGCTGCAGATGGCCGAGGCCGCGCTCACCGGCGAATCGGTGCCCGTGGCCAAGGCGGTGGCGGCTGTGAGCGAGGACACGGGCCTGGCCGACCGCAACTGCATGGTCTATTCCGGCACCTTCGTCAGCGCCGGTCGCGCGCGCGCGCTCGTCGTGGCCACTGGCGAGCACACCGAGGTCGGCCGCATCGCCGGCCTGACCACCGCCGCGGTCGAGCCGCCGACGCCTCTGGAGCGGCGCATCCAGCAGTTCGGCCGCTGGCTGGTGGGCGCGGCGCTGGGCCTGTTCGTGTTGGTGGTGCTGCTCGGCCTGTGGCGCGAGCTGCCGCTGGCCGACGTGCTGATGGTGGCCATCAGCCAGATGGTGTCGATGGTGCCTGAAGGGCTGCCGGTGGCCATGACCATCGCACTGGCCGTGGGCATGCAGCGCATGGCCGGACGCGGCGCCATCATCCGCAGGCTGTCTGCGGTGGAGACGCTGGGCTCGACCACCACCATCTGCAGCGACAAGACCGGCACGCTGACGCGCAACGAGATGACGGTGACCGCGCTGTGGCTGCCGGGTGGGCGTGAGCTGTCGGTCGAGGGCATCGGCTACGCGCCCGAAGGCGCGCTGCGCGAAGGTGATGCCGCGGTACCGGCCGACGACGCGGCGCTGCTCGAACTGCTGCACGCCGCTGCGCTTTGCAACGACGCTGAGTTGCTGCCGCCCGAGGCCGAGCGCAGCGCCTGGAGCGTGCTCGGCGACCCGACCGAAGGCGCGCTGCGCGTGCTCGCCGCCAAGGCCAGTATCGACCTGGCGGCGCTGCAGCAGGCCGCTCCGCGCGAGGCCGAACTGCCGTTTGACTCCGACAGCCAGTTGATGGCCACGCGGCACCGCCTGGCCGATGCGCCGCGCCGCGTCTTCATCAAGGGTTCGCCCGAAGCGGTGCTGCGCCTGTGCCCGGCTGGTGGCGCCGATGCATTGCAGGCGGTGCGCGAAGCCGCCGAGGCGCTGGCCGCGCGTGCACTGCGCGTGCTGGCCTTCGCGGTGGTCGACGACGACACGCTCGATGGCGGCTTCGAGGCTTTGGCCGGGCGCGCCAGGCTGCTCGGGCTGGCCGGGCAGATCGACCCGCCGCGCGAGGAGGTCAAGGTGGCGGTGGCCGAGTGCCGCGACGCCGGCATCCGCCCGGTGATGGTCACCGGCGACCACAAGCTCACCGGCCTGGCGATCGCGCGCGAGCTGGGCATCGCGCACGAGGATGACCGCGCCGTCGACGGCGCCGAGCTGGAACGCCTGGGCGAGGCCGAACTGCGCGACGCGCTGCCGCACATCGCCGTGTTCGCGCGCGTGCAGCCGGCGCAGAAGCTGCGCATCGTCGAGGCGTTGCAGGCGCGCGGTGAGGTCGTGGCCATGACCGGCGACGGCGTCAACGACGCGCCCGCACTGGCGCGCGCCGATGTCGGCGTGGCCATGGGCATCACCGGCACCGAGGTCGCCAAGGGCGCGGCCAAGATCGTCATCACCGACGACAACTTCGCCACCATCGTCGGCGCGGTCGAGCAGGGGCGGGTGGTCTACGGCAACCTGAAGAAGGTCATCCTGTACCTGTTCGCGACGTCGATGGGCGAGGTGCTGGTGCTGATGCTGGCGCTGCTGGGTGGCTTCCCGCTGCCGCTGCTGGCGGTGCAGATCCTGTGGATCAACATCGTCACCGAAGGCACGGTGACGGTGAACCTGGTGATGGACCCGCCCGACGGCGACGAGATGCAGCGCGCGCCGGTGCCCGGCGACGACCGCCTGCTCGACCGCACGATGCTGGTGCGTGTGGCACTGATGACGCCGGTCATCGCCGCGCTCACCTTCGGCTGGTTCGCCTGGCGAAGCGGCCAGGGCGTGGCGCTCGAACTGGTGCGCACCGAGACCTTCACCGCGCTGGCCATGTGCCAGTGGTTCAACGTGCTCAACTGCCAGTCGGCGACACGCTCGGCGCTGCGCCTGGGACTGCTGCGCAACCCATGGCTGCTCGGTGGCCTGAGCCTGTCGGTGCTGCTGCAGGTGGCCGTGATCTACTTCGAGCCGCTGAACACGATGTTCCACACCGTGCCGCTGCCGCCGGCCACGCTGCTCACGCTGCTGGCCCTGACCAGCGGGGTGCTTTGGGCCGAGGAACTGCGCAAGGGGCTGCTGCGCCTGCGGCGCGGCGCCCGCGCGGCCAAGAACTTGCAACCCATGGAGCCCAGCGAATGACATCCCTCAAGGCCATCCTCGCTGTCACCGATTTCTCGGCACAGGCACGCCATGCCGCCGACCGCGCGGCACGGCTCGCGCACGAGACCGGTTCACCGCTGACGCTGATGCACGTGGTGCCCGGCGGCCCTTTCGCCGAACTGCGCGAATGGCTCGGGCCGGATCATGCGATGGAGCAGCGGCTGCAGGACGATGCGCGCCAGCGGCTGCAGCAGCTGGCGGCCGATCTGCAGGCCAGCCGTCATGTGGCCGCGCACACGCTTCACACCTGCGGATCCGTACTCGACGACATCCTCGTCGAAGCGGCCTCGCTGGACGCCGGGCTGCTGGTGGTGGGCGCGCGCGGCGAAGGTTTCCTGCGGCGCCTGGTGCTGGGCACCACCGCCGAGCGTCTGCTGCGCCTGACGAGCGTGCCGGTGCTGGTGGTGCGCCAGTTGCCGCACGAGCGCTATCGGCGCGTGCTGGTGGCGGTGGACTTTTCGCCCTGGTCGTTGCAGGCCGTGGCGCTGGCGCGGCAGCTGGCACCGCTGGCGCCGCTGGTGCTGTTGCACGCCTTCCAGGTGCCTTTCGAGGAGAAGCTGCACTTCGCCGGCGTCGACAGTGCCACCATCGAACAGTACCGTCGGCAGGCTCGGGCCCAGGCCACGCAGCGCCTGCATACGCTGGCGCAGGATGCGAGCCTGCCGCCTGAGAGCTGGACGCCATGCGTCGTCGAGGGCGAGGCCTCGCAGCGCATCGTCGAGCAGGAGCATGAGCACGATTGCGACTTGGTCGTGCTCGGCAAGCATGGCCAGTCGGCGGCCGAGCAACTGCTGCTCGGCAGCGTCACCAAGCATGTGCTCGCCGAAGGCAGCGCCGACGTGCTCGTCTCGGTGGCGAGGCAGGCATGACGCGGCAGGGGCGGCGCTGCGCCCAAGTCTGGCGGACGAATTGAGCCCGCTGTGGCTGTTGCTCGCCGGCGCGCTGTGCGCTGCCGCTGGCGGCGAGCTCTTCGTGCGCGGCGCCGTGGGCCTGGCGCACTGGGCGCGCGTCGCGCCGGGCATCGTCGCCGCCACGGTGGTGGCTTTCGCGACCTCGAGCCCGGAGCTGTCGGTGGCGGTGAACTCGGCGCTGGCGGGCAACCCCGAGGTGGCGCTGGGCGATGCACTGGGCAGCAATGTGGTCAACGTCGCGCTGATTCTCGGGCTGGCCCTGGCGGTGGCGGCGATCAAAAGCCCGCGCGAGCGCGTGCGGCGCGACTTCCCGGTGGCGCTGCTCGTGCCGCTGGGCACTGCCGGGCTGTGCCTGGACGGCACGCTGTCTCGGCTGGACGGGGTCCTCATGCTGGCTGTGTTCTCCGTCTGGCTGCTGACCACCGCCAACGAGGCGCGGCGCACGCGCAGCGCGGCAGGCAAGGTGCTCGGCGCGAGGCACCGCTGGGCCATCGTGCTGTCCTGCGTGGCGGGGCTGGCGCTGCTGGTGGCCGCCGGGCGGCTGATCGTCACCGGCGCGCTCGGCCTGGCAGCGGACTTCGGCATCGACGCCTTCATCGTCGGCGCCACGCTGGTGGCGGTGGGCACCTCGGTGCCCGAGCTGGCCACCGCGGTGATCGCGCAACTGCGCGGCCACGAAGAGATCAGCCTGGGCGCCGTGCTCGGCAGCAACATCTTCAACGGGCTGTTCATCATCGGCACGGCGGCGACGATCCATCCGATCAGCGTCGCCTGGCGCGACGTGGTGCTCTCACTGGGCTTCGGCGTCGTGGCGCTGCTGTCGGCCTACCCCGAGCGCAGCGGCCTGATCGGCCGCTGGCGCGCCGCGCTGCTGCTGGGCCTGTATGGGCTGTACGTGCTGGCGATCTGGCGTGCATAACGGCCGAGTACCATGACCGAGAATGACGCACCCGTTGCCAACCTGAACCAACGGCAATGCATCGACTCCCACATCCAGACACGATCACGAAAGGCACGCGCATGCAAATCCAACTCAACACCGACGCCAACGTCCAGGGCCGTGACTCGCTGGCGGCCTGGGTCGAGACCGAACTGAAGAACAAGCTGCCGCGCTTTCGCGACCACATCACGCGCATCGAGGTGCACCTGAGCGACGCCAGCGCATCGCGCGTCGGCGAGACCGACAAGCGCTGCAAGCTCGAGGCGCGCCTGGCCGGCCGCCAGCCGGTGGCCGTGAGCCACGACGCGGCCAAGGTGGCCGACGCCTTCCACGGCGCATTGGACAAGCTGCTGCGCAAGCTCGACGGTGCGCTCGGCCGGGCGCGCGACGCGCATGGGCGCGATTCGATCCGCGGCGAGACCGCCGACTGACCGCCCGCAGCGAAGGCCCGCGGCCATGCACCTGAGCTTCGTCGGCGCCGCGCAGGAGGTCACCGGCTCGTGCTTCCTGGTCGAGGTCGAAGGCCTGCGCCTGCTGGTCGATTGCGGCATGTTCCAGGGCGGGCGCGAGGCACGCGCGCGCAACCTCGACGCCTGGCCCTTCGAGCCGCGCGACATCGACCTGGTGCTGCTGACGCACGCGCACATCGACCACAGCGGCCTGCTGCCGCGGCTGTGCGCGCTGGGCTTCAAGGGGCCGATCATCACCACCACGGCCACCGCCGACCTGCTGTCGGTGATGCTGTTGGACAGCGCCTTCATCCAGGAAAGCGAATGGGCGCGCGCCCAGCGCAAGAGCAAGAGCAAAAAGGCGCGCCGGGCGCCACCGCCGCTGTACACCGTGGCGCAGGCCGAAGCCTGTCTGGCGCAGTTGCAGCCGGTGGCTTACGACACCGAACTACAGCCGCATCCGGCGTTGCGCTGCGTCTTCCGCGATGCCGGTCACATCCTCGGCTCGGCCATCGTCGAGGCCTGGGTCGAAGAGCCGGGGCGCAGCACCAAGCTGGTGTTCTCCGGCGACCTGGGCCAGCCCGGGCGGCCGATCGTGCGCGACCCGACAGTAATCGAATCGGCCGATGTGCTGCTCGTCGAATCGACCTACGGCAACCGCTTGCACAGGCCGCTGGATGCCACCTTGGACGAACTGGTGCAGGTCATCCGCGACACGCTGCAGCGGCGCCAGGGCAACATCATCATCCCGGCCTTTGCGCTGGGCCGCACGCAGGAGTTGCTGCACCTGCTGGTGGATCTGTGCCGCCAGGGCCGGTTGCCGCGACTGCAGGTCTTCGTCGATTCGCCGATGGCCGACAAGGTCACGGCCATCACCTGGCAACACAGCGAGGTGCTCGACGACGAGACGCGTGCGTTGCTGTCGCTGCGCCAGCAGCACCCGGAATGGCTGGACCTGCGCTTCACGAAGAGCGTCGAGGAATCGATGGCGCTGAACCGCATCAAGGCCGGTGCGATCATCGTCTCGGCCAGCGGCATGTGCGATGCTGGGCGCATCAAGCACCACCTGCGCCACAATCTCGGCCGCAGCGAATGCGCCATCGTCATCATCGGCTACCAGGCCACCGGCACGCTGGGCCGCCGCCTGGTGGACGGCGAAAAGCGGGTGCGCATCTTCGGCGAGGACATCAACGTGCGTGCCGGCATCCACACCATCGGCGGGCTGTCGGCGCATGCCGACCAGGCCGCGCTGCTGGGCTGGCTGAAAGGCTTCAAGCAACCGCCGCAGCGCACGTTCGTCGTGCATGGTGAGGCCGAGACGGCGCGTGGCTTTGCCCAGCAGGTGGCGGGCGACCGGGGTTGGCGCACCGAGGCGCCGGAGCGCGGCACGCGCATCGAACTCTGATCCGCGGCCCAGCGCGCCGCCGGCGCGCGGCTTGAGCCTGCGCAAGCCAGCCGCCGATGGCATTGACGCAACCGGCGCAGTGGCATAGCGTGGTGCGCAGCCGGCGAGGGAACGTGCCTGCCACGCAGCACTCCAACGATCGTCGGCATGACGCGGAGGAGGCGGAATTGCAGTGCACCTGCAGCTCGAACACAGGCAAAGCGCAGCGCCATGGCGTGCAGGTTGCGGCATGAGTGACATGCGCTCGCCGGTGTCAAGCCTGTGGCGCAGCGCCATGCTCTTGCTGCTCGCGCTGGTGTCGACGGCCGCGATGGCGGTGCCGGTGCGCGTGCTCGAAGTGCACGATGCCATCGGACCGGCCAGCGCCGACTTCATCATCCGCGGCATGGCCCAGGCGGCCGATGCCGGCGCGCCGCTGGTGGTGATCCAGCTCGACACGCCGGGTGGGCTGGACAGCTCGATGCGCCAGATCATCCAGGCCATCCTCGCCTCGCGCGTGCCGGTGGCGGTGTATGTCGCACCCGAAGGCGCCCGCGCCGCCAGCGCCGGCACCTACATCCTGTATGCGGCGCACATCGCGGCCATGGCGCCGGCCACCACGCTGGGCGCAGCGACACCGGTGTCGCTGGGCCTGCCCGGCATCGAGCGCAAGCCGCCCGCGACGGACGAAACCAAGGATGCCGATGCACCGGCCAGCGGCACGGCGAAGAAGGGTGATGCCGCCGCCAGCATGCCCGCCGCCGGCCCGCCCGATGCGATGAAGGCCAAGCAGGTGCACGACGCGGCGGCCTTCATCCGCGGCTTGGCGCAGCAACGTGGACGCAACGCCGAATGGGCCGAGCGTGCGGTGCGCGAGGCGGTGAGCCTGACGGCCAGCGAGGCCTTGCGCGACAAGGTCATCGATGTGATGGCCGACGATGTGACGCAGCTGCTCGACAAGATCGACGGGCGCATCGTGAAGCTGCACGGCGGCACGGTCACGCTGGCCACGCGCGGAGCGGACATCGAGATCGTGCAGCCCGATTGGCGGCAACGCTTGCTGTCGGTGATCGCCAACCCCAGCTTCGCGCTGATCCTGATGATGGTCGGTATGTATGGCTTGATCTTCGAGTTCTCGTCGCCGGGCTTCGGCCTGCCCGGGACGGTGGGCGCGATCTGCCTGTTGCTGGCGGCGTTTGCGCTGCAGCTGCTGCCGGTCAACTACGTAGGTCTGGCGCTGATCCTGCTGGGCCTGGCCTTGCTGGCCGCGGAGCTGCTGAGTCCGAGTTTCGGCGTGCTCGGCGTCGGCGGCGTGGTCGCCTTCATCGCCGGAGGCCTGCTGCTCTTCGACCGCGACGTGCCGGGACTAGGCGTGCCGCTGGCACTGATCCTGGGCCTGGCCGCGAGTTCTGCCGCGGTGGTGCTGTTGGGTGGCGGCATGGCGCTGCGCGCGCGCCACCGGCCGGTGGTGAGCGGGCGCGAGCAGATGATCGGCGCCCGCGGCCGGGTGCTGGCTGTCGATGCCGATGACGCCTGGGCCGAGGTGCAGGGTGAACGCTGGAAGGTGCGTTGTGCGCAGGCCCTGTCGCCCGGGCTGGTAGTGCGCGTGACCGCATTGGACGGCCTGACGCTGCAGGTGCAGGCCGATGTCGAAGATCAATCAACGGGAGGCCCCAAATGAATCTCGACCTGAGCTTTGGCTTCGGCGGCGCAGGGTTGCTGCTGCTGATCCTGGTGTTCAGCGCGCTGCGTGTGCTGCGCGAATACCAGCGCGGCGTGGTCTTCATGCTCGGCCGCTTCTGGAAGGTCAAGGGCCCGGGGCTGGTGATCGTCGTGCCCGGCATCATGCAGATGGTGCGCGTCGATCTGCGCGTGGTGACGATGGACGTCGAACCGCAGGACGTGATCTCGCGCGACAACGTCTCGGTGAAGGTCAACGCGGTGCTCTTCTTCCGCGTCATCGACCCGCAGAAGGCCATCATCAATGTCGAGAACTACCTGATGGCGACGAGCCAGCTGGCGCAGACCACCTTGCGCGTGGTGCTGGGCAAGCACGAGCTCGACGAGATGCTGGCCGAGCGCGAGCGTCTGAATCTGGACGTGCAGCAGATCCTGGATGCGCAGACCGATGCCTGGGGCATCAAGGTCGCGAATGTCGAGATCAAGCACATCGATCTGAACGAATCGATGATCCGCGCCATTGCGCGCCAGGCCGAGGCCGAGCGCGAGCGGCGCGCCAAGGTGATCCACGCCGAGGGCGAGAAGCAGGCTGCGGTGGCACTGCTCGAAGCCGCGCAAATGCTGTCGCAGCAGCCCGAGGCGATGCAGCTGCGCTACCTGCAGACGATGACCCAGGTGGCCGGCGACCGCGCCTCGACGGTGGTCTTCCCGCTGCCGATGGATCTGCTCGGGCGCTTGCTGGACAAGACGCCTCGGCAAGGGTGACCCTGTTCGAATGAAGCGGGACGGGTTCAGTGCCATCGGTGCGCGGTGGCACGCGGAAGACGAATTGCGAACCTGGCTTTCTGCGCAATGTTCACAGCCAATCCGTGGAAGCTCCTCTTCGACCCTGAGCTGCCATCCATGTTTCCTGTTGGCAGTCAATTGCGCATAGACGGACCTGAGGCTAGGGTTGCCCAGGCGGTTCGCCGTTCGATCCCGGTGCCAACGGCTTGTCATGGCAACCGAAAGGGATCGGATGAACAGAAGGGGTGCCGTACTTGCGCCGCTCGCGCTTGGCATGCTGCCGCTGGTCACGCGCTCACAAGAGCCTGCGCGTGTGCGACGAATCGGATGGTTCGCTCCTGGAGGCGCCGCTGACGCGACCTCAATATATTTCCTCGCTGCGTTTCGCACGGGAATGGCCGAGCTGAAGTGGACCGAAGGTCGTGACTACGTCATCGATATCCGCTATGCCAACGGTAACCGGCAGGCCGTTGCGGGCCTGGCCGACGAACTGATTGTGTCCCGACCCGATCTGCTGATTACGCCGGGGGATGCCTCGGCGCGCATGCGCGTGCACAGGACGAAGACCATCCCGATCGAGTTTGCCATTTCCGTCGACCCGGTGGGCAACGGGTTGGTCGAGAGCTTGGGCCGGCCCGGCGGCAACGCGGCGGGCATGACCAACCAGTTGCACGAACTTGGCCCGAAGCGGCTGCGACTGCTCAAGGAATCGTTCCCGGGGGTGGTGCACGTGGGCGTGCCCTACGAGCCGAACGACTTGGCCAGCATCGGCCAGGCGAAGGCTGTCGAGGCGGCGGCCAAGACACTGGGCATGCGCACGACGTTGATCGAGTTGCGGCAGGCCGCCGACATCGAGCCCGCCTTCGCGCGCAGCGCCTCACTCGGTATCGACGCCTATCTGCCAGTCGCGGGCCCGCTGACCGTCGCTCATGGCCAGGCGATCGTCGATAGCGCCAATCGCTCCAAGATTCCTGCCATCTACGTGGTAGCCCAGTTGGCCGATGCGGGCGGACTGATGTCCTATGGGCCAAACATTCCGGACAATTTCCGCCGTGCCGCGGGCTTCGTGGACAAGATCCTGAAGGGCGCCAACCCCGGCGATCTGCCGACCCAACAGCCGACGCGGTTTGAGATGGTCGTCAACATGAAGACCGCCAAGGTGCTTGGCCTCACGATCCCGCCTTCGATATTGCTGAGGGCCGACCGCGTTATCGATTGACCGGAATTGGCTGTATCCGACGGGTCGGGCAGCTTGTTCGATTGCCCCGTTTTGTCAAGCGTTGTCGGACCTTCTCCCCGGCGAACGCTGCTGAGCGACAAACCGGGACCATCTGAGCTCAGGTGTCGCACAAGCCGCTCAGGCTCCGAGCACTGCCTTGAAGTAGTCGTGCGCACGCGCCTCGGCGAAGAAGTCCAGCGCCAGCATGAAGCCCGCCTGCAGCACCAGGCCGAAACCGAAGGCCAGCCAGAACTCGTGGTTGCGCAGCAGCACGACGAGGGCCATGCCCAGCGCGAGCAGGCCGAGTTCGATCGCCTTGTAGAGCTCGAAGTTGGCGATGACGGTTTTCATGCGCGGTCTTTCCAGCGCCTTGAACTGCGTCAAGTCATCACGATGAAGCTGCTGCAGCCGCGCGCTCTGCGCATCGCTGCGCAGGTAGACGGTGCTGCCGACCACCAACTGGATCAGTGCCACCGCCACCAGTGGGCCGGCCATGCCTCGCCAGGCGCTGCGCCGGCGCATCAGCCACAGGGCCAGCGCGATCGTCGCCGCGCCGACGAGCATGAACAGCAGCGCCTCGTGTTTCTCGGCGAGGAAGTAGTCGCGGATGAACGCCGCGTCGTTCATTCGCCGTGCCACAGCGCCGTCATCGCGGCGGCGAAATCCGCGGCCGCATGTTCGGCGAGCGGGGAGCGGTGCCCGCGCAGTGCCCAGCGGCCGGCCACCAGCACATCGCGGAAGGGCCGGCCGGGGCTGGAGAAGACCAGGGCATCCAGCAGCCGCTCGGCGGGCACACCCAGCAGGGGGCTGGCGGCGCTGTCGACCACCAGCAAGTCGGCGCGGGCGCCCGTCTCCAGGCCCCAGCGGGCAAAACCCGCCGCCATGCCGCCGGCCGCACGGGCGCGCTCGAACAGACGCGCCGCACTGCTCGTCTGGCCCGAGGCCGGCGCCGCGCTGACGTTGCGCTGCCGCCGCTGCAGCCGCTGGCCATACTCCAGCCAGCGCAGCTCTTCCATCGCATCGCGCGTCACATGGCTGTCCGAGCCGATGGCCAGCGGCACGCCGGCGTCGAGCCAGCCGCCCAGGTCGGCCAGCCCGTCGCCGAGATTGGCTTCGGTGCTGGGGCAGATGACGACACCAGCGCCGCACTGTGCCACCGCAGCGATCTCGTCGTGCGTGGCGTGCGTGGCATGTACCAGTTGCCAGCGCGCGTCCATGGTGGTGTGCCTGGCCAGCCATTCGA
>JAHECC010000101.1 GCA_024641965.1 Rubrivivax sp.
GACGAACTCGACGGCCCGCGCGGGCGCATCTACCTGATGAAGCAGTTGCTCGAAGGCGCAGCGGTGACACGCAGCACCCAGCTGCACCTGGACCGCTGCCTGAGCTGCCGCAACTGCGAGACCACCTGCCCGAGCGGTGTCGAGTACGGCCACCTGGTGGACATCGGCCGCAAGATCGTCGAGCAGCGCGTCGAGCGCCCGCGTGGCGAGAGGGCCGTACGCTGGCTGCTGAAGGCGGGCCTGACCTCGCCGCTGTTCGGGCCGGCGATGAAGATGGGCCAGATGCTTCGGCCGCTGCTGCCGGCAACGCTGAAAGCCAAGGTGCCGGCCTCTGCCGGCGCGCGCAGCCGGATGTGGCCGACACGCGAGCATCCGCGCAAGGTGCTGATGCTGATGGGTTGCGTGCAGCCGTCGATGATGCCCAACATCAACAGCGCCACCGCGCGCGTGCTCGACGCCGCCGGCATCCAGACGCTGGTGGCCGATGGCGCCGGCTGCTGCGGCGCACTGCGCACGCACCTGAACGACGTCGACGGCGGGCTGGCCGACATGCGGCGCAACGTCGACGCCTGGTGGCCGCTGGTCGAGGGCCTGACCTCGGCCGGCAAGGTCGAGGCCATCGTCATGAACGCCTCAGGCTGCGGCGTCACCGTGAAGGACTACGGCCATGCACTGGCGCACGACCCCGACTACGCCGAACGCGCTGCACGCATCGGCACATTGACGCGCGACCTGAGCGAGCTGCTGCCCGAACTGGTGCCGGCGCTCAAACCCAGGCTGCACGCGACGAAAATCACTCGGCTTGCGTTTCATCCGCCGTGCACGCTGCAGCATGGCCAGCAACTGCGTGGCGGCGTCGAGCAGCACCTGGGCGCACTCGGCTTCGAAGTCCGTCTGGCGGTGGGTGAAAGCCACCTGTGCTGCGGCTCGGCCGGCACCTACAGCGTGCTGCAGCCCGAGTTGGCGACACAACTGCGCGACCGCAAACTGGAGCAGCTGAACCCGCTGCACGCGCAGGCCATCGTCTCGGCCAACATCGGCTGCATCCAGCACCTGCAAAGCGGCACGGCCACGCCGGTGCGGCATTGGGTCGAAGTGCTGGACGACGCGCTGGCCTGAGGCCAGGCACTCGTTAGCAGCCGGGCGCAGTCGGGCCCTCAGACCTCGTAGGCACCGCCATTGACGTTGATCTGCTCGCCGGTGATGTAGTCGCCATCGGCGACCAGGAAGATCACGGCCTTGGCGATTTCCTCCGGGTGGGCGAAGCGCGCCAGCGGGATCCGGGACTTGATCTGCGCCTGGATCGCCGGCGGCACGGCGGCGAACATGTCGGTCTCGGTGTAACCTGGCGCGACGGTGTTGACGGTGATGCCGTAGCGTGCCAGTTCGGTCGCCGCAGTGCGCGTGAAGGCGATCATGCCGCCCTTGCTGGCGCTGTAGTTGGCCTGGCCCATCGCGGCGATCTGGCCGTTCATCGAGCTGATGTTGACGATGCGCCCGTAACCCTGCTTGGTCATGAACGGGATTGCCGCCGAGGTGCAGAAGAAGCAGCCGTTGAGGTTGACCTGAATCACGTCGACCCACTGCTCGTCGGTCATGCGCGGCAGCAGCGAGTCCTTCGTGATGCCGGCGTTGTTGACCAGGATGTCCAGGTGACCATAGTGCTCGGCCGCCTGCTTGACCATCGAGCGCGCAGCCCGGGCATCGCCCAGGTTGGCCTTGAGCAGCAGGCAGTCGCCGCCGAGCTTGTCGATCTCGGCTTTCACGTCCTTGGCCGCGGCGTCGTTGCTCGCGTAGTTCACCGCCACTTTCGCGCCTTCGCTCGCCAGCATCATGGCGATCGACTTGCCGATGCCACGCGATGCACCGGTTACCAGCGCGGTCTTGCCTTCCAGTCGTTTCATACTTTTCTCCCGAAGGTTTGAGTTGGGGTCAGGCTTGTTCAGGCGTGCTCGACGAGTGCGGCAATACCCTGCCCGCCGCCAATACACATGGTCACCAGCGCACGCTTTCCGCCGGTGCGGTTCAGCTCATACAGCGCCTTGACGACCAGGATCGCGCCGGTGGCGCCGATCGGGTGGCCCAGCGAGATGCCGCTGCCGTTGGGGTTGGTGCGCTCCATCGGCAGCTTCAGTTCGCGGCATACCGCCAGCGCCTGCGCGGCGAAGGCTTCGTTGACTTCGAACACGTCGATGTCGTCGAGACTCAAGCCGGTCTTCGCCAGCAGCTTCTGCACCGCCGGCACCGGCCCCATGCCCATGAACTTGGGGTCCACGCCGGCATAGCTGTAGGCCACCAGGCGGCCCATCGGATTGAGGCCGCGCTTCTCGGCGGTTGCGCGGTCGGCCAGCACGATCGCGGCAGCGGCGTCGTTGATGCTCGACGAGTTGCCGGCCGTGACCGAGCCCTCCTTGTCGAAGGCCGGCCGCATCTTGCCGAGTTTTTCGATCGAGGTATCGGCGCGCACCGTCTCGTCGACTTCGAAGGCGATCATCTCGCGCTTGACCTTCACCGGCACCGGCACGACCTGTGCACGGAAGTAGCCATGGTCGATGGCGAGCTGCGCGCGGCGGTGGCTTTCCATCGCCAGTGCGTCCTGGTCGGCGCGCGAAATTTCGTACTTGCGCGCGACGTTCTCGGCCGTCACCCCCATGTGCACATCGTCGAAGGGGTCGCTCAGCGCCCCGACCATCATGTCGAGCAGCTTGGTGTCGGCCATGCGCGCGCCCCAGCGCAGCGACGGCGCGATGTAGGGGCTGCGGCTCATGTTCTCGGCGCCACCGGCGACGGCGAAGTCGGCGTCACCTGCGCCGATCATGTTGGCCGCGGTGATGATGGCCTGCAGCCCGCTGCCACACAGGCGGTTCAGCGTCAGCGCCGGCGTCTCGTGCGGCAGGCCGCCCTTGACCCCGGCCACCCTTGCAAGATAGTGGTCGTGCGCCTCGGTGTGGATGATGTTGCCGAACACGACATGCCCGATGTCCGCCGGTTTGGCACCCGAACGCCTGACCGCTTCGCGCACGCACAGCGCGCCCAGATCGGCCGGCGGCATGTCCTTCAGGCTGCCGCCGTAACCGCCGATGGCAGTGCGCGCACCGCTCAGGATCATTACTTCACGCATCATTGAATCTCCCTTTGAATCGGCGGCATGGCGCGCAACGGGGGCATCACCAAGCCATGCCAGTCAACGGCGCGCTGACCGCCTGCTGTCCACGCGCCGGCGGTCAACCGCCTTCTCTACAACATCGCCATAGCGGCGTCGGAGAAGTCTGTCGCCCGTCGACGCGATGCGGGTTGATATTGATCAGTTTTCGCGCGCCGCGGCCGGCATGGGCCTTGGAGCGATGGATTCAAACCGCGTTCAGGCAGCCAGGCCGTCGAGCGTGAACAGGAAACGCGCGCCGCGCAACTCAGCGTGCTCGGCCCAGATGCGCCCGCCATGCGCTTCGACGATGCGGCGCACGATGGTCAGCCCGATACCGTTGCCGCTGACCTGGTTGTCATGCAGCCGGCAGAAGGGCTTGAACAGTTCGGCCTCGCGCCCTTCGGGCAGGCCCAGGCCGTTGTCCTCGATGCACACTGCCGCGCCGTCGGCGCTTTGCCGCAATGCAACGGCGATGCGGCCGTCGCCACCGCGTGTGGCCGTGAACTTCAGTGCGTTGCCAAGCAGGTTGACGAAGACCTGGCGCATCAGGTCCGCATCCACCTCGCACGCCGGCAACGCGTGCACTTGCACCTGCACTTGACGCAGGGTCTCGGCCATCGCCGGCTGCAGCTGCAGCTGCGCCAGCGCATCGTCGACGCAGCGGCCCAGCTCGTGGCGGCTGCGCCGCAGCGGCGCATCCGAAGCCTTCGACAGCTGCAACAGGTCCTGCACCATGCCAGTCATGTGCATGGCCTGGTCGCGGATCGTCGCCAGGTGCGACCTTGCCTTGTCGGATTCACCGCGCTGCAGCGCCATCACACCCAGTTGCGCCAGGCCGGCCACGCCAGCCAAGGGGTCGCGCAGATCATGCGAGACACTGCGGTTGAAGGATTCGAGCCCGGCCACCAGATCGTGCAGTTCGCGCGTGCGCGCGGTCACCCGATCCTCCAGTGTGCTGTTCAGATGGCGCAGCGAGTCCTCGGCCTGGATGCGGCGCGACAGTTCGCTCTCGGTGCGCTGGCGCGCGCGGATCAGGCTCACCGCCAGGATCATCATGCCCACGATCATCGCCGGCACAGCGGCGTAGTAGCCCAGCTCGAACCCCGCCATGGCCTGCGGAAATGCCGCGCGCGCCACGAACATCAGCGGATAGGTGGCATAGGCCGCAGCGATGTAGAGGTGGCCGACGTTGCCCTCGCGCTGCGCGGCGCGAAAGGCCAGCCATGCACACAAGCCGAAGCCGCCGGCCATCGCGCCGTAGACCACCATGCCCGTGGCACCGAACCGGATGACCCACAGCGCCAATACCGCGCCGACACCGAGCGTGCCGAGCACAAGGTGGGCGACACGCCGCCGCGCCAGGCCCAGGAACTCGTACATGCCCCAGACGTTCATGGCGATGAGCACGACGGCCACCATCACCGGAAGCAGCGGCACATCGCCGGCGCCGCCATGCGCGCGCGGGTGGGCGGCGAGCCAGCCGATGCCGGTGAGCAGGTACAGCAGGGCGAAGATGCGCAGCGCGCGCGCGTCGGTGTAGAACGAGCACAGCAGCTGCAGCAGCGCCAGCGTCAGCATCACCGTGCCCATGGCCTGCGCATAGGCATCGAAGGGGCCGAGTTGTTCGAGGCGCAGCCAGGCCGGCAGCAGCGGGCTGGATGAGGCAGCGGTCAGCGACATGCGTGCGGCGAGGCGGATGGCATGCGCACTCTAACGCCACGGCTGCCTTCACAATGCCGCATACCCCTGGACCGCTGACGCATGCCATGACCCAGAGCTCCCCTTTCACTGCAGCACCGTTGCTGTGCGGCGCGCTGCGCCAGCCGCGCCAGATGCTGGCCGACCAGGTCTACGACGGCCACCGCTCGATCCACGACGACAAGATGGCCGCCGACCTGGGCCTGCGCGCCGGGCCGATCGAGGGGCCGACGCACTTCAGCCAGTTCGACCCGCTGCTGTTCCAGCTCTTCGGCCCGGCCTGGTTCGAGACCGGTTGCATCAGTGCGCACTACCAGACCATGGTGGTCGAAGGCGAGGAAGTGCGCGCCTTTGCGATGCAGCCCGCGCCAGGCCAGAGCTTCACCAGGATCTGGGCCGAAAAGCGCGACGGCACGCCGGTGCTCACCGCCACCGCCTCGGTCGGCCCGGACAGCGCACAAGGCCAGCAGACGCACGAACTCGAACAGCGTCTGGCGCGCTTGCGCGCACCGACGCAGCTGGTGATCCTGCGCGACCTGAAGGTCGGCCAACAAGGCGCCGGCAACCCCGAGAGCGTGTGCATGGGCTTCGAGCAACACATGGGCGAGCACTACCCGTTCACGCTGGCTGACAAGCTGAAGCTGATCACTGAGCCGTGCCTCTGGTACACGCCCGAAGGAGCCACCATGTCGCCCTGGGGCCGCGCGATCATTCCCTTCGAAATGATCAGCGTGCTACTCGGCAGCAGCTCGGCGCAGGCGGGCTTCAAGCCACGCGGGCCGGCGGTGGGGCTGTTCGCGGGGCAGCAGATCCGCCTGATCCGTGGCCCGCTGTTCGTCGACCAGCCGTACCAACTGGAGCGGGAAATCATCGCGCTCAGCGAAAGTGCGCGCACCGAATCGAGCTGGGTACGCACGCGCGTGTTCGATGGCGAGAGCCGCGCGCTGGTGGCCGAGATGATCCTGAACAGTGCGGTGTTGAAGGCGAGCTACGCCGACTACGAGCGCGACGCAAAGGCGCTGGGCAAGGCCTGAATCTCAGGCACCGTGCACCACGGCCGGCTCGGGCCGCACGCGCAAGGCCCGGACCACGCCGGCCACGAGCAGTGCGATGCCGGCTAGCGTGGCCGGCGCCGGCATCTGCCCACGCAGCACGAAGGCATACAGCAGCGCCGACAAGGTCTCGAAGACGATCAGCTGGCCGGCCAGCGTGGTTGGCAAGCGCTGGCTGGCCTCGTTCCAGCACAGTGTGCCCAGCCACGACGCGAACAGGCCGATGGCGAACATCAGGCCGATGAAGAAGAACGGCCGCGGGCCGAAGGGCATCGCGAAATCTTCGCCGCGGAGGGCCGTCCAGGCCCACCACGCGGCATAGCCCAGCAGCGCCAGCGGCAGGGTCGCGATGCCCTGCGCCGTGGCCCAGGTGCCAGGCGAACGCCCCTTGTGCGTACGCAGCCAGTCGGCGTTGCGCAGCGGATACCAGGTCCAGCAGGCCACGGCGCCCAGCGCCAGCAGCGCGCCCAGCGCATAGCGGGCGACATCGGCGTGCGGGTCGTCGCGCAGATGTCCGATCTCGACGTGGTTCACCAATCCGATGCCCGCGGCGATCAGCGCCAGCGAGGGCAGCAGCCGCAGCCACGGCAGCTTGCCGTCGCGCTGGTGGTCGCGCAGGTTGGAGCTGATGGCGATGACCACCGGCAGCGTGCCAATGATCATCGTCGGCAGCGGGCCACCGGCACGCTGGATGGCGCCGGCCAGGAACAGGTAGTAGACGATGTTGCCGACCAGCGCGAGCTTGCAGGCCTCGATCCAGTCGGCGCGCGTGAGTTGCGCCAGCCGTTTGTGGTCGAGCCAGGCCAGCGGCAGCGCGATCAGCCCGAAGGCCAGGTAGCGGCCAAAGGACTGCAGCGCCGCCGGGTATTCGGGCAGCAGCAACGGCGCCACGAACACCAGGCCCCACATCAGGCCCGCCGCCAGGGCGAAGAGCGTTCCGGTCCACATGAGGGTTGGCGTGCCAAAACGAGTCGGCCGCATGGCGACGGATGTCGCACCTGCGGCCGGAGGCGATGATGGCCCGAACCCGGAGGGCCCGGGCCGCGTCACTGCATCAGATCAGCGCACCTTGCCCGCCTTCCATGCCGACAGCAGCGTGTCGTAGGCGATGGTCTCGCCCTTGGGCTTTTCGTTGGCCAGCTTGGCCCACGGTGCGCCCTTGTCGCTGAGGTACTTCTTCGGGTCTTCCTTCTTGTTGAGCTTGGGCGCGCAGCGCGCCATGCCCGCGCGCTCCAGCCGCGCCATCACCTGGTCCATCTCTTCGGCCAGGTTGTCCATCGCCTGCTGCGGTGTCTTCTCGCCCGTCACCGCCACCGCCACGTTCTTCCACCACAGCTGCGCCAGCTTCGGGTAGTCGGGCACGTTGGTGCCGGTAGGCGTCCAGGCCACGCGCGCCGGGCTGCGATAGAACTCGACCAGACCGCCCAGCTTGGGCGCCAGGTCGGTCATCGCCTGCGACTGGATGTCGCTTTCGCGGATCGGCGTCAGGCCGACGATGGTCTTCTTCAGCGAGGTCGTCTTGGCGGTGATGAACTGCGCGTACAGCCACGCGGCGGCGACCTTGTTGGCGTCGTGCTTGTCGAAGAAGGTCCACGAGCCCACGTCCTGATAGCCGTTCTGCATGCCCTGCTTCCAGTACGGGCCGTTCGGGCCGGGGGCCATGCGCCACTTCGGCGTGCCGTCGGCGTTGACCACCGGCAGCCCGGGCTTGGTCATGTCGGCGGTGAAGGCCGTGTACCAGAAGATCTGCTGCGCGATCTGGCCTTGCGCCGGCACCGGGCCGGCTTCGCCGAAGGTCATCCCGGTGGCTTCCTTCGGCGCGTACTTCTTCATCCAGTCGACGTACTTGGTCAGCGCGTAGACGGCGGCCGGCGAGTTGGTGGCGCCGCCGCGCGAGACCGAAGCGCCGAGCGGCGTGCAGCCGTCCGGCGACACGCGGATGCCCCATTCGTCGACCGGCTTGCCGTTCGGAATGCCGATGTCGGCGGTGCCGGCCATCGACAGCCAGGCGTCGGTGAAGCGCCAGCCCAGGGACGGGTCCTTCTTGCCGTAGTCCATGTGGCCGTAGATGGGCTTGCCGTCAATGGTCTTGACGTCGTCGCTGAAGAACTCGGCGATGTCCTCGTAGGCGCTCCAGTTCAGCGGCACGCCCAGGTCGTAGCCGTACTTCGCCTTGAACTTGTCCTTCAGATCCTGGCGCGCGAACAGGTCGGCGCGGAACCAGTACAGGTTGGCAAACTGCTGGTCGGGCAACTGGTAAAGCTTGCCGTCGGGCGCGGTGGTGAAGCTGGTGCCGATGAAGTCCTTGATGTCCAGGCCCGGGTTGGTCCACTCCTTGCCCTTGCCCGACATGTAGTCGGTCAGGTTCATGATCTTGCCGTAGCGGTAATGCGTGCCGATCAGGTCGGAATCGCTGATCCAGCCGTCATAGATCGACTTGCCCGACTGCATCGAGGTCTGCAGCTTTTCGACCACGTCGCCTTCCTGGATCAGGTCGTGCTTGACGACGATGCCGGTGATCTCGGCAAAGGCCTTGGCCAGCGTCTTGCTCTCGTACTCGTGCGTGGTAATGGTCTCGGACACCACCGAGATCTCCTTCACCCCCTTGGCCTGCAGCTTCTTGGCGGCCTCGATGAACCATTTCATCTCGGCCATCTGCTGGTCCTTGTTCAGCGTGGATGGCTGGAATTCGCTGTCGATCCACTTCTTGGCTTCGGCCTCGCCGGCCCAGGCCGCTTGGCCGATGACCAGCGCGGCGGCGGCAAAAGCCACTGCATGTAGTCGCATCTTCATAGTCTTCTCCTGAAATGAACTCCCCGTTCTTGCATCTGGGCTCGGCTGGGAAGCAATCACCGACACCCGTTCCCTTTGTTCGTTCGCTCAACCCTTCTTCATGATCAGCGCCAGCAGCAGCATCGATGCGACGAAGCTGAACCAGATCGACGGCTCCTGCTCCAGGCCGAACCAGTCGATCATCTTCTCGCTGACCGCGACGAAGGCCAGGTTCACATAGGCAGCCGAAAGCAGCCCGATGAACATGCGGTCACCGCGGGTCGTGGCGATCGGCAGGAACCCTTTGCGCAGCACCGTCGGCGAGCGCAATTCCCACACTGTCATGCCGACCAGCATCAGCGCGATGCAGATGAAAAACACCGCCACCGGCAGTGTCCAGGCCATCCAGTTAAACATGGCCCCCCCTCGAAACGCCTTCGGCGCTCCCCCCCAGGGGGGCACCGCTGGCGGACTGGCAGAGCCAGATCCGCGGCGGCCGCTTGATATTTCGGCTGTTATTCATCGTCCGGCGCTCCTTCATACCCTTCCCATCGCGAAGCCCTTGGCGATGTAGTGGCGCACGAACCAGATGACGATGGCGCCGGGCACGATGGTCAGCACGCCGGCCGCGGCCAGCACGCCCCAGTCCATGCCCGAGGCTGACACGGTGCGCGTCATCGTCGCCACGATCGGCTTGGCGTCGACGCTGGTCAGCGTGCGCGCCATCAGCAACTCGACCCAGCTGAACATGAAGCAGAAGAAGGCGGCCACGCCAACGCCCGACTTGATCAGCGGGATGAAGATGGTGACGAAGAAGCGCGGGAACGAATAGCCGTCGATGTAGGCGGTCTCGTCGATCTCGCGCGGCACGCCGCTCATGAAACCCTCCAGGATCCACACCGCCAACGGCACGTTGAATACCAGGTGCGCCATGGCCACCGCGATGTGCGTGTCCATCAGGCCCAGCGTGGTGTAGAGCTGGAAGAAGGGCAGCAAGAACACCGCCGGCGGCGTCATGCGGTTCGTCAGCAGCCAGAAGAACACATGCTTGTCGCCCAGGAAGCTGTAGCGCGAGAAGGCATAGGCGGCGGGCAGTGCGACCAGCAACGAAATCACCGTGTTGATGGCGACATAGATCATCGAGTTGATGTAACCCGAATACCAGGACGCATCGGTGAAGATGGTGGTGTAGTGCGCCAGCGTGAAATGCTGCGGCCACAGGCTGAAGGTGGACAGGATCTCCTCGTTCGTCTTGAAGGACATGTTCATCATCCAGTACACCGGCAGGATGGCGAACACCAGGTACAGCACGAGGAAGAGACTTCGCTTCCTGAAGCGACGTTCATCCATGGCCGGCTCCCGCCTTGTCGGCCGTGCCGACACGCTGCATCCAGTTGTAGAGCACGAAGCAGAGCAACAGGATGATGAGGAAATAGATCAGCGAAAACGCCGCCGCCGGGCCCAGGTCGAACTGACCGACGGCCTTTTGCGTCAGGTACTGGCTGAGGAAGGTGGTGGCATTGCCGGGCCCGCCGCCGGTGAGCACGAAAGGCTCGGTGTAGATCATGAAACTGTCCATGAAACGCAGCAGCACCGCGATGACGAGCACGCCGCGCAGCTTGGGCAGCTGGATGTAGCGGAAGACCGCGAACTTCGAGGCACCGTCGATGCTCGCCGCCTGGTAGTAGGCGTCGGGAATCGCGCGCAGGCCCGCGTAGCACAGCAGTGCCACCAGCGGCGTCCAGTGCCACACGTCCATCAGCAGCACCGTCAGCCAGGCGTCGGTGGCGTTGCCGGTGTAGTTGTAGTCGATGCCCAGCCAGGCCAGCGTCGCACCCATCAGCCCGATGTCGGTGCGGCCGTAGATCTGCCAGATGGTGCCGACCACGTTCCAGGGAATGAGCAGGGAAATTGCCACCAGCACCAGCACGGCCGAGGCCTGCCAGCCCTTGGCCGGCATGGACAGCGCCAGCGCGATACCGAGCGGTACCTGCACCAGCAGCACCGACAGCGAGAAGACGATCTGGCGACCCAATGCACCGATCAGATCTTCGTCGCGCATCACCGCCTTGAACCATTCGGTGCCGACGAAGACGCGCCGCTCGGGCGAGAAGATGTCCTGCACCGAATAGTTCACCACCGTCATCAGCGGCAGGATCGCCGAGAAGGCGACGCAGATGATCACCGGCAGGATCAGCAGCCAGGCCCTTTGGTTGACGGGCTTCATGTTTCGGCCTTTGGCATGTTCGCGCTGTGGCTGGTGCCGGCCAGCATGTTCTGGTCGGCGCCGTAGTAGCAGGTGTTGGCGCCTGTGACCTTGAGCCAGACCTTCGCGCCACGCTCGGGGGCGTCGCCGTCGGGGTCCAGGCGCACACGCACGGTCTCGTTGCCCACGCGCGCGGTCAGCAGCTTGTAGGTGCCCACGTCCTGCAGTTGCGTCACTTCGACCGGCAGCGCCGTCGGATCGCCGGTCTCGGCCAGCGTCACGTACTCCGGGCGCACGCCGAGCTGAAAGTCGCCGGCGGCTTCGAAAACCGCCGGATCGGTGTTGCTGCTCAAGGTGTGGCCGGCGACCTCGACGCCCTGCCCGTTCCAGCGTGCCGCCAGGAAGTTCATGCCCGGCGAACCGATGAAGTGCCCAACGAAGGTATGGCTCGGGCGCTCGAACAGTTCGTCGGCCGAACCCACCTGCACGGTGCGCCCGCGCTCCATCACCACCACCTGCTCGGCGAAGGTCAGCGCCTCGACCTGGTCGTGCGTCACATACACCAGCGTCAGCTTCAGCTCCTGGTGGATCTGCTTGAGCTTGCGCCGCAACTGCCACTTCAGGTGCGGGTCGATCACGGTCAGCGGCTCGTCGAAGAGCACGGCGCTGACGTCTTCGCGCACCAGGCCGCGGCCCAGCGAGATCTTCTGCTTGGCATCGGCCGCCAGGCCGGCGGCGCGTTTGTCCAGCTGTTCGCTCAGCTCCAGCATCTCGGCGATCTGGCCGACGCGCTGCTTGATGCGATCGGCCGGCACGCGCCGGTTCTTCAATGGAAAGGCCAGGTTCTCGGCCACGGTCATGGTGTCGTAGATTACCGGGAACTGGAACACCTGGGCGATATTGCGCTGCTGCGGCGACAGCGCGGTCACGTCGCGGCCGTCGAACTTCACCGTGCCTTGCGACGGCGAAACCAGCCCCGAGATGAGGTTCAGCAGTGTCGTCTTGCCACAGCCCGAGGGGCCCAGCAGCGCATAGGCACCGCCATCTTCGAAAGTCATCTTCAGCGGCAGCAGCGCGAAGTCCTCGTCGCGCTGCGGGTTCGGCATGTAGGCGTGTGCCAGGTCCAGTTCAATGCGCGCCATCTCAAGCCCCTCCTGGCGCGACCAGCAAGTCGCCGGCAGCGTCGAACACATAAACCCGCGCCGGGTTCAGGTGCAGCGTGATCGGCGAGCCCATCTTCAGCGCGTGCACGCCGCTGAGCTGCGCGACCAGGTCGCCGACGGCGGTGTCGACGTGCACGAAGGTGTCAGAGCCCGAGATCTCGGCCACGTCGACCTTGCCGGGCAATGCCAGATCGCCGTCACGCGGCTGCAGGCGCAGCGCATTGGCGCGCACGCCGATGCTCAGCGATGCGTTGCGCCCACCTGCCGCCCCGGCCGGCAGCGGCACCGACAGCTGCAAACCGTCGCCCAGCGTCACGCCCTGGTTCGCCGCGGTGCCGGCGATCAGGTTGATCGGCGGGTCGCTGAAGGCGCGCGCCACGCGCATCGACTTCGGCCGGCGAAACACCTCCGCTGTCGGCCCGTATTGCAGCAGTTCGCCGGCATCGAGCACGGCCGTGTAACCCCCGAGCAGCAAGGCCTCGGTCGGCTCGGTGGTGGCGTAGACCACGGTCGAATCGCCAGCTGCAAACAGCTGCGTCAGCTCCTCACGCAATTCCTCGCGCAGCTTGTAGTCCAGGTTCACCAGCGGCTCGTCGAGCAGCATCAGCGGCGCGCCCTTGGCCAGCGCACGCGCCAGCGCCACGCGTTGCTGCTGGCCGCCGGACAGTTCGGACGGCAGGCGCTGCAGGAAGTCCTCGATGTGCAGCTTTTCGGCCAGCTCGCGCACGCGCGCGTCGATGCCTTGCTCGCGGCGCAGCTTCAATGGCGAGGCGATGTTGTCGGCCACGCTCATCGACGGGTAGTTGATGAACTGCTGGTAGACCATGGCCACATTGCGCTGGCGCACCGGCACGCCGGTGACGTCCTTGCCGTCGGCCAGCACGCGCCCGCGGCTGGGCGCATCCAGACCGGCCATGATGCGCATCAGCGTGGTCTTGCCGGCCTGCGTGGCACCGAGCAGCACCGTGACCGCGCGCGGCACGAGTTGCAGGTCGAGCGCATACAGGTGCTTTTGCGCGCCTGCCCGCTGCTCGATGCCCTGCAAACTAAGTTCCATGCCTGCTCCGGAATGGGTGAAGTGCCGACGCTGCCGGCGCGCGATGTCAACGCGTGAGTGTGCCGTACACCGACAGGCGCCGGCGTACTGTAGGCGACATTGCCGCAGGCCCCAAACAGGCTGAGCGCAAGACGGTGATCCAGCGCAAGGCAGCGTTTCGAGATCAGTGCAAACCCCGTGGCTGCGGCCTTGCCGGCGCAGGCAGCATGCGCGGTTCCGCAGGCGGCTGCGGGCGCATGGCCGGCCGTTCACCGGTGGCCTGCGGCCGCCGCACGTCACACAATGGCTTGCACGATGCCGGCGCAGGGTGCATCGTCGCCGAGTGACAAACCCAGGAGCCCCGGTATGAGCTTCATCCTCGCCCTCGACCAGGGCACCTCGAGTTCGCGCAGCATCGTCTTCGACGCACAAGGCGCCATCGTGGCGCAGGCGCAGCGCGAGTTCCGCCAGATCTATCCGCAGCCCGGTTGGGTCGAGCACGATCCGAACGAGATCTGGGAATCGCAGCTGGCCACTGCGCGCGAAGCGCTGGCCAAGGCGGGGCTGAAGGCCGGCGACATCAAGGCCATCGGCATCACCAACCAGCGCGAGACCACATGTTTGTGGAACCGGCGCACTGGCGAGCCGGTGCACAACGCCATCGTCTGGATGGACCGGCGTGGCGAGCCGCTGTGCGCGCAGCTGCGCAGCCAGGGCGCCGAAGCCGCGATCCAGCGTTCGACCGGCCTGCGCATCGACGCGTACTTCTCGGCCACCAAGCTGCGCTGGCTGCTCGAACATGTCAACGGCGCGCACATCGCTGCCGCCAAGGGCGAGCTGGCCTTTGGCACCATCGACAGCTGGCTGCTGTGGAAACTGACCGGCGGGCGCGTGCATGCCACCGACGTGAGCAACGCCTCGCGCTCGATGCTCTTCGACATCCGCCATAACGTCTGGGACCGCGAGCTGCTGAAGCTGCTGCATATCCCTGGCAGCCTGCTGCCGCAGGT
>JAHECC010000297.1 GCA_024641965.1 Rubrivivax sp.
CTTTGCCGACTGGGCCTGGTCCAGCCTGCGCCTGTCCGCGTTGGCCGCTGTCGCGGCCACGCTGCTGGCGCTGGCGCTGGGCATGGCGCTGCGCTACGCCCCGGCACGCGGTGCCGGCATGTTGCCGGCGATGGCGCGGCTGGTGTCGCTGGGCTACGCGGTGCCCGGGGCGGTGATCGCCGTGGGCATCCTGCTGCCCTTGGGCTGGGCCGAACAGCGCTGGCCCGGGATGGGGTTGAGCGCGTTGTTCACCGGCACGCTCGTCGGCCTGCTGTACGCCTACCTGGTGCGCTTTTCGGCGGTGGCGCTGCAATCGGTAGAGGCCGGTCTGGCGCGGGTGCCGAAGTCGATCGACGACACCGCGCGCATGCTCGGCGCCGGCCGAATGCGCGTGTTCTGGCAATTGCATCTGCCGCTGCTGCGGCGTTCGGCGCTGGCCGCGGCGCTGCTGGTGTTTGTCGACGTGATGAAGGAGCTTCCGGCGACGCTGGTGCTGCGGCCCTTCGGCAGCGACACGCTGGCGGTGGTGGCCTACAACCTGGCGCGCGATGAACGGCTTGGTGAAGCGGCGCTGCCGTCACTCGCCATCGTTGCGGTGGGCCTGCTGCCGGTGCTGTTGCTGTCGCGCGCGTTGCGGCAGAAGTGACAGCCGCTGACGTCGTCGCTGGTCCCGCCGACAGGAATCGAACCTGTATCTGGCGCTTAGGAGGCGCCCGTTCTATCCATTGAACTACGGCGAGGGGGAGGCAATTGTAGGCAGCGCCCTATGTCGCAATGATCGGCAGCCGTCGCAGAACGATCGAGCGACCATCGCGGGCCGGCTTTGCCGGACCCAGATGGTGCCCCCTCGAGGGGGCGGCCGAAGGCCGTAGGGGGTGGGCCTTGTTCACTGCCAGCGCCAACTCCAGATCAGCTCCAGCGAATTCTGCTCGCCCGACTGCGCGCGCACGGTAAAGCGCTGCGCGATGCGGTAGATGATCTGCCAGTTGCCGGTGGTAGCGTTCAGGCCGCGCTCGTAGCCGACATACCAGTTACGCGATAGCTGCTTGCCCAGCGAGACGATGGCGCCGCCGCCGGCGCTGTCGCTCTGGCGCAGCGAGAGGTCATCCAGCCCGATGACGTTGAAGAGCTGCTCGAACACGCTCGGTTCGTCGCCGGCCAGCAGGGCCATGGCCGCGGCCTGCAGCAGGGCCGTGTCGGCCGAACCTTGGCCTTCGCTGGCGCGCCCGCGCAGCAGCCAGCTGAGCTTGTCGGCGTCGGACATCTCGGGCTCGGAGAACAAGCGCACGCGCGGCACCAGCACGGTGCCGGTGACGGCCACGCCGACGCGCACGTCCAGGTTCGGGCGGATGGCCTCGATGTCCAACTGTGGGTTTTCCACCGGGCCGTTGAAGACGAGCACGCCGCGTTCGATGTTCAGCCGCTGCCTGTAGGCGCGATAGGTGCCACCCACCGTGCGCACGCTGCCGTCCACGCGCAGCCTTCCGGCTGGCGCGGTCAGCCGCAGGTCGCCACGCAGGCCCGTGTCCAGACCCTGCCCACGCAGGCGGAGCTTGGTGCCCAATCCGACACGCAAATCCAGCGTGGCGCGGCGCCCCTTGGCGGCGGCGTCGGCATTCGCAGCCAGCAAATCGGCGCTGTCGTCGGCCACGCGATCACCGCGCTGCACACGCACATCGGCCGACAGCGTCGGCGCTTCGCTGCGTGTGAAGTCGATCAAGCCTTCGTCGACGCTGAAGTCACCGTCCAGTGCCAGCGTCTCGCGGCCGAGCTTGAGCACGGCTTCGCCGCTGGTGACGATGCGCCGGTCGACCCGGCCGAGCAATTGGAACTGCTCGACCAGCAGCTTCAGCTCCGCACGCGGCTCCACCCCCAGGTTGGCGCTGCCCTGCAGCTTCAGGCTGCCATTGCCGGCCTTGGCGCTGAAGCGCTCGATGCGCGCGGTGTCGCCCAGCAGCGCGATGGCCACGTCGCCGTCGCGCACCTCCACGCCCTGCAGCAGGTTGCGCACGCCCAAACCCTTGCCAGTGAGTTCACCTACGTATTCCGGCGCGCCGAAGCGGCCGCTCAGCGAAGCGCCGGCATGCATCGCGCCGCTCAGCCGCCAGCCCGGCGGTAACCAGGGGCCCCACACGCCGACGTCGGCGATGCGCAGTTCGAGCACGCCGTCGATGGGCGTGTCGGCCGCCGGCCAGGTCGCCTTCGGTGAGGTGCGGGCGATCACCGCGCCGGCGGCCTGGCCCAGCGTGGTGCCGGCCAGGCCGGTGGTGAAACTCCACACGCCATCGTTGGCGTTCAGGCCGATGCGCAGGTCGGACAGGCCCAGCCGCCGCGTGCCGGACTCGTCGGTCACGCTCAGGTCGCCGCCGCTGCGCTCGAGCACCACGTCGGCGCTGAAGGCCGGTGAACTCTTCAGCTTCAGGTGCCCGCCGATGCGCAGGTCCCCACCCCAGCCGAAGCCCGGCTGAACGCGTGCCAGCAGTGGCGCCACGTCCAGCGGCTCGAGCCGGGCCTCGGCGTCGAGCAGGGCCGGCGCGCGCCCCGGGTCGGCCGCACTCCAGGCAATGCGACTCCAGCTCAGCGACGCACCCAGCAGCGTGGCGCGTCCACTGCCGACGTTGGCGCGCAGTGGGCCGTCGCTCCATTGCAGCTCGAGCCCGAAGCCGCCCGTGCTCACCCAGGATGGCGCGGCGGCGGCGTCGCCGCGCAGTTCGAGCTTGCCCAGCTGGCCGCGCCAGCCGCGCAGGCCCCGGGTCGGCGTGCCCAGCGCAGCGCCATGCAGTTGCAGCAGGGCCAGCGTGCGCGTGGCGATGGCGTCGACGGGCGCTGCCTGGATGCGGTCGACCCAGGCCGGCGGCAGGGCCTTGGCGTCGGCGCTCAATTCCAGCGTGTGCTGCGCCAGCGTGCCCTTCAGCTGCAACTGCACGGTGTCCGCGCTGGCCTTGCCGATGCTCAGTTGCGCCAGATCGACGTTCGCCTGCAATGGCGCATCACTGCGGCTGCCCAGAGTCCAGCTGGCCTCGGCCGTCAGCACGCTGAACTCGCCCAGGCGCAGGTCGCGGGCCTGAAACTGCCCTTCCGTGCGCACGGCCGGCCAACGTCCGTCGAGCTGCGCCTTGCCTTTCAGCGCGCCTGCCAGGTCGATCTTGGCGCCGCTGTCCTGCAGCAGGCGCTGCAGCGGCAGCAGACGGTTCAATGCCGGCATGTCGGCACGCAGTTCCCAGTGATCGTCGGCGCCGGCGCGACTCAGGTCCAGACGGGCTTCGCCCTCCAGTTGATTGCCCGCGGCGTCGAGTTGCCATTGCGCCTGGAGCTTCTCCGTCGGACTGGAATGCAGTGAAAGGCTGCCGCTCAACGGCACGCCGGCCAGCCGACTCGGTTCGATGTGCAGCTGCGCGTTGGCATTCAGTCGTGCCAATTGTTGCCAGAGCGGGCCGTCGGGCAGCGCGCCGGGCAGGGCCATGTCGAATGTCGCGGTGCCATTCAACTGATGGGGGCCCTGGCGCCAAGGCGAATCCTCGCGCCCGGGCCACCACGGCAGCGGATCGAAGTCGCTCAGCGTGACCTCACCGCGCGCCGCCCAGCCGGCGCGGCGGTGGGCGCGGCTCAGTTGTCCTGTCAGCGAGGCCTGTGCATTGCCGGCCTGCGCCAGCAGCTCGCGCAGCTCGATGCGCAGCGCCGCCAT
>JAHECC010000102.1 GCA_024641965.1 Rubrivivax sp.
GCCACCGCCGGCAAGCGCGGCGCTGCGGTGGTGCTGTCAGCCGGCGCCGCATCGGCACTCTGTGCGCCGGGCGGGCCGTTGGCGCTGGCCTGCGGCGCTGTCGCCGGCGCCGCCGCCTGGGTTGCCACCGATATGGCGCTGATGGCGATCGACGAAGCGCTGTTCCGAAAGTCGATGAAGGCCGAGTTGACCGAAGAACTGCAGGCCCAGCGCGGACAACTGCGCGAGGCGATGCGCGTGCAACTGCAACTTGCCGCCGGCGCATACGGCGCACAGGCCGCAAGCGCCGTCGACAAGCTGTTCGTGCCGGCCGCGCAGGATTGAGCCCGCGTCGCCTTTCAGCCGGCCGTCACCTCAATGCGCCTCGGTTGCGCGTGCGCCGCCTTCGGAATGCGCAGCCTGAGCACGCCGTCCTTCATGCTGGCTTCGATGCGTGTGCTGTCGAGCTCACGGCTGAGCGTGAAGCTGCGCCGGTAGCGCGGCACGCGCACCTCGGCGTACACCGCTTCCAGGCCTTCAGGGGTGCGCGACTGCACGCTGCCCTCGATGAGCAGCGCGTCCCCCTCCACCTTCAGTTCCAGTTGCTCCTTCGGCACACCGGGCATGTCCGCCAGCAGCGTGATGCCGGAGGCGTCCTCGAACACATCCACCGCGGGCAGCACAGCGCGCTGCGGACCATCCTGCGGGGTTTGTTGCGTAGCCTGTTGCGTGGCGCTCGTGGCCACGACCTTGTCGTCGCTCATGATCTGTTCTCCTTCGTGGGGGTTGAATTCACTGCACCGCAATGCGCTTGGGTTGCATCGACTCGCGCCGCGCAACGCTGACCTGCAGCACGCCGTCGCGGTAGCTGGCCTGCACGCGCTCCGGGTCCACGTCGTCAGGCAAGGCCACGGCGCGCGTGAAGCTGCCGATTTCGCGCTCGCGCGTGTAGACGGTGATCTTGGCGTCGTTCTCCGGAATGGCCGAGGCACGCTCGCCGCTGATGCGCAGCACGCCACGATCGACGGTGACGTCGATCTTCGACGCATCGAGCCCGGGGGCGAAGGCATAGATCTCGATGCTCGAGGCGGTGCGGCCGACATTCACCGCCGGCAGCCGGCCCGGCACGACCGAGCGGATGCTGTTGGGCAGGCCGGTGCCGCCGAAGGTGTCGTCGAGTTCGCGGCGCAGGCGCTCATATTGTCCGAACAGGCTGTCCGGAAAGTTCAGCATGGATTCATACATGATTTGACCTCCGATCTGGTGGAAACGACCGGCGGCCAAACCGCAGCCCGCCGGTTCGCTGTCTCAGATTGGAGCCACCCCCAGGGCTTTCAAGGGGGCGAACTTGCAGGCGCTACGCCGCCGCGTCCCGGCTCGGGTCGATCAGCACCTTGGCGCCGGTGGAGCGCTGCGCGTACAACGCGATCATCTCCGGCTGCAGCGCACCGGCCAGCGACACGGTGCGCGCATAGTGGCTGGCGAAGGTGGTCTTCAGCTCGGCCGCGACGCGATCGCGCAGCGCCTGCGCGCCGGCCGGACCGATCTTCTGCAGGAACGGGAACAGCAACCAGCCGCCCATGCCCCAGGCCATGCCGAAGTTGCGAACGACCTCCGTCGGGCTGGTGTCGAGCATGCCGTACAGATAGACCTGCTTGTGCACCGGCGAGCCGTAGCGGCTGTATTCCGTGGCCTTGCGGTTCAGCGCCGCTTCCATGCAGCCGAGGATCTGCCCGGCCAGCCTGCCGCCGCCGATGGCGTCGAAGGCGATGGTGGCGCCGGTCTCGGCCAGCGCATCGGTCAGCTCGGCGAGGAAGTTCTCCGACGCGGTGCTGCACACGAACTTCGCGCCCGCGTCGCGCAGGATCTGCGCCTGCTCGGGCTTGCGCACGATGTTCACCAGCGATATGCCGTCCTTCAGGCAGATGCGGTTCAGCATCTGCCCGAGGTTCGACGCCGCCGCGGTGTGCACCAGCGCGCTGTGGCCCTCGCGCTTCATGGTCTCGGCCATGCCGAGCGCGGTAAGCGGGTTGACGAAGCAAGACGCGCCGTCGGCCGCGCTGGCGTCCGCCGGCAAGGGCAGGCACTGCGCGACCTTCAGGCAGCGGTACTGCGCGTACATCTCGCCACCGATGCCGGCCACGGTCTTGCCCAGCAGCGCCTGCGCCGCAGGCGACGAGCCGGCCCTGACGACGAGGCCGGCACCTTCGTTGCCGACCGGCATCGCCTGGTCGGCGCGGCCGGCCATGGCCTTCATGAACCTTTCCGGAATGCGTGCCGTGACCACCGGCTGGGTGGCCGTGCCCGATACCTTCAGCGTGGCCAGATCGGCGGCGCCGAACAGCAGACCCAGATCGGAGGGGTTGATCGGCGTGGCCTGCACCTGCAGCAGCACCTCATCGGCCGCCGGCTCGGGCACCGGCACGCTGTGCAGCGCCACCTCGAGTTCACCGTTGCTGCGCACCAGCGAACGCAGTTGCAGGGCCTTGCTGGGAACGTTGGTGCTCATGGGTCGCCTTCCTGGAAGTGGTGAATCGGCCAGTCTAGCCGTCCGGCGGCTTCAGCGTGTGCGTCGCGATCATCAGCTCCTCGACGCCAGGTATGACCCAGGCCGCGCAGCCCCTGCCGGGGCGGCTGATGCAAGGCCCGCAACGCCGTCACCCGCGCTGCGCACGGTCATTTCAGCTCCGGTTGCCTGTGGCGCTGGGCATCGGCCAGCAGCGCCATGACCACGGTGGAGGCCAGTCGCGAGCGGATCGAATCGGCGCGGCTTGTGAGCACGATCGGCACGCGCGCGCCGAGCACGATGCCGGCACTGTCGGCGCCGGCCAGGTACTGCAGTTGCTTGGCCATCATGTTGCCGGCCTCGAGGTCGGGGGCGAGCAGGATGTCGGCACGCCCGGCCACCTGCGAGACGATCTGCTTGGTACGCGCGGCCTCCTCGCTGACGGCGTTGTCGAAGGCCAGCGGACCGTCGAGCAGGCCGCCGGTGATCTGCCCGCGGTCGGCCATCTTGCACAGCACGGCGGCGTCGACCGTGCTCTGCACGCCGGGCTTGACGGTCTCCACCGCGGCCAGGATGGCCACGCGCGGCTGCTCGATGCCGAGCACATGTGCCAGGTCGATGGCGTTTTGCGCGATGTCGGCTTTGTCTCGCGCATCGGGCGCAACGTTGATCGCCGCGTCGGTGATGAGCAGCATGCGCGGATAGGCCGGCACGTCGAGCACGAACACATGGCTGATTCGGCGCGCGGTGCGCAGGCCGGTGGCGCCGTTGACCACGGCGGCCATCAGCTCGTCGGTGTGCAGGCTGCCCTTCATCAGCGATTGCACTTCGCCCATGCGCGCCAGTGCCACGGCGCGCTCGGCCGCCTGGTGGCTGTGTTCGGTGGAAACGATGCGCAAGCCCGACAGGTCGGCGCCGGCACTGTGCGCCACGGCGCGGATCTTCGCCTCGGGCCCCACCAGGACGGGCACGATCAGGCCGCGCCGCGCCGCCTCCAGCGGGCCGAGCAGGGAATCATGGTCACAGGGGTGCACCACGGCGCAGACCACTGGCGGCATGCCCTCGCAGCGCTTGAGCAAGCGCGTGAAGGCGTCGGTGTGGCGCAGCACGATCTCCGGCGTGGCCATGTCGGTGAAGGCGATGCGCTGCGTGGGCGCGGCGACGGTGACGGTGCCGGTGATCAGGTCCACATCGCCGTTGCTGACATGGCAATCGAAGACGATCTGGTGGCCATCGGGGCACTTCTCCTTGACCGTCAGCGTGCCGGCGATCAGGTCGCCCACCGCCATCAGGCCGTTGAAGCGCAGGTCCTGCGCCAGGATCACCGTGCCCGGCCCGGGCAGGCGGCGCTGCAGCAGTGCCGACACCAAAGCTTCCGCGGCCACCGCTTCGGCCGTCATGCGGTCGGGGCGCACGCTCTGCGCATCGGTGTGAAAGGGGTCGACATCGCCGGAGACGAAGGCCAGCGCCTCGACATCGGGCCGCGTCAGGCGATGCGAGCGCTTGATCGTTTCTCCAATCTGGATCTCGTCGAAGGTGCGGTTGCTGTAGGAATCCATCGGCTTTCGTGGTTATGGCGAATTGAGGGGTCGGATCGGCATTCAGCGCGGCGCTGCGCCGGACGTTGCCGGCCGGCCGAGGTCCATCACCACGTGCACCACGCCGTCTTCGGTATGGCGCGTCATGGGCAGGCCGCTGCGCTGGAACACTGCGAGCATCGCCGGGTTGCCTGCCAGCACCTCGGCCTCGAAGCGCTCAATTTCGTGCGCGCGACCGATCTCGATGAGCAGGCGCATGAACATGCCGGCCAGGCCCTGCCCCTGGTAGTCCTCCTCGATGGTGAAGGACACCTCAGCGGCGAGCGGGGCGCCCGGCGGCGAGTTCACGGTGTACGCGCCGCCGCCGATGATGATCTCGTCGTCACCGCTGCCCAGCGTCGCCACCAGGATGGCGGCACGCACGAAGTCGTTGTGGTCCATGCGCCCGAGGTCGGCTTCGCTCAGTTCCTTCTTCGCAGAGAAGAAGCGGGTGTAGATCGTCTCCGCATCCAGCTTGTGGAAGGCGCTGATGATGCGCTGCCGATCATCAGGGCGGACCGGTCGGACCCGCACCGGTGTCCCGTTGCGCAGTGTTTCGTGCCGGAGGTAGCCGGCGGGGCTCTGGGCGCTTTGCATGGCCGCCATTCTGCCCGCGCCACGGTGTTCAGTTGATGACGGGCGTCACCTCGAACAGGTGGAGGCCCCAGGCCGGCAGGTCCAGGTACAGCCCGCGCGCCATCAGGTCATCGCCCGGTCGTTCGTAGATCGCCGGGCCGAGCAGATCGGCAAAACGCTGCGTGTGGCCCGCCAGGTCCGTGTCGGGCAGGCGCAGGTAACACTGGCCGGGCTGCGGCGCGAAATTCACTGCCGCACACAGCCAGGGCTGGCCCGCGCGGTGCCAGCACCAGGCGATGAACTGATCCGTGCTCGGGTTGCCGCCCCAGGCTTCGACGCATTCGATTTTCGACCAGGTGCCGTCGCGCAACGCCGGCCTGCGCAACGCCGCCAGCAACTGTTCGTAGAAGCCGGCAATGCGCTCATCGACCATCTCGACCGGGCCACGCACCAGGTGCGGCGAGATGTGCGTGCGGTGGCCCACCAGTTGCCCTTGGTGGAACAGCCGCAAGCCCGGGTTGCCGAAACACAGCAGCGCGGCCGCGGCGTGTTTGTCGGGCGCGAAGCTGGTGGCGGCGCGCGGCTCGTCGTGGTTCTCGAGAAAGCGCACGCTGCGGGTCTGCTCATCCTGCGCGGCACCAAGATGTTCGCGCACCGCAGGCGCCTGCGCGCCGCGCAGCAGGTCGACCAGGCGCTTGTCGTAGGCGTGGTCGAAGCCCTGTTGCAGCAGCACCGCTTCCATGTCCCAGTAGACCTCGGCCATGAACTCGAAGCCCGGATGGTGGTGGCGCACCGCCGCGATCGCCTTGGGCCAGAAGGGCTCGCTGCGCAGGCCCCAGGTCCGCTGGAAGACCTCGGGCAGCACCAGCATCGCCATGTCGCAGCGCAGGCCGTCGCACTGGCCCGCTATACGTTGCAGCTCACCGATCATCGCCTGCTGCAGCACGGCCTTGCCGAAGTTGAGCTGCAGCGTGTCGGGCCAGCCATCGAAGGTCGGGTCGCGACCGTGGGCCAGGATGCGCGGGCCTGCAGCCGTTTCCACGCGGCACCAGTTCTGCGGCGCACGGGCCAGGTCGTCCTCGCTGCCCTTGACGAAGAACTCGGGGTGCAGATCGACCCACACGTGGTCCGGCGCGACGTGGTTGGGCACGAAATCGAGCATCAGCTTCAGGCCGCGCTGGCGCATGCGCTCGCGCAGCCGCGCCAGCGCATCGTCGCCGCCCAGTACCGCGTGTACCGTGTAGCCGCTGATGGCGAAGCCGGAGCCACCGATGTCCTCGTCACGCAAGTCGAGCAGGGTCTGCTCGAACGCGCGCCGCCATACCGGATCGGCACGCGACACGCGCTGCGCCGCCGTACCGGTCTGCCACACGCTGAGCCACCAGATCCAGTCGAAGCCCAGCGCCGCCAGCCGATCGAGATCGGCATCCTCGATGTCGTCGAGCGTGGCGGCGCGGCCGAGCGCGCGCGACCGCGCGGTCAAATGCACGCGGGTATTGATCTGGTAGAGCGCCGGGTGGCGCGGGGCCGCCATCACCCTCAGCCGCCCATCCGGAAACCGGGGTACAGCGTCATGCCCCTGTCGATGAACGGCGTGGTGCCGACGATGCAGTCGCTGCAGTCCGATGCCGGCCACATGCTGATGCGCACCAGAATGTCCTCGGGCGCAGTCTGCCCTGATCGAGCCGTCGCCACTCAGTGGGCCGGGCGCATGTGCAGATGCGCCGGCACGGTGGCGTCGGCCTTCGTCGACATGGACTGGCCTTCGGCGCGCGCATGACGATGCGCCTGGTGCATCTGCACGCTGATCAGGTTGAGCTTGCCGTGGCGCACGCCGCGCTGCGCGCACAGCAGGTCGGCGAACTGGTGCACCGCGCTCACCTTGCCGCGCAGGGCGAGCGTTTCCATGCGGAAGTCGTGATCCAGCGGCACATGCATGCTGGCGATCAGCAGGTCATGGTTGTCATGGTGCAGCGTGTTCAGCCGCTTGGCCACGTCCAGCTCGTGCCGGTCGTAGACGTAGGACAGGCTGGCCACACAGTCTGCCGTGGCCGCGCTGCGCTGGCTCGAACGCTCCAACTCGGCGCGGATCAGGTCGCGCACCGCCTCGGAGCGGTTGGGGTAGGCGCGCGATCCGATCCAGGTGTCGAATTCCTGCGCCAGCTTGTCGTCCAGCGAGATAGTGAAGCGTTGCATCGGGCGGCCTCCGTGGTGGTCCGGCAGGCGCAGCCTAGCAGAGCGCCTCAGCCGATGCAGGTGCGGTTCTTGCCTGTGCGCTTGGCTTCGTACAGTGCCTCGTCTGCACGCTCCAGCGCCACCTCCAGCGCCTCGGCGTCGCGCAGACAGGTCACACCGGCCGAGAAGGTGACGAAGACTTCCTTGTCGTCGTGCATGAACAGGCTGGCGGTGAGCTTGCGCTGCAGCCGCGTCAGCACGGTCTGCGCTTCGCCAGTGTCGGTGTCGGGCAGCAGCACGACGAACTCCTCGCCGCCGAAACGCGCCACGGTGTCCAGCGGGCGCAGCTGTTCGCTCACCTGGGCCGCGAGCTTCTGCAATGCCACGTCGCCCGCAGCATGGCCGAGCGTGTCGTTCAGCTTCTTGAAGTTGTCGATGTCGATCAGGCCCACCGCCAGGCCAGCATCGGCGCCGTCGCTGCGTGCACGCTGAATGCGGCCGCGCTCGGCCTCGAAGGCTCTTGCCAGGCCCCTCCGGTTGGCTACCTGTGTCAAGGCATCGGTGGAGACCTCGTCGGACAGCCGGCGCAGCTCGCCTTCGAGTTCGCGCACCCGCAGTTGCATTTCCTCGGCACGCACCCGCTCGGACTGCAAGCGCGCCTGCGTCTGGCTGACCAGGACCTGCACGTCCTTGCTGTCGTCGAGCATCTCGCGCACCACGCCGGCCAGGCTGCCGAGCGAATCCGCCTTGGCGATGGCTTCGGCATGGCGTCCGACGTTGTCGTGGAAGCGGCCGGTGTGTTCACTGAACTCGCCGAGTTCGGTGAGCATGCCCTGGATCAGTTCCTTCAGCGCGTCGCGCGCCTGGTTGCGTTCGCCACGCAGCAGCGCCTGTTGCTTGCGTGCCCCGGCCAGCAGTTCGCTGGCGGCCCGCACGCTGCGCACGTTGAAGCCTTCGGCCAGCCGCGCGTTCAGCATCTCGCATTGACCCCGCGCCCAGCTGTCGTCCTCGGCCAGTTCGGTCAGCCCCTGGGTCAATTCGACGCACAGCTTGCCCAACTCGTCGAGCAGATGCTGGCGGTGCGCAAGCAGGCGCCGCGCGCGTTCGCACAGCGTCTCGGCATGCAGGGCCAGTTCGTGCGTCGCACCGGACGCGGCCACCTGCGAGCACAGCTGCCTCAGGTCCTGCGCCAGCTCGGTGGCGCGCGCTTCGCCTTCGGGCAACGCCGCGCACACCGTGCTTTCCAGGCTTTGCACCAGTGCATTCAGGTCGGGCGAGCGCGGCACAGGGTCGATGACCGTCACGGGACCCGGCGGCTCGGCAAGATCGGCTGCCACGGTGGGGCCGGATGACGGTGCGTCGAGCGCACCCTGCAGGCTGTCCACACCCGGCTCGTCGCTTTCCCCATCCCAGGCGTCGAGCAAATGCATCACGCGCGTGCGCAAGCGCTGCGCGTCGCTGCGGCTGTTCGTGAGCACGCGCGCCAGGCTGTCCTTCTTGCGTGCTGCCGTCCACAGGCGGCTGCCACGCTCCAGCCCGTGCGCCAGGCGATGCAGCAGGTCGGCCCAGCCCTGCGCCTGCAGGGCAGCATGGCCGCCGGCATCGTCGATGGCCCTCTCGGCTTCGTCCCAGCGCCCCGCCATCAGGGCCTGCACGACCCGATCGGCCGGCGGCGCACCGTTCTCGCCCAGCGGCGCCGCCAGCCGCTGCAACAGCGGCCGCACACGAGCCGGAAGACCAGGCAAGATCAACCCGCCTTCGGCGGCATAGGCGCGGGCATAGTTCTCGGGTGTGGGCTCGACCTTGTCCAGGGCGAGGCGGCGCAAGGCGGCCTTGGCCACCTGCACCGCAGACAGCGCCGGTGCGGCCAGCGAAGAAGCCCCATGCGACATGTCCACGGCAGATTTGTCCCTTGTCTAGCGACCGCCCGCCTTGCGCGGGCTGGAGTCGGCGCCCAGCGCGAACTCGTCGGCCTGGCCAATCCAGGGCGCCTTGCGCGGAAGCACCGTCTGCTGCAGCCAGCGCTCCAGGTCGTCGGCCGGAATGGCACGGCTGAACAGGAAGCCCTGCATCACGCTGCAGCCCAGGCGGTGCAGCACTTCCATCTGGCGCAGGCTTTCAACGCCTTCGCCAATCACACGCAGGCCGAGCGAGCGCGCCACTGCGATGATGGCGGTGACCACGCCCGAACTTTGCGGCGTGACGCCCAGGTCGTGCACGAAGCTCTTGTCGATCTTCAGTTCGGAAATCGGCAGCGTCGTCAGGTAGGCCAGCGAGGAATAGCCGGTGCCGAAGTCGTCGATGGAAATCTCCACGTCGGCGGCATTCAGCGCGTGCAGTGACGGGATGACGTTCTGCAGGTCCTTCATCAGCCCGGTCTCGGTGATCTCGAGCTGGATCGATCGGTGTGCGATGCCATAGGTGGTGACACAGTGGTGGATGTGCTCCACCAGGTCGGAGCGCTCGAACACGCGACTCGGCAGGTTCACCGCGATGGCGTCGGCAAAGCCGAAGCTGGTCTGCCAGATCTTGGCCTGGCGCGCCGCTTCGCGCAGCGCCCATTTGGACATCGGCACGATCAGGCCGGTTTCCTCGGCCAGCGGAATGAAGTCACCCGGCGGCACCAGCACGCTGCCGCGCTGCCAGCGCATCAGCGCCTCGGCGCCGATCATGCGGGCCGAGCGCACGTCGATCTTGGGCTGGTAGTGCAGCACCAGTTCGTCGCGCTCGATGGCCTTGTGCAGCGCGCTTTCCAGTTCGAGCTTCTCGCGTCCCACGCCGGCCAGCTGCGGGCTGTAGATCGCCGACGCGTCCTTGCCGGTGGCCTTGACCGAGTACATCGCGACGTCGGAATTGCGCATCAGGTCGGCCACCGAGCTACCGTCGCGCGGGAACACGGCGATGCCGACACTGGCGGTGACAAAGCACTCCTGCCCGCCGACCATCACCGGGTCGCGCATGACCTCGACGATGCGATTCGCCACGCGCGTGGCGTCCTGCTCGTCGTCGATCTCGGGCAGCAGGGCGATGAACTCGTCGCCGCCCAGCCGGCCGACCGCTTCGAGCGTGCGGTGCGCGCGCGAGCCCACCGCCTCGAGCGCCCCTTCCATGACCTGCTCGCTGTGGCGCACGCAGGCGCGCAGACGCTGCGCCACCTCCATCAGCAGTTCGTCACCGGCGGCATGGCCGAGCGTGTCGTTGACGATCTTGAAGCGGTCCAGGTCGATCAGCAGGAAGGCACATTGGTGCCCCAGCCGGCGCGAGTGCTCGATCGCCCGCTCCATGCGCCACACCAACTGGCGCCGGTTGGGCAGGCCGGTCAGCGAGTCGAAATTCGCGAGGTGGCGGATATGCTCCTCGGCCACGCGCCGGTCGGTCACGTCCTGCACGATGCCGGTATAGCCGACACCATGGCCGTGTTCGTTGAACTCCGGCTCGGCCTCGACATGGATGATGCGCTGGCGACCATCGACGAAGGTCACCGGCACATCGGTGGCCAGCACCTGGCTGTGCAGGACCACGCCTTGCAACAGGCGCAGCACGGCACGCCGCTCGGCCACGGCCACGCGGCGCAGCACGGCGCGCAGCCCGACCATCTCGCCCGGGCTGTAGCCGAGCACACGCAGGCCTTCCAGCGAAAGCGCCAGCGCACCGGCGTCGGCCGTGCCCTGGCGTCGCCAGTCGAAACTGCCCATGCGCGCCAGGTCCTGGGCGCGCGCCAGCTTGGACTTGCTGCGTTCGAGCTCGATGCGTGTACGCGACGCGCGCAGCAGGTATTGCAGGCGCCCGGCCAGCAGGCTCCATTGCGTGGACTTGACGAAGAAATCGGTGGCACCCACCTGGTAGGCGCGCGTGATCGAGGCGTCGTCATCCAGTCCGGTCAGCATCAGCACCGGCACGTTCTCGAATCCGGGCATGGCGCGCAGCTGCCGGCAGGTGTCGAAGCCGTCCAGCCCGGGCATCAAAGCGTCGAGCACGATGATGTCCGGCGCCCAGCCGGCCAGCAGTTTCAGCGCATGCGCACCGCCACTGGATTCGGTGATGGCGAAGCCGCGCTCGCGCAAGGCGATCGCCGTGAGCAGCAGGTTGACCTCGTCGTCGTCGACCAGCAGCACCTCGGGCGGCTTGGTTCCCGGTTCGACGGCAAGCGGATACGCGGGTGTCATGAAAGACTGTGCTTCAGCCGTTCAGCATCGCCTGCACCGCGAGCAGCACGCGCCGGCCTTCGTCGTGCAGACCGGCCCACAGCGTGTCGAGGCCATCGTCGTGCAGCGTGCGCAGACGGTTCTCCAGATCACCGCAGCGCCGCGACAGCTCCAGCGCACCGACGCTCGCCGATGACGACTTGAGCGTGTGCACGACATGCCGCAATGCATGGTGATCACCGTCGGCGACGGCCGTTTCACCCTGGGGCAGCAACCGCTGCAACGAGGTTTCGAAGGCCTGCAGCACCCGGACGACCACCTGACTGGTGCCATCGGGGTCGAGGTCGCGCAAGCGCTGCAGCGCGGCCTCGTCCAACTCGGCGGCGGACGAGGGCGGCGTGTGCGATATGACTTCGAGCATGGTCATGAGACTGAAGCGTCGATGATAAGGACGCGTGGAACCCTGCATGCTCTCAAAAGTCACGCAAACACCCGGCACCACGTGGGATTGCCCGACTTTCGCGGACCGCTGGCACATCGCGAGTGCCGCGCTCGGCTCCTTACAATCGCCGCCATGCCCCTTTCGAGTGAAGCGCACGGCGCGTCCTTGTGGCTCTTTGCCTGCCTCGCGCTGCTGTTGGTGGCCGCCGCTGCCTTCGGCGCCGGCCGCCTGCTCGAACGCTCGCGCCAGTCGCAGGCCTTGCGTGAGGCGCGCGCGCGAGGCCAGTTGCTCGACCAGTTGCTGGACGTGTGGCAGTGGCAGACCGACCGGCACCATCGCCTGGTGCGACTGCAGGCGCCGGCGGGCGCACCGGACACGGCATGGGATGGCGGCGCATGGGGCGGCCAACCGTTGTGGGAACGCTTCGAGGCTGCTGCCCAGGGCAGCGGCGCATTGCGTGCCCAGCTCGAATCGATGGTGCCAGTGGCCGACGCGGCGGTGCGGCCGGTGGGCATGCAGCAGCCCGCCCATTGGCTGCTGCGCGGCGTGCCCCGCTTCGACGCCGAGGGCCAGTTCGAAGGTTATGTCGGCACCGCGCGCAGCGGCCCGGCCGCCGTGGCAACCGGCTCTGATAGTCGGTTGAGCCTGGACAACGTGGAGGCGGGTGAACTGCTCAGTGAGCAGGCGGCCTTCAGCTACACCGTCACGCACGACCTGCGTGCGCCGATCCGCGTGGTCGAGGGTTTCGCCCGCATCCTCAAGGAGGACTACGGTCGCGTGCTCGACCGCATAGGCAACGACCACCTCGACCGCGTGCTGGCCGCGGCGGCGCGCATGAACAGCATGATCGACGCGCTGCTCACGCTGGCCAACCTGTCGGCGCAACCGCTGGCGCGCCAGCCGGTGAATCTTTCGCAGCTGGCAGGATTCGTCGTCGACGACCTGCGCCGCTCGTCCGCCGAGCGGCATGTCGAGGTGGACATCGCCGCCGACATGGTGGCCGACGGCGATCCGACGCTGCTGCGCCTGGTGCTCGAGAACCTGCTCGGCAACGCCTGGAAATACAGCGCGCGCAACCCGAAAGCCAAGCTGAGCTTCGCTTGCGAGATGCAGGACGGCCGGCAGGTCTACAGCGTGTGTGACAACGGCGCCGGCTTCGACATGCGCAACGCCGACCGCCTGTTCGGCGTGTTCCAGCGGCTGCACAGCGCCAACGACTTCCCGGGAACTGGCGTCGGGCTGGCCTCGGTGAAGCGCATCGTGCGGCGACATGGCGGCGACATCTGGGCCGAATCCGAACCCGGCCGCGGGGCGCGCTTTCACTTCACGCTGCGGCCGTAGTTCACAGCACGCCGGGCCGCGCCAACTCCTCGACTGCGCGCACCAGCCGCTCGGCCTGCTCCTGCAGCGACACGTCGGCCACAGCGGCGATGCGTTGCAGGCGCTCGAAGGCCTCGCCTCGCGACAGCGAATAGCGGTGCATCAGCACGCCGGCGGCCAGCGACACGACCTCGGGCGCGTGCGCCTGGGCCGGCGGCTTCGAGCCGCGCGTCTGGGCCTGCGCCGCGGCCTCGGCACGCTGCGCGCGCAGCCGCTCGAAGGCCGCCTCCACGGTAGGCACGATCTGCCCCACGTCCAGCGGCTTGACCATGTAGGCCACCGCACCCAGCGCAGCCACCTGAGCCACGGTATCGGGATCAGAAAAAGCCGACAGGAACATGAAGGGGATGTGGCAGGACTCGCGCAGATAGGCCGCGACATCGAAGCCGTTCTTGCCTTCCATGCGGATGTCCAGCAGCGCCAGCTCGGGCCTGTGCTTGCGCGCCAGCAGGATGGCGTCGTCGCCGTTGTCGGCGTCGATGACCTCGTAGCCGGCCTGCGCCAGGCCATGCGTCACCGTGGCGAGCACGAGTCGGTCATCGTCGACCACGAGGATCTTGCCCTTGGCTGTCATGGTGATGCGCTCTTTGTCGCCCGAGCTTTGGGTGGGTGATGGCGCATTCTCGCGCAAAGCGCGCTCGCCGGGTCAAGGCACGGTGCCGGTGCGCCGGGCGGCCGTCAGGCCAGCCAGCGATCGAGATGGGCGGCGACGAAGTCGTCGTCGGCGAGGTCTGCATGCGCCGCATAGACACGATCGATCTGCGCCAGTTGCCCGGGGCTCAGGCCTTCCTGCGGATCCAGGCACCACAGCCCTTCGAGCAGACCCTGGCGGCGCAACACCTCGTGGCAGCCGGCGATGCAGCCGCGAAAATCATTCGCCACGTCGAAGAAGGCACTGTTGCAGTCGGTGACGCGGCTGTCCAGCGCCAGCAGTTCGGCATCGATGGCTGCACCCCGGGCCACCGCAGCCTTGCAGCGCGCCAGCAACTGCACCGCCTTCGATGTCCACACCGACCAGTGGCCGAGCAGGCCGCCACAAAAACGCAGCGTGACCGGCCGGCCCTCGCGTTTGAAGGTGAAGGGCGTGACCAGGTCGAGCACGATGTGGTCGTCGTTGCCGGTGTA
>JAHECC010000298.1 GCA_024641965.1 Rubrivivax sp.
GATGGCCTGGCTGGCGGCGACGCTGGCACCCGCCGGCTTGCGTGCGCAGGGCGTGACGCCGCCCATCGTGTTCTACATGGCGCTCGCCACGCCACAGTCCGACGCCAAGAGCGTCGCGGCCTTTCGCGAAGGCATGGGCGAACTTGGCCAGGTCGAGGGCCGCAGCTGGCAGCTGGTCGAGCGCTATGCCGAAGGCAACTTTGCGCGTGCCGAAACCATGCTGCGGGAGCAACTGGCGGGGCCTGGCGTGGCCGTGTTCCTGTCGCCGGGCGCAGCGGCCGTGCGGCTGATCCTGCGTGTGACGAAGACCGTGCCCGTCGTGTCGGTGGCGCTGCATCCGCGCGGCGGCCAGACCGACCTGTTCGCGAGCCTGGCGCGGCCGGGCGGCATGGTCACCGGCATGTCGAATTTCGGCGAGCAACTTGCGGCCAAGCGCGTGCAATTGCTGAAGGAGGCGATGCCCAGGCTGAGCAAGGTCGGCGTGCTGCACAACACCACCGACCCGGTGTTCAGGGCCTGGGGTGAGGAGACCGAAGCCGAGATCCGCAAGCAGGGCATGGCCGCGGTGCGCCTGGGCTTGACGACAACCTCGGTCGATGCCATGCAACAAAGCCTGCGCCAGGCGCGGTCGCAAGGCGTGCAGGCGATCGTCGTCGTGCGCGACTTCCTCACCTCGTCGCTGTTCAAGCCCATCTCGCAGACCAGCCTGGAGCTCGGCCTGGGCAGCATGGCCGAGGAGCGCCGCTACCCCGAGGCCGGTGCGCTGATGTCCTTCGGCGCCAGCGACCGCGACCAGTTCCGCGGCGCGGCAGCTTACGTCGATCGCATCCTGAAAGGCGCCACGCCGGCCGAGCTGCCCATCGAGCAGCCGAAGCGCTTCGAACTGGTGCTCAACGCCGGCAGTGCCAAGGCCATGGGCTTGAGCCTGCCGCAAAGCCTGCTGCTGCGCGCCGACGAGGTGATCGGATGAGGCGATGTGTGATGGTGTTCCTGCCTGCCGTGGCCGTGCTGGGTGCCGTGCCCGATGCCGTGCTGGCACAGGCCGCTGGCCCCATTCATCGCGTGGCCGTTGCGTCGGACATGCCCGAAGCTGTAGCCTCGCGCAGTGCGGCCGGGCAGGCGATGGCGGGCCGCTGGGTCGAACTGGGACTGGTGCCGGGCAAGAACCTGCTGCTCGAGTCTCGTTTCACCGAGAGCCGGAGCGAGCGTGTGGCGGCAGTCGCCGCCGAAACCGTTGCATTGAAGCCCGACCTGATCGTCGTGCCCACCTGTGGCCGCATGCTCGACGCCGTGCGGCGAGTCACGCGCGCGATACCGATTTTGGTCACGGCCTGCACCGACGACATGGTGGCCTCTGGCATCGTCGCCAGCCTGGCGCGCCCGGGCGGCAACGTCACTGGCTTGCAGAAGCTCACGCCCGAGCTGTCGGCCAAGCGGCTCGAATTGCTCAAGGCGATCGTGCCCCAGGCCCAACGCGTGGCGGTGCTGTGGGACCCGGACTATTCCAGTTTCGAAGCCGACTGGCAGGCTTTGCGCGGCGCCGCGCGCGTTCTCGGTGTCACGCTGCAGCCCGTCGAGGCGCGCCGCGTGAGTGATCTCGATGCGGCCTTCGCGGCGGCCGTCGCCTGGCGCGCCGATGCGATGCTGACGCTGTCCGACCTGATGACCTTCGAGGCCGCGCCGCAGGTGTCGGCGCTGGCGGCGAAGTACCGGCTGCCGTTGGTGGCGCCGTATCGCGAGACCGCCGTCACTGGTGCTGTGCTCACCTATGGGCCCAACGTGCTGGCAATGGTGCGTCGCGCCGCCGAGATGGGCGAGCGCATCCTGAAGGGCGCGCGCCCCGCTGACATGCCGGTGGAGCAGCCCACCGGCTTCGACCTGGTGGTCAATCTCAAGACTGCGCGCACGCTGGGGCTGACCGTGCCGCAGTCGGTGCTGCTGCGAGCCACGGAGGTGATCGAATGAATCGCTCTTGGCTCGGTTCAGGCCAGCAACTGCACCGGCGGCGTCAGCGCCAGGCGCTTGGCCTTGCTGGCGAAGCCCTTGCCATCGAAGGTGACGAAGCCATCGCAGGCACGGCTGCCCGCATGATGCAGCGCGTCGGCGAAGTCCAGCCCGCGCTTCAGGTTGCCGAGCGCGGTTTGCACCGTGCTGCGGTCCTCGACCTCGACGTGCTCGAGCGACAGCAGGTGCTCGAGCACGCGGCAGACATCCGCTGGCGGATGGCCGTACACACCGCGCAGCACCCATTCGAGTTCCAGCACCACGGTCTTGGCCACGAACAAGGGCCTGCCACCTTCGACCAGGGTGCGCGCCGCTTCCTCCTGCGCGCGCGCCGGGCCGCCCTCGCGCACGTAGTAGCGCGCCAGCACGTTGGTGTCCAGGCCCAGCATCAGCGAGCGCCCTTGGCGGCGCGCGCCGGGCTCAACAGACTGGCCGCGTCGAAATCCGCCGGCAGGCGCTTGCCACGTGCATCCAGCATGCCAAAGCCCGAGACCACCGACTCAGGAGCGCGGTGCACGACGCGCAGTTCGACCTTGCCGTTCTTCTGCGCAAAGGCCACCTTGCTGCCCTGGCGCAGGCCCAGCGCACGGCGGATTTCCATGGGAATCGTGACCTGGCCCTTGCTGGTGACGGTGGATGATTCCATGGGTTGCTCCGGTCAGGTGTTACGAGGTAATGAGTTTAACATCCAGCCTTCTCAGGCTCGCGAAGGCCATTGAATGCAACGCCGCAAGCTCGTCCAGGCTTTGTTCGCCGCCGGCACCTGGCCGACGCAGCTTGCTGCACAGCCGCCCGGCCGCATCTATCGCGTGGGTTTCCTCGCCAACGCACGCCGGCCCGCGCAGTTCCAGCACCCGCTGATCGACGTGTGGGTGCGTGCGATGGCGGAGCTGGGCTATGTCGAAGGCCGCAACCTGCAATTGGAGTTGCGCTTCGCCGACGGCCAGACCGACCGCTTGCCCGAGCTAGCGGCCGAGCTGGTGCGCCTGAATGTGGACGTGATCGTGGCCGGCACCAACCTGGCGGGCTTTCCGGCCAAGCGCGCCACCTCCGTCATTCCCATCATCGTGGTGGCCAGCCATGGTGCCGAAGAGATCGGGCTGGTCGCCAGCTATGCGCGCCCGGGTGGCAACGTCACCGGCATCGAGAGCCTGGCCCCGCAGCTCGACGTCAAGCGCCTGGAACTGCTGCGCGCCACCTTGCCCAAGGCCCGACGCGTGGCGGTGCTGAGCAATCCGCGGGATGCGGGCACGGCGCTGCACCACCGCTGGTCGCAGGGCGCGGCCGAAATCCTGCAATTGAAGCTGGAGTCTGTGTCGGTATCGGATTTCGACCAGGTGGATGCGGCGCTGGCATCGGTGCAGGCGCTTCAGCCCGATGCGCTGCTGCTGTTCGGCGACTCGGTCATCGCCAACTCGCTGCCGCTGATCGCGGCCCATGCGCTGAAGCACCGTTTGCCGGCCTTTGCCGAGTTCCGGCAGTTTGCCGACGCCGGCGGCCTGATGTCCTACGGCCCCAGCCTGGCGCGCATGTTCCGCGACAGCGCGCGCTACATCGACCGCATTCTCAAGGGTGCCAAGCCGGCAGACATGCCGGTGGAGCGGGCCAGCGAATACGAACTGGTCATCAATCTGAAGACCGCCAAGGCC
>JAHECC010000103.1 GCA_024641965.1 Rubrivivax sp.
TGGCAACTCTTCATGCAGGAGCATCCGCTGGTGCTGACACCCTTCCTGCCGCAACCCACCTATGCCTGGGACCGCGACACGCAAGGTCTGGACGGCGTGCGCGAAGTGCTGGGTTCGGGCGTGTGGAGCTGGACCATGAACTACATGGGCCTGCCCGCGGGCAACGTGCCGGCGAACTACAACGACGGCCTCCCGGTGGGCGTGCAGATCATCGGCCGGCGCTTCCGCGAGGACCTGATCCTCGACGCCTGCGAGGCGATCGAGTGTCGTGTCGGCGTGATGGCGCAGCGCTTGTTCGCGCGCGAAGCTTAGTCGCGCCGCAAAGCGAGCCGCATGCGCAACCCCACCGGCGCCATCGCGAACATCAGCCGCTCGGCCGGCTCGCTGCCGTCGGCGGTGCCGACCGATGCGATGTCGAAGTGCGTGAGCAGCGTCAGCAGCACCATCTTCATTTCCTGCAGCGCCAGGTAGCGCCCCGGGCAGATGCGCGGCCCCGCGCCGAAGGGCATCGAGATGCGCTTGGCCGAGCCCGGCGACAGGCCGCCCTCGCCCAACCAGCGCTCCGGCTTGAAGGCGCGCGCTGCAGGAATGAAGTCGTCGTCGAGGCTGTCGTGGCGCATCAGGTTGATGACCACCGTGCCCGCAGGCACGGCCACGTCGCCGAGCACCGTGTCCTTCAAGGCCTGCAGCGGCAGCTGCGGCGCCACGGGCTTCAGGCGCATCGTCTCGTGCATGCAGGCTTCGACGTAGTCGAGCTGCGCCAGATGCTCCAGCGTCACAGGGCCGCCTTCAGCCATCACGCTGCGCGCCTCGGCCTTCGCGCGGGCCAGCGCCTGCGGGTGCTCGTGCAGCAGCCAGATGCACCAGGCCAGCGTGTTGGCCGTAGTGTCCTCGCCGGCCAGCAACATGGTCATCACGTTGCCGGCCACCTGCTCGTCGTCGATGCCGCTGTCGGGCTCGTCTGCGGCGACGAGCATCGCCTCGAGCAGATTCCGCGGCGCCGCACGGCGCGCCGGTTCGGCGGCCAGGCGCTGCCGGGCCGAGGCGATGAAACCGTCGATTGCCGCATTCACCGCCACCAGCGCTCGATCCAGTTCGCGGTCCGACGGCAGCTTGAACAGCCGCCAGTACGGCAGCGGCGCGATGATGCGCGTGAACAGCTTGGGGAATATCTTGTCGAGGTGGCGCTGGATGACATCGTCGTCCGATTCCAGCGTGTTCACGTCAGTACCGAAGGCCAGCCCGGCGATGGCATCGACGGTGAAGCGCATCAGGTCGGCCTGCAGGTCAATGTTCGCCCCGGCCGTCGCGGCCCTTTGCCAGCGGCCCGCCAGGCGCTCGCCGCACTTCTGCAGCGCCGGGTAGTAGGCCTTGACGTGGCCCGGGTCGAAGGCCGCCATCACCATGCGCCGCTGACGCTTCCATTCGTCGCCGTTGACGCCGAACAGGCCGCCCTTCAGCCCCATCTCCAGGCCGATGGCTTCGAGCCGGTCGGTGCGGCGAAAACCGTCGGGGCGGTCGCGCAGCGTCTGCGCCACGGCCGCGTGGTCGGCCACCACCAGGATCAGGCGCGGGCCCAGACGCAGCTTGTAGAAACGCCCGAATTCTTTGGCCCATTCGCCCAATTGCCGGTGGAACTGCGGCGGCTTGATCTGCGGCAGGCTGCCCAGCAGCGGCCAGCCCCTGGGGCCCGGCAGGTCGGCGATGTGGCGCAGCGGCCCGGCCGACCGCACCGGTGCGGCGTCTGTGGGTGGCATCACGGTGGACATGGGAATCCCGATGGGTGGATGGCGTGATCGCGAGCGTAGCCCAAGCTTCAGTTGCGCGTCGGCGCAGGCAACAGAAATTCCAGCGCCTGCAGCCACCAGGCCCGGTCCACGCGCAGCGTCCAGTCGTTGTGCCCGGCGCCGGCCATCACCACCCACTGTTTGGGCTGCGGCAGCGAGTCGTACAGTGCACGTCCGAAACGCGCCGGCACGATGTCGTCGCGTTCGGCCACCGCCACCATCACCGGTTTGCCGAAGGACGACAGATGAGTCACGTTGTCGTAGCGGTCGCGCAGCAGCCAGCGCACCGGCAGCCAGGGGTAGTGGAAGGCGGCGACGTTTTCCAACTGGTCCCATGGCGTGATGAGCAGGACGCCGGCAACCGGTTCCTTTTGCCGCGCCACGGCCGCCGCGGCAACACCCGCACCCAGCGATTCGCCGATGACGAGCAATGGCGCACCGAACTGCTGTTGTGCGGCTTCGATGCCGGCTGCGGCATCGGCCACCAGCGAGGCCTCGCCGAGCGCACCATCGCGCGGGCCGTAACCCGGGTACTCGGCCAGGATCACGCGTATGCCCAAGGGCCGCAGCGCTTCGACGTAGTAGTCACGCTGCCCGGCGTGTCCAGCGTTGCCGTGAAAGACGATGGCGGTGCCACGCGCGGCACCCGCAGGCTCAGCCACGAGACCGCGGAAGTCATCGGACGCAGGCCATGGCGACAGGCCGCCGCGCGCCATATCGGCCACCGAGCCCTTGGCCGGAAAGTACAGCAGGTGGTCCTGGAACATCGTCAACGCCCCCAGCAGCAACACCACGGCCAGCGACCATCGGACGAGCTGCCGCGCCAGACCCGGCCACCTGGCAGGCATCTGCACGGCCGGTGCGGCAGCGCTCGACGCCACGGCGTCTATACCGAGCGCGTCAGTCCGCCGTCGATGCGGATGTTCTGCCCGGTGATGTAGGCCGAACGTGGCGACGCCAGGAAGGCGATCAGCTCGGCCACCTCGTCCGCGCTGCCGTAGCGGCCCATGGGAATGCGTTCGCGGCGCTCGGCCTTCTCGGGCAGGCTGTCGATGAACCCGGGCAGCACGTTGTTCATGCGCAGGCCCTCGGCGGCATGGGCGTCGCTGTATAGCTTCGTGAAGGCAGCCAGCGCCGCGCGGAACACGCCCGAGGTCGGGAACGCGGCCTCGGGCTCGAAGGTGGCATAGGTGGAGACGTTGACGAATGCGCCGCCGCCCTGCCTTTGCATCAGCGGCGTCACCATACGGGAGATGCGCACCACGTTCATCAGGTAGAAATCCATGCCGCGATGCCAGTCGTCGTCGCTCAATTCGAGCAGCGGCCCCTTCGGTCCATGGCCGGCGCTGTTGACCACCGCGTCGATGCGACCCCAGCGCCCGATCGCTGCGTCCACCGTGCGCTGCAGATCGGCCGGCTCGAGGTTCGAGCCGGTGATGCCAAGTCCGCCGAGCTCGGTTGCCAGCGCCTCGCCACGCCCCGAGGACGACAGGATGGCGACGTGCCAGCCTTCGCCGGCCAGGCGGCGCGCAGCAGCGGCGCCGATGCCGCTGCCGGCGGCGGTGAGCAAGACGACGGGGGCTTCTTCCTTGGTGTTCATGTCGTGCAGTGTGCCAGCCGGCGCGCCACCACGCCTACACCTCGAGTTGCAGCACCAAGGCCGGGTCGAAGGCCGCGTTCTCCGGTGTGGCCGCGCCGGGCGCCTGGTAGCCGCGCGGATTGCACAGCACGCGACAGCCGCCGACGTGGTGGTCGTGGCTGCTATGCGTGTGGCCATGCACCCAAAGCACCGGCACGTCGAAGAAGTGCGCGGGCAGTTCGCTCAGGTAGGCCGTCGACACCCAGTCGGCGGCGAATCGTGGCGCCAGCGAGTCGCGGTGCGGGCCATGGTGCGTGACCACGACGGTGGGGCCGTCGAAGGCTTCGGCCAACGCCTGTTCGAGCCAATCGCGCTGTTCGACATGCAGGCGCAGCGTGTCCTGCGGATCGAGCCTGCGCAGTCCGGCCGCATCGCGCCAGCCGATGCTGCGGTAGTCGACCATGACACGGCGCGCCACCTCGATGCCACGCTCGCGGTCGCTGCTGGGGCCAGCGGGCGTGTCAATGTGCAATGCGAAATCGGTCCACAACGTGCAGCCGAGGAAGCGTACGCCGTCGACGACCACCTGTGCCCCATCCAGCAGGTGAATGGCTGGCGATGAAGCGTCGCGCGCGGCAGATTGCATGGCCTGCGCCTCGTGCTGCATCACGCTGTCGAAGTACTCGTGGTTGCCGCTGACCACGACCACGGCCTTGGCGCGCTGCAGTACCGGCGTTGCACGCACCCACGCAGGTACCGCGGAGCCGGGGCAACAGATGTCGCCCGCCAGCACCGCCACATCGCACGTGGCCGAGGGCGGCAATTGCAGGTCGGCAATTTCCAGATGCAGATCGGACAGCACCAGCACACGCATGGTCACAAGCGATCGCCATGGCCAACACCACGCAAGTACTCCATCTGTCCGACGGCATGCGGTGCATGGCCTGATCCGCACTTGTCGATCTCGGTCGCTGCTGCCATGGCAGTGGTCCTCTTGCAGGTGGAACGCATTGGCAATGTCGAGCATAGCGCCCGCGAAGTACGCGCTGCACGCCTGGCGCCGCTTCGCGGTAGAGTCGTAGGACCCAAGCCCACACACTACAACGGCAATGATCAAGTTCTATTTCAACCACGCCCCCAATCCCGTCAAGGTGGCGCTGATGCTCGAGGAGACCGGCCTGCCCTACGAGCCGGTGCCGGTGGACACACGCAAGGGCGAGCAGTTCGCGGCCGACTTCTTGGCGCTGAACCCGAACGCCAAGGTGCCGGTCATCGTCGATGACGGCGCAGTCGTCTTCGACAGCAATGCGATCCTGATGTACTTGTCGGACAAGACCGGGCGCTTCCAGCCGCAGGGCGCACTCGCCGCACGCGGCGAGATGCTGTCGTGGATGCTGTTCGTGGCCTCGGGCGTGGGTCCGTTCTCGGGCCAGTCGGTGCACTTCCGGCACTTCGCGCCGGAACCCAAGGCCTATGCCGTGAACCGCTACCTCGTCGAGGCCAAGCGGCACTATGGCATCCTGAATGACCGGCTGGAAAAGCGACCCTACATGCTGGGCGACGACTACAGCATCGTCGACATGGCGGTGTGGGGCTGGGCGCGCATGGTGCCACTTGTCATGGGCGAAGAGGCCTGGGCCGAGTTGCCGCATCTGAAACGCCTGATCGACCAGATCAGCGAGCGCCCGGCGGCCCAACGCGTTGCCGCGCTGCGCGACAAGTACAACAAGTTCAAGACCGAGACCGATGAGGAAGCCCGGCGCTACCTGTTCCCCCAGAACCGGTTTCTGAAGGAGCCGTTGGCGGCAACCTGAGGATGCCCGTCGCGTCGGCCGATGGCGTGCCGCGCGGCACCGCGCATCACAGCTGAAAGCCGACCCACAGCACCATGCCTTCGGCCAGGTCGCGCACCAGGCCGGGCCTTTTCGCCTTGTAGGCATGCGCCGACGCACGCTCGCGCTCGAACCAGGCGGCGAAACGCTGCACGTCGCCGCGCTCGTGGAAGGCGATCATCATTTCGTAGTTCAGGAACAGGCTGCGGCTGTCGAAGTTGGCCGATCCAGCCAATGCCAGCTGTTCGTCGATCACCGCCAATTTGGCATGCAGCATCTGCGGCGCCAGCCAGATGCGCCCGCCCGCCTGGGCCAGCTGGCGCAAGGCCCGGCCGCGCGCGATGTCCGACAAGGGGTGGTTCGATTTCGCCGGCAGCAGCAGGTCCACCACCACGCCGCGCCGCGCCGCCAGGCACAGTGCCATCAGCAGCGCGGCGTCCGGCACGAAGTAGGGCGTGACCAGCGCGATGCGCCGGCGCGCCTGGTAGGCTGCACTGAGCAGCAATGCGTACACCGTGTCGTCGACCTGGTCCGGCCCGGACGCGACCAGCTGCGCGCCATGTGCCGGCGCGCCATCGACGGCGCCGCGGGCCTCGGCCTCGCTGGGCATCTCCTGCGGTGCGCGCTCGGTATTGGCGAAGGCCCAGTCGCGCTCGAACAGCGCCGCGGCCTGCATCACGAAGGGCCCGCCCAGGTCGAAGCTCAGGTCATGCCAGGCGGCCTTGCCGGGCTCGCCCTCGAAGTATTCGGACGCCAGGTTGCGCCCGCCGCTCCACAGGTGGCGCGACGCCGACGCGGCGTCGACGATGAGCATCTTGCGGTGGTCGCGCAAGTTGGTGCGCCCCTTCAGCGGCGAGTGCAGCGGCGGCACGAACAGCACCACGCTCGCGCCGGATTCGCGCAGCGCATCAAGCTTGGGCCGCCCGGCCATCAGGCTGCCCATGCCATCGAGCAGCAGACGCACGCGCACGCCGGCGCGCGCCTTCTCGCACAGCGTGTCGATGACACCTTGACCCACAGGCCCACGCCCGAGGATGAAGGTGCACAGGTCGATCGATTCCTGTGCAGCGCCCAGGCAACGCCGCAGCGCGGCCAAGGCTTCGCGCCCATCGGCATGGATCTGCAGGTCGCCATAAGCCGCCGGCGCCGGCTGGCCCAGGGCGTGCAATGTCTGAAGCGCCCACGAGCCGCCGGGAGGCAGCGGCGCCACATGCTGGCCCTGCGCCGAGCGCGGGCGCGCCTGCTTGCGCGAGCCGAAGGCCAGGAATATCGGCAGCGCGACGTAGGGCACCAGCAGCATGAACAACACCCATGCGATGGCGGCCGTGGGGCCGCGCCGCTGCTCGAGCAGGTGGGCGGTGACCACATACACCAGCAGGCTGAGGGCGACGACCAGGCCGTGGAAGCTTAGATAGGAGTCCATGGGAAGCGCGGGCAGCATACCCTGTGTGCATGCCGGTCGCGGGGTGCGGCGGGATTGACGTGGCTCGGCCTGTGCGCCGATGGATGCGCAAGAATTGCCCTTTCCACATCAGCTTTGCACCCGCACATGAATTCACTGAACTTGACTCAGGCCAGGACCATCCTCGACGCTGCGCTGGCCGAAGCCCGTGCCCAGGGCTACCTGCCAATGGGCGTGGTGGTGATCGACGCCGTCGGCCAGACCAAAGCCGCAGCGCGAGAGGACGGCGCCAGCGCCTTGCGTCTGGACATCGCCAGCGGCAAGGCCGGCGCAGCCATCGGCATGGGCGTGAATTCGCGCCTGCTGGCGCAGCGTGCCAAGGACCTCCCGGCCTTCTTCAACGCCGTGGCCAGCTCGGCGTCGCAGAAGTTCATCGCACAGACCGGCGCCGTCCTGATCAAGGACAAGGCGGGCAACGTCATCGGCGCAGCCGGTGCCTCCGGCGGCACTGGCGACGAGGACGAGGCCATCTGCATTGCCGGCATTGCCGCCGCCGGGCTCGAACACGCCTGATCCGCGGTTCTGTCAGCATGGCCCGCAGCGAGGAAGAGACATGATCATCGTCACCGGCAGCATCGTCGCGCTGCCCGAGCGATTTGACGAACTGCTGGGTCTGAGCCTGGCACATGTGCAGCGCTCGCGTGCAGAGCCCGGCTGCATAGCCCATGCCGCATACCACGATGCCGAGGACCCGAACCGGCTGGTGTTCGTGGAGCAATGGGCCGACCGTGAGGCCTTGCTGGCGCATTTCGCCGTGCCAGCGTCGCGGGCCTTCATCAAGGCGGCAAGTGCGTGTGCCGCAGTGCCACCGGCGATGGCGCTCTTCCAGGCCGAGCCGCTGAACTTTGACCCCGCACTGAAAGCCTGAAGCGCGCAGGGCCGTCCACCGCCGACGGCCCCGAAAACGAAACGGGTCAGCCCCTTTTGAGGACTGACCCGTTGATCTGATTGGTCGGGACGGCGGGATTCGAACTCGCGACCCCTTGCACCCCATGCAAGTGCGCTACCAGGCTGCGCTACGCCCCGACTGAAGCAGGCGATTATAGACCGCGCCCCTGCGCCAGCCTGCCGTCGATCAGGCGGCCAGCAGCGCGCGAATGGACTGCAATTCCTGTCGCAACTGCTGCATCGTGTACTCGCTCACCTCGGGCACCGGCAACGGCTCCTGCAAGACTGGCGCTGCCACCTGCAATTCGACATCGGCCGGCTCGGCCACCTCGGCCTCGGCCGCTTCGACCTCGCCCGCGCCGCCCGGCAGCGCTCCGCGCACGCCATGGCCCTGCTCCGAAAGCCGGTTGCGCGCGCCGCTGATGGTGAAGCCCTGGTCATACAGCAGGTCGCGGATGCGGCGGATCAGCAGCACCTCGTGGTGCTGGTAGTAGCGCCGGTTGCCACGGCGCTTCATCGGCTTGAGTTGCGTGAACTCCTGCTCCCAGTAGCGCAGCACGTAGGGCTTCACGCCGCATAGTTCGCTCACCTCACCGATGGTGAAGTAACGTTTGGCGGGAATCGGCGGAAGCGCTTTCTCCATTGAAATCAATACGATCCAGCGGTAAAGCTAAGACTTTACTCGAACTCGTCACCGACCGGGGCCTCGCCCTGCACGATGGCCTTGAGCTTGTGGCTGGCGTGAAATGTGACCACATTTCGTGCCTTGATCGGGATCGATTCGCCGGTGCGCGGATTGCGCCCGGGGCGCGGTGCCTTGCGCCGGATATTGAAGTTGCCGAAGCCCGAGAGCTTGACGTCGCCGCCGCTCACCAGCGTGTCGTGGATGATCTCGAAGTAGGCCTCTACCATGTCCTTCGACTCGCGCTTGTTCAGGCCCAGCCGCTCGAACAGCAGTTCGGCCAGGTCGGCCTTGGTCAACGTCGGGGTCTCGATGCTCGGCAGGATGACGGGGTCCATGGCGGTGCCTCCTTGTCTTTCGGGTTGATCTTCAGCCGCGCAGCCGCGCACCGAAGGCCTCCTTGGCGCGCTGCACGGCGGCGGCCACCGCGGCGTCGATGCGTTCGTCGGTCAGGTTGGCCTGGTCGTCGAGCAGTTCCAGACGCAAGGCCAGGCTTCGCTCGCCGGCCGCGATATCGCCCGCCGGCTGTACTGGTCGGTAGACGTCGAAGAGCTTGACCGCACGCACCAGCCCTGAAGGATCCTGCGCCAACAGCTGCACCAGCGCGTCATGGCCGACACCATCGCGCAGCACCAATGCGATGTCGCGCGAGGCCGAGGGGTGGCGCGGTACAGGCCGCGCTTGCGGCAGCTCGCGCGACAGCACCGCCGCCAGATCCAGTTCGAACAGTACCGCTGCGTGCGGCAGTTCATAGGTCTGGCGCCACTGCGGGTGCAATTCGCCAACATGGCCGATCGCACGGCCGTCCAGTTCGATGCGCGCGCAGCGGCCCGGGTGCAGCGCTGAATGTGTGTCGGCCACGAAGACCGGCTTGCGCGGTGCGAGCAGCGCCTCGATGTCGCCCTTCAGGTCGAAGAAGTCGACAGCACGCTCCTTGCGACCCCATTGCGCTTCGTCGGAGGCGCCATACGCAAGGGCCGCCAGCCGCATCGGCTGTGCCACACCCGCCACATGGGCGCCGCTGTCGGCCACGCCCGCGTCACGCGCGAAGACACGCCCGATCTCGAAGATGCGCACGCGGCCGGCACGGCGCGCCAGGTTGTAGCGCAGCACGGCAAGCAGGCTGCCCATCAGGCTGGAGCGCATCACCGCCAAGGGCGCAGCGATCGGGTTGAGCACGCGGATCGGATCCTCATTGCCGGCCAGTTCACGCTCCCAGCGCGATTCGACGAAGCTGTAATTGATGGTCTCCTGGTAGTCCAGTGCGGCCATCGCATGACGCACCGCAAACGCGCCGCGCGCGGCTTCGCTCGGCACGCGTGCACGGATCGGCGCCAGCGGCGGCACATCGGGCAGCTGTTCGTAGCCGACGATGCGCGCCACCTCCTCGATCAGGTCCTCCTCGATCTGCAGGTCGAAGCGCCAGGTCGGCGGTGTCACGATGATCGTGCCCGGCGCCTCGCTGAAATGAACGCCCAGGCGGCGAAACACCTCGGCGCAGCGCGCCTGGTCCAGCGGCATGCCGATGATCTTGGCCGCGCGCTGCACACGCAGTGTCACCGGTGTGGCCTGCGGAAGCTGGAGCACCTGGTCGTCCAGCGGGCCGGCTTCACCGCCGCAGATGTCGAGGATCAGCTGCGTGATGCGCTCGATGTGTTCGGCCGTCAACGCAGGATCGACACCGCGCTCGAAGCGATGCCCGGCGTCGGTCGCGAAGTTGAAGCGGCGCGAACGCCCCGCCACCGCCTGGGGCCACCAGAACGCTGCCTCGACGTACACATGGCGTGTGTCGTCGGACACGGCGGTGGCATCGCCGCCCATGATGCCGGCCAGCGACTCGACCCCTTCGGCATCGGCAATCACGCCGACGGAATCGTCGACCTCGATGGTGTTGCCGTTGAGCAACTTCAGCCTCTCGCCGGCACGGCCCCAGCGCACGACCAGACGCTCGTGGATCTTGTCCAGATCGAAGATATGCGAGGGCCGGCCGTATTCGAACATCACGTAATTGGAGATGTCCACCAACGCACTCACCGAGCGCTGTCCGCAGCGCGCCAGGCGGTCGACCATCCATGCAGGAGTCTTCGCCTGCGTGTTCACGTTGCGCACGATGCGACCCGAAAAGCGCCCGCACAAGTCGTGCGCCTGCACCTGCACGGGCAGTCGGTCGTCGTGCTGCGGCGGTACGGCTTCGATCAGCGGCGTCAACAGCGGCGCGCCGGTCAGGGCCGAGACCTCGCGCGCCACGCCGTAGACGCTGAGCGCATGCGCCAGGTTCGGCGTCAGCTTGAGCGTGAACACCGCATCGTCCAGCGCCAGCACCTGGCGGACATCGACACCCAGCGGCGCATCGGCGCTCAGTTCGAGCAGGCCGCCATGGTCCTCGGAAAGCTTCAGTTCGCGCGCCGAGCACAACATGCCGAAGCTGTCGACACCGCGCAGCTGGCTGGCCTGGATGGCGAAGGCCTTGCCGTCCTCGCCTGGCGGCAGTTCGGCGCCGACCAGGGCCAGCGGCACGCGGATGCCCACGCGCGCGTTCGGCGCGCCGCAAACAATCTGCAGCACGTCGTCCTTGCTGTGCTCGCTGATCCGAACCTTGCACACGCGCAGGCGGTCGGCGTTCGGGTGCTGCTCAGCAGCAACGATCTCGGCCACGACCACGCGGCTGCATGGCGGCGCAACGGGGCGCGTGTCCTCGACCTCGAGGCCAGCCATGGTCAACAGATCCGCCAGCTCGGCGGTGGAAATGGGCGGGTTGCAGAATTCGCGCAACCAGGATTCGGGAAATTGCATGCTCGGTCTCGGGGGTCACTTGAACTGCGACAGGAAGCGCAGGTCGCCATCGAAGAACAGACGCAGGTCGTTCACGCCATAGCGCAGCATCGCCAGCCGATCCGGACCCATGCCGAAGGCGAAGCCGATGTGCCTCTCGGGGTCGAGACCGAAGTTGCGCACCACGTTCGGGTGCACTTGCCCCGAGCCGGCCACTTCGAGCCAGCGGCCTTTCAGCGGCCCGCTGGCGAAAGCAATGTCGATCTCGGCCGAGGGCTCGGTGAAGGGAAAGAAGCTCGGGCGGAAGCGCACCTGCAGTTCGTCGGTCTCGAAGAACTGGCGCAGGAAGTCGCTGAACACCGCCTTCAGGTCCTTGAAGCTGACGTTCTCGCCGATCCACAGGCCTTCGCATTGGTGGAACATCGGCGAATGCGTGGCGTCGCTGTCGACACGGTAGGTGCGTCCGGGTGCGATGACGCGCACCTCGGGCATCGGCTCGACGGCGGCGTGTCGCTGCGCATGCGCCTGCGCGTAGCGCACCTGCATCGGGCTGGTGTGCGGGCGCAGGTTCAGCCAGCGGCCTTCGGCGTCCTTGACGTCGACATAGAAGGTATCCTGCATCGAACGCGCCGGGTGGTTCTCGGGGTTGTTCAGTGCGGTGAAGCTGTACCAGTCGGTCTCGATCTCGGGGCCGTCGGCGACGTCGAAGCCCATTGATGCAAAGATGGCCTCGATGCGCTCCATCGTGCGCGACACCGGGTGCAGCCCGCCGACACCGCGCTTGCGCCCGGGCAGCGTCACGTCCAGCGCCTCGGCGCGCAACTGCGCCTGCAGTTCGCCCGCGGCCAGCGCCTCGCGCCGCGCCTGCAGCAGTGCCTCGACGCGCTGCTTGGCCTGGTTGATCAACGCGCCGCGTGCCTTCTTCTGCTCGACGTCGAGCTTGGCCAAGCCCTTCATCGCTTCGGTCAGCTGGCCGGACTTGCCGAGGAAGCGCGCCTTGGCATTTTCCAGTTCAGCAGGCGTCGGCGCGGCATCGAAGGCTGCGCCGGCTTCCTGGATCAGGGGATCGAGATCGTTCATGGCCGTTCGAGGAATGGCAAGCGCTTACGCTTGCGTTGGAGACTCATATCGCGAAGTGATGTGAAGCCGCGCAGCGGCGGGTCGGAAATAAAAATGGCCGCCCCGAGGTGACGGCCATCGAATGCGTACCACGCACCACACGCCCCACACGGAGCGGCAGCGCGGGCAACATCAGCTCAGCTGGGCCTTCACCTTTTCGACGATGCTGCCGAAGGCAGCCGGGTCGTTGACGGCCAGTTCGGCCAGGACCTTTCGGTCGATGTCGATCTGTGCCTTCTTCAGGCCGGCCATGAACTTGCTGTAGGTCACTCCCATTTCACGCGAGGCTGCGTTGATGCGGGCAATCCACAGCTGGCGGAACACGCGCTTGCGCGTGCGACGGTCGCGGTAGGCATATTGCCCGGCCTTCATCACCGCCTGTTTGGCGATGCGGAAGACGTTCTTGCGGCGGCCGCGATAACCCTTGGCCAGGGCCAGGATCTTCTTGTGGCGGGCGTGTGCGGTGACTCCACGTTTTACGCGAGGCATGTCTTTCTCCTTGTGTGCGTGAAGTTAAAGGCCAGCAAAGGGCAGCATCTTGGCGATGCTGGCCATGTTGGTCTCATGCACCTCTTTCACGCCACGCAGGTGGCGCTTGCGGGTGGTGGACTTCTTGGTGAGGATGTGGCGCTTGTACGCCGCACCGCGCTTGACGGTGCCCCCCGGACGCACGCGGAACCGCTTGGCCGCGCTCTTCTTGGTCTTCATCTTGGGCATTTCTGCTCCCTTTCTATATTGCCGTCTGCAGGCGACCGCATGCGTCATGCGGTACTTGGTGGCCTGCAGCAGCTTCTTGTCGTGCCCGCGGTGACCAGACCACGGGCGCGAATTCCTCGATCTACTTTCTCTTCGGTGCCAACACCATGATCATCTGGCGGCCTTCAAGCTTGGGCATGTGCTCGACCACCGCCACGTCGGCCAGTTCGTCGCGGATGCGTTCCAGCAGCCGCATGCCGATGTCCTGGTGGGTGATCTCGCGGCCGCGGTAGCGCAGCGTGACCTTGCCCTTGTCGCCGTCTTCGCTGATGAAGCGGCGCAGGTTGCGCATCTTGATGTTGTAGTCGCCTTCGTCGGTGCCGGGCCGGAACTTGACTTCCTTGATCTCGATGATCTTCTGCTTGGCCTTGGCTTCGGCGGCCTTCTTCTGCTCCTGGTACTTGAACTTGCCGTAGTCCATCAACCGGCACACCGGGGGGTCGGCGGTGGCTGCAATCTCGACCAGATCGACATCCTTGTCGCCGGCCATCTGCAGAGCATCCATGATGCTGACGATGCCCAGCGGCTCGTTTTCCACACCATTCAGGCGCACCTGAGGCGCCATGATTTCCCGATTCAACCTGTGCTTGCGCTCCGCGTTCGGAGTGCGACGGTCCATGAAGGTAGCGATAGTTCAAACCCCTTATCACGACCCCAAGGCATGTGGGGCCGCATAAAACGACAATGGCGCGCCGGTTGCTCAGACCTTGCGGTGAATGTCGTCGGCGAGCTTCGCAGCGAAGTCGTCGAGCGGCATGACCCCGAGATCCTGATTGCCCCGAGCGCGCACCGAAACGGCCCCG
>JAHECC010000299.1 GCA_024641965.1 Rubrivivax sp.
ACCCGCTGCATTGCTGTCGGCCGAAGTCTGTACGTCGACTCAAGACTGTCTGCAGTCACTCAGATTCGGGCGGCGAACGTCGGCGCGCGCCGATACCTGCCATTCGTCGTCCAGCGAAGCGAACGTCTGCTGCACCTTCAACACCGGCCACTCAACGTGACCGGTCAGGCGGCGCAACCGAACGACTCCTCCCGGCCGTGGCGATCGGCTCTTCCCGACCCAAAGCTGCCACACGCAAATTCAGCCGGTCTGCTCTGAAGCAGACATCAATTGCTGGCGCCTCTTCAGGACTCCGCGCATCGCCGACGCGGCGCGCGTGGGTAACGTCTACATCAGGCACCCACGACAGGAGGCCCTACTGCGAGACTTTGTCGAGCATGTCCATCATCAATGGCGTCGCAACGCCGACCGCCTTCTCCACCGTCGGGTTGGGGTAGATGATCTGCATGTAGGACGGGTGCAGCATCGAGATTTCGGTCGTGCCCTTCTGGCTGTAGACGCCAACGTTGCCGCAAGGCAGCATGGCACTGACCCTAAGTCCGAGCGGCCAAAGGATCTTGCCGACAGCCGGAATGCAGACCTTGACGAGCGTGACCTCGCCATTCTTCACCTGGGTCGCTTCTACGAACTGCCACTTCATTCCCTTGGCGTAGGCCTCGATCGCCGCGACGACCTCATCCGGGGTCCTGGCTGTCGACTTCACGATGAGCATGCCCTCGCCTGGGCTGGGTGCCTGTGCACCAGACAGAGCGGGCGTGAGTGTCAGGGCGCCGGATGCGAGCAGGCCTATGGCAATGCGCTTCATCATTCCATTTCCCATATTGAAACCGTTGAACAAATTGGCGACGCACTCGAAACCATCGTGGCAATCGGGCAAGCGATGCGCCCTCGGGCTTTGATTGGAAGTCTAGTCGAGATGGTTTAACGCCATGCCAGGAAGTCGCCTGTCGCCAACGGCCGGTGTGGCCGGAATCGCCAGTTCCAGGTGCTTCCAGTTTGCTGTCACTCGAGCGACGAGGCATTTCGGCCGAGCGCGGCTTGCTGGGGCCGGCGTACCAGTCGAGCCAGCCCGGCGTCTTGCTGAAGCTCGTCTCGCTCATGCGGATTCAAACGGCATGCCAGCGTACTGCTCGGCCAGCGCGGCCTGCGCGTGAACCGAGCCCTTGAGGTAGTCGAGTTCGCTCTCTTGCGCACGCTGGTCGAACTCGCTGCTGGTCGGAAAGCGGTGCAACAGGTTCGTCAGGTACCACGAGGTGCGCTCCGAACTCCAGACGCGGCGCAGCGCCATCGCGCTGTAGCCGTCGAGCAGGCTCGCGCTGCCGTCGCGGTAGAAGGCGGCCAGCGCGCGGCTGAGGTAGTACACGTCCGAGACCGCCAAGTTGATGCCTTTGGCGCCGGTGGGCGGCACGATGTGCGCCGCGTCGCCGCACAGGAACAGGCGACCGTGGCGCATCGGCTCGACGACGAAGCTGCGCAGCGGCGCGATCGACTTCTCGATGCTCGGCCCGGTGACGATGCGCCGCGCCATCTCGGGCGGAAAACGCCGCGTCAGTTCGCCCCAGAAGCGATCGTCGCTCCAGTCTTCGATCCTATCTTCGAGTGGCACCTGGATGTAGTAGCGGCTGAGCATCGCCGTGCGCTGCGAGGCCAGCGCAAAGCCACGCGGGTGGTTGACGTAGGTGACATCGGTCAGCGGCGGCGTGCGCGACAGGATGCCCAGCCAGCCGAAGGGGTAGGCCTTCTCGAATTCGCGCAGCACGGTGGCCGGGATGGACTTGCGCGAAACGCCGTGGAAGCCGTCGCAGCCGGCGATGTAGTCGCAGTCCAGTCGGACATCGTCGCCGTTGTGGTGGAAGGTGACGAACGGGCGCTCGCCAGTCATCTCGTGTGGCGTCACGTCCAGCGCCTCGGTCAGCACGGTGGCGCCACGCGCGTCGGCGGCGGCAAAGAGGTCTTCCTGGATCTGCACCTGGCCATAGGCCATGAAGCGTTTGCCCTGGTACTTCGCGCAATCGATGAAGAAGTCGTCGCGTCCGGCCCAGGCGATACGCATGCCGTCGTGCTCATGGCCCTCGGCGTCCATGCGAGTGGCAAGGCCGGCTTCGCGCAGCACGTCCACCGTGGTCTGCTCGAGGATGCCGGCGCGGATGCGCGACAGCACGTGTTCGCGCGTCTGCCGCTCGAGCACCACGCTGCTTATGCCGTGGCGGTGCAGCAGTTCGGCCAGCAGCAGGCCGGCGGGGCCGCCGCCGATGATGGCCACCTGGGTCTTCATGTCGGACTCCCCTTCGATACTTCGGCCAGGATGCGGTCGAGCATAGGAGTTTTAACCGCCCTCCACAACGCCAGAGACGCACCCGTGGCCGGCCTGAGGTGACCCAGATTGCTTGGTGTTGGGGCGGGCGCCGTCGCGTCGCGCCGATCCGGCAGGTCCTTGACCGGTCGAAAAGGGCAGTTCCGGCCTCGGCCTCAGCGCTGGCCCGCGCCGTCACGCGTCCGTGGACAGTGCGTCGCTGATGCGGCAGGGCGTGACCACACGCCCGTCGGCGCCGGCGAGGGCCTCGATGTGCAGCCGCGGCACGCACGAGGCGACAGGCCCAAAGATCGTCGCGATGGCCACATCGGCGGCATCGCGCCCGGTGGCGAAGCGAACAAAGCCCATCGGAATCGCAGTGCCCGATGGGTCGAAGATGTACCAGCGGTCGCCCAGATAGGCCTCGACGTAGGCATGAAAGTCGGTGGGGCCCAGGGCAGGGTCAGCACCGTAGTCGATGCCAGTGGTGAAGCGCGCCGGCACGTTCATTGCACGGCACAACGCAATCATCAGGTGCGCGAAGTCGCGGCACACACCGACCCTTTCGATCAGGGTGTCGATAGCCGAGGTGTTTGAGTTCGAAGAGTTCTGCGAGAACGTGGTGCGCTCTTGCACCCAGTCGCAGATCGCGCGGACGCGGCCATAGCCTGGTGGCAGTCGGCCAAATTCCTGCATCGCCAATTGCAGCAGACGGTCCGATTGGCAGTAGCGACTCGGATAGAGGTACACGAGCAACGAACCCGGCAAGCGGCACACCGGCACCTCTGGAATTTGTGCCGGAGGGGCGCGGTGATGCGACAGGTCCACTGTGGTGCTGTAGGCCAAGCGCAGCGGGCCCGGTGCGGCTCGCAGTCGCAAGGTGCGGTTGCGCGTGTCAGCGTGCGTCTCAAGTTGCGACGGCATCTGCGGGGTGATCGTGAGCGCTTCTTCCGCCACATGCTGGCGATCGGTGTGGGCAGCGTGCACATTGAAGATGAAGTCGGCGCCGGGCGCAGCGACCTCGTAGTCGAGTTCGAGGGCGAGATGGAGTCTGACCATGCGGGTTCACACAAAGCACGCGGCCAGGGTCACGCGAGCTCCTGGCCAGCAAATGTGAAGCATTGTGCGTCGCGCAGTCGCACGGGTCGATTTCCATGATGGCTTCAGCTCAAACCATTGTCGGTTGCGGCAGTCGCGGGCGCTGTCCAGATTGGCGCCGGAGCAAACAACCAAGTCAGCCCAGTGGCCGCAAGGTGACCCATCGCCATGGGCAGTTCGTGGCCGGTTCGCTAAGGCGCGAGAAAGGACAGGTGAGATGCCCGGAAG
>JAHECC010000300.1 GCA_024641965.1 Rubrivivax sp.
CCAATCTGAAGCAGGTGGCCAACCGGCACAGCGACGAAACCTTGCGCCGCGCCGGTCGGCTGCAGGCCGATTTGCAGTACGGCAGCATCGAGGAAATCCTCGCCACCGGGCTGCACGCCTACCTGACGCAGTTCCTGGCGCGTGTGGGTGATCTCGGCGCCGGCATCAGCCGCGACTTCCTGGTGCCCGAGGCGGCATGAACCGAGGCGCCGTGCGGCGCCTGCCCTAGAAGCCCGATGTTCGCGCAGGTCCGGCGCAACGGGCCGCGGCTAGTGGGGTGCCAGCGCCTGCGTCGCGGCCCGGGCGTGCTGAGCGCGAATCGTCTTCTGGGCTTCGAGCGTCCAGTGCTTCTTGATGTCGTGCCACACGTCTGCAGCCCACAGCAGGTTGGTGGTGTTGCTCTGCTCCTGGGGCGGGTCGGCTGGGTGCTCCGGCCGGTACGCATTGATCCAGTCGCGCAACGCCGGCTCGCGTGCCAGGTGCGCGGTGGCAGCAACGAACACATGCGAGTAGTCGGCCGGCAGTTCGACGTTGCGCACCTTTGCCGAACCCAGCGGCCGGTAGCGGGCGCCGGAGCCGGGCAGGTCCCAGGCGATCAGGTCGACACCCAGCGCATAGCCGGTGAAGTCGATCACCGAATCGGGGATGCGCTGCAGGCGCCCGCCGCCCATTTCCCATTGGTTCGGCAGCAGCAGCGCCGCACCGCCGGCGCCGACCACCGACGCAAACGGCACCTTCAGGCCCACCACCGGACGCTCGGCGCCGCTGAAGGGGTCACGGATCGTCGCCCGCGGCTCGGCGGCGTCTAGCAGCGGGTTCCACACCGGCACCTCGGCAACGTCATTGCCGTCCAGCACGTAGAGCACCTTGACGATCTGTATGCCCCCCTGGCTGTGGCCGACGAGCATCGGCATCAGGCCTTCGGTCTCGTAGTACCACGCCAGCGTGCCGGCGATCTGCAGGCTGCTTTCGTAAGGGCTGTGCGACAGTCGGCCATCACCCGGATGGCGGATCTTGTCCAGCGGATAGCCCATGCCGACGAGGAAGCGCGAAAACGATTCCATCACCAGATGCACGGGATAGATGCCGCCGTGCAGGTTGACGATGCGCGGGGTCGGTCCCTTCGCCAACAGCTCGCGAACCTCGCGGTCCGAGACCTGCTGGGGATCGATTTGCAGGATCGATGCCGCAAGCTGATCGTCGACGCCTTGCCGCGCGGCGGCCGATGCGTACGGGATCGGGCCCGAGGCTGCCGGGACGGCGCCCCGCAGACCCGCGCAGCCCGCCAGCGTCAACGCCAGCGCCAGCGCCAGGGCAACGGCGCGCCACGCCGGTGTCATCGCGCCTGGCCGGACATGTCGATCGAGCGCAGGAAATCCTGGGCAACTTGCGCCACGCTCGGCGCGGCAAATACCGACTTCCTGTAGCTGATGCCGACGTGCATGACGTCGTGTGCCGTGGTGGCCGCAAGCACCAACGGACACAGCGGGCCGGTCGGCACGACGCGGAAGTAATCGAGCTGCCGCGTGGCCGGCGCGCCCTTCGCGGCCCAGATCGGATTGAGGTTCAGCGAGGTCACTCCGCCCCACGCGGGAAAGTACTTGGCGTACAGGTTGCGCCGCTGCCTTTGCCGCAGCACCGGCCACAGCAGCCCGGACAGCCCCAGCGCCAGGATGCTTCGCAGGTACAGGCGCTGGCGCCGGATGGGCGCGGTCGACGCATGCACGTTGCACGCGAGTTCGCACAGGCCGATGCCGTCGGGGACGGCGTGGCTCACGTGGAAGGCGGCCAGGCACGGGCTCGGCGCGAGGTCGGCATCGGTGCGGAAGTCATCGCGTATGTTGACGATCGACGCGACCGCCAGCTCTTTGCGGTGCGCGTGCAGGTGACGCGAGGCCGTCCTTGGCGCCAGCGCCAGCAGCAGGCCGGCCAGCAGCAGGTCGTTGACCGTCACGCCCCAGCGCTTGCTCGCGGCGATCAATGCGTGCAATTGCGCAGGCTCGACGCGCACCAGGAAGAAGCCGTTGTCCGCATCGGGTGCGCCCACGCCCACCGGGCGGCTGGCCCGGCGCATCCGCAGTGCCATGGCGGGCAGCGTGAGCACTGCGCGCAAGGCCCACATCGGATGACGCACGAAGAGGTTGCGGTACGTGCCGTTCTTGTCCGACCGAGCCTTCGGCGCCAGCGGGCCTGCAGCGCCCAGGTAGGCCAGCGCGACGTCGGTGAGCAGGCTTGCCACCGAGTCGCCGCTCGCGACGAAGTGGTCGTAGACCAGCACCAGCTGGAACGACGCGCCGCTTTGGGCGACGCAGAAGCGCAAGGGGTTGAATCTGCCGGATGCGGCGAACGGTCGGTTCAGCTCGCGCTCGATGACTGCGGCAAGTTCCGCCGTCGAAACGTGCTCCCCGGGCACCTGCTCGAATTGCAGCTCCGATGGCTCGGTGTCGAAGCGCAACTGGCGGCCGCCTGGGTCGACCCGCAAGTTGCTCAGGCCTCTTGAGGCGAGCTGCGCGGCGATGACGGCACGAAGCCGCGAAAGATCCAGGGCCGAGGGGATGCGCACCACATGCACCGGGTTATAGGGGTGCAACGTGCGCCAGCGCAGCATCATGCGCTGGAACAGGTTCAGCCGGCCGTGCGACGCAGCACGGCGGCCCGACGCCCGGGTTCGCGGCGGCGACTCCGCGTCGATCGCGGCATCGACCGGCTTATCGACGAACTCGGCAAAGCGCATGCGAGCGATGGACTCAGCGACCGGAACGCGCCGCGTCGCGGCGAGCAGGCCATGGCAGGAAACGGCCCGTCCGGCGACAGTAGTTCTCGTAGGTTTCGCCGTGCATGCCCTTCAGGAAGCGTTCCTCGTTGTGCGCCTTCAGCACCATCAGCGTCAAATGCACGGCAGCCATTGCCATGACCGGCGGCGTGGGCACGACGATCACGGTGCACAGCATCAGCAACATGCTCAACGCATAGATCGGGTGGCGCACGCGTGCGAACGGGCCGGTGGTCACCAGGTCGGTGCGTTGGCCTGGAGTGATCGCCATGCGCCAGTTCCGACCCATGCGCAACCAGCATTGGATGCTCAGCAGCAGGCACACCAGGCCGATGCCGGCGCCCAGCCAGCGCAGCAGCTGGTATGGGCTCGCGACCGCAAAATCCGGTAGCGCCCAGGCGCCTGAGCCGCGGGTGGCTGCGAGGTAAGGCAGCGTCGCCCATAACGCGACCAGCGGCACCCAGACGGACCACATCGCCACTTCGAGAGGATGGCTCGGCAGGATCCCCGACAGCTTGCGCGTGCGCCGGCGCACGCGCACCGCCATCGCGCCCACGCAGATCCAATAGACCCAAACCGTGCCGGACACCACGATCGCAGGAATGTCTGGCATGACGATACTTCTTCATGCGCCCGCTGTCCGGCTGGCGCGCCCTTGTCTGCAACGCCGAAATGGTAGCCGATGCCTGCCTGCGATCGGCCTCCGCCGCGCTGAAGGGCTCAGGCCGGCGTGCGGATCAGGTGCTCGAAGGCCGACAGCGCCGCCTTCGAGCCTTCGCCCGCGGCGATGACGATCTGCTTGTAGGGCACGGTGGTCACGTCACCCGCGGCAAATACGCCGGGCAA
>JAHECC010000104.1 GCA_024641965.1 Rubrivivax sp.
CTTCGGCGACGAGCCGGTGGTGCGCGAGCTGATGCTGCAGCGCGTGCGCGAGGCGGCGCAGCGCGACCCGGCCACCGAGGTGCAACTGCGCGCCGATCTGAACGTGCCCTACGGCCGCGTGGCCGAGCTGATCGGCCTGGTGCAAGAGGCCGGGCTGTCGCGCATCGGTTTCATCACCGAAGCGGCGCCACCCACAGCGCCGCTGAAGTAGCCCAAACCTACAATCGCCGGATGAACGAAAAGTACATCCCGGCCGAGGTCGAAAGCACGGCACAGCAGCACTGGGCGGCGGCCGACGCCTACCGCGTCGTCGAAGACACGGACAAGAAGAAGTTCTACGCCTGCTCAATGCTGCCCTACCCCAGCGGCAAGCTGCACATGGGGCATGTGCGCAACTACACCATCAACGACATGCTGGCGCGCCAATTGCGCATGGCCGGCTACAACGTGCTGATGCCGATGGGCTGGGACGCCTTCGGCCTGCCGGCCGAAAACGCGGCGATGAAGAACAAGGTGCCGCCGGCGAAGTGGACCTACGACAACATCGCCCACATGAAGTCGCAGATGCAGGCGATGGGCCTGGCGATCGACTGGAGCCGCGAGGTCACGACCTGTGCGCCGGACTACTACAAATGGAACCAGTGGCTGTTCCTGAAGATGCTCGAAGCCGGCATCGCCGAGCGCCGTACCCAGGTGGTGAACTGGGACCCGGTGGACCAGACGGTGCTGGCCAACGAACAGGTCATCGACGGGCGCGGCTGGCGCTCGGGCGCAATCATCGAGAAGCGCGAGATACCCGGCTACTACCTGAAGATCACGCAATACGCCGAGGAGCTGCTCGACGCGGTGAAGGAGCAGCTGCCGGGCTGGCCGGAGCGTGTCAAGCTGATGCAGGAAAACTGGATCGGCAAGAGTGAAGGCCTGCGCTTCGCCTTCACCCACGACATCCGCAATGCCGATGGCGAGTTGATCCAGGGCGGGCGCATGTACGTGTTCACCACGCGCGCCGACACCATCATGGGTGTGACCTTCTGCGCGGTGGCACCCGAACACCCGCTGGCCACGCAGGCCGCGGCCGGCAACGCCGCGCTGGCAGCCTTCATCGAGAAATGCAAGCAGGGTGGCACCACCGAAGCCGAACTGGCCTTGCGCGACAAGGAAGGCATGCGCACCGGGCTGTCGGTGACGCACCCGCTGACCGGTGATGCCGTCGAGCTGTGGGTCGGCAACTACGTGCTGATGAGCTACGGCGACGGCGCGGTGATGGGCGTGCCGGCGCACGACGAGCGCGACTTCGAATTCGCCAAGAAGTACGGCCTGCCGATCAGGCAGGTCGTTGGCGTCGAAGGCCGCGCGTTCAGCACCGAGGCCTGGGCCGACTGGTATGCGGAAAAGCAGATCGGCCGCTGCATGCGTTCCGGCCGCTACGACGGACTGGACTTGAAAGGCGCGGTGGATGCCGTGGCGGCCGACCTGGGCGCGCGGGGTCTGGGCGAGAAGAAGACCACCTGGCGCCTGCGCGACTGGGGCATCAGCCGCCAGCGCTACTGGGGCACGCCGATCCCGATGATCCACTGCGCCGAGCATGGCGCAGTGCCGGTGCCCGAGAAGGACCTGCCGGTGGTGCTGCCCGAAGACTGCATCCCCGATGGCAGCGGCAACCCGCTGAACAAGCGCGCCGACTTCCTGAATGTGGCCTGCCCGGTATGCGGCGCGCCGAGCCGGCGCGAGACCGACACGATGGACACCTTCGTCGATTCGGCCTGGTACACGATCCGCTACTGCGACCCGAAAAACGAGCAGGCGATGGTCGGCAAGGACGCGGCGGCCTACTGGCTGCCAATGGACCAGTACATCGGCGGCATCGAGCACGCGATATTGCACCTGCTGTATGCGCGCTTCTGGACCAAGGTGATGCGCGACCTGAAGCTGATCGCCATCGATGAACCCTTCACCCGGCTGCTGACGCAGGGCATGGTGCTGAAGGAAGCCTTCGTGCGCGACAGTACCGAGGCCGGGCGGGAGTACTTCTGGGAGCACGATCTGGAGATCGTGCGCGACGAGCACCAGAAGGTCCTGTCTGCCATAGCCAAACGCGATGGCCAGCCGGTGGCATGCGAAGGCTGGACCACGATGTCCAAGTCGAAGAACAACGGCGTCGACCCGCAGCAGGTGATCGAGCGCTACGGCGCGGACACCGCGCGCCTGTTCGTGATGTTCGCCGCGCCGCCCGAACAGACGATGGAGTGGAACGACGCCGGCGTCGAGGGTGCGAACCGCTTCCTCAAGCGAGTCTGGGGCTACGGCCAGCGGCTTGCGGCGTTGCCCACCGGCACCGATGGGGTCGACGCGCGTGCGCTGCGCTTCGAGCTGCACACATTGCTGCGCCAGGTGAGCTACGACTACGAGCGCATGCAGTACAACACCGTCGTGTCCGGCGCGATGAAGATGCTCAACGCGCTGGAGGCCTTCAAGGGCGAGGCGACGGCCACGCAGCGCGAGGGCTACTCGCTGCTGCTGCGTGTGCTCTACCCGGCCTGCCCGCACATCAGCTGGGTACTGTGGCGCGAGCTCGGCTTTGCCGAGGCCCACGGCGACCTGCTCGATGCGCCCTGGCCGATGGTCGACGAGGCCGCGCTGGTGCAGGAGCAGATCGAACTGGTGCTGCAGGTCAACGGCAAACTGCGTGGCGCGCTGCGCGTCAGCGCCAAGGCCGAGCGCGCGGCCATCGAGGCCGCGGCGGTCGCCAGCCCCGATTTCGCCAAGTTCGCCGAGGGCCGCGTGCCGAAGAAGATCATCGTCGTTCCCGGGCGGCTGGTGAATGTGGTCATCTGAGACCGCGCTGCGCCGCCGCCAATGCCTGGTGGCACTGCCGCTGCTGGCGCTGGCCGGTTGCGGATTCGAATTGCGGCGTGCTGCCGACCTGCAGTTCCAGCGCATCGCGCTGACGGGTTTCCCGCCGCGCTCGCCGCTGGCCGCGGAATTGCGCACCGTGCTGGAGCGCACGATCGAGGTGAAGGCCTCGCCGGACCAGGCACAGGTGGTGCTGCATGCCTTGAGCGACGAGCGCACGCGCCGCGCAGTGGCCTTCACTGCATCGGGTCAGGTGCGTGACATCCAACTGCGCACGCGGCTGGTCTACCGTGCGCAGACCCCGGCACAGCGCGAGCTGATTCCAGACTCCGAGATCCTGCTGATCCGCGAACTGAGCTTTGTCGAGTCGAAGGCGCTGGGCAAGGAGCAGGAAGCGCAGGACCTGTTTCGCGAAATGCAGTCCGACATCGTGCTGCAGGTCATGCTGCGACTCTCAGCAATTCGCCTGGCCTGAGCATGCAGGCGCGCGCCGAGCAACTGGCGGCCCACCTGCAGCGCGGGCTGAAACCGCTATACGTGGTGCATGGCGACGAGCCGCTGCTGGCGCAGGAAGCGGGCGACGCGATCCGTGCGGCCGCGCGCGCCGCCGGCTTCGAGGAGCGCAAGGTCTTCACCGTGAGCGGTGCGCATTTCGACTGGAGCGCCGTGCTCGGTGCGGCGCAGGAGATGAGCCTGTTCGCGCAACGCCAGCTGATCGAGATCCGCATCCCCTCCGGCAAACCGGGCAAGGACGGGTCCGAAGCGCTGCAGCGCTATTGCGAGCATCTGAGCGAGGATGTGTTGACGCTGCTGCATTGCCCGCGCCTGGACGGCCAGCAACTCAAGAGCGCGTGGTTCGCGGCGCTCGACCACGCCGGTGTGGCCGTCCGCGTCGACCCGGTGGATCGCGCCGCGCTGCCGGGCTGGATCGTGCAGCGTCTGGCGCGGCAGGACCAGCGCGTAATGGCCGGCGATGAAGGGCAGCGCACGCTGGCTTTCTTCGCCGATTGTGTCGAAGGCAACCTGCTGGCCGCACACCAGGAGACGCAGAAGCTCGCGCTGCTCTATCCGCCCGGCGAACTGAGTTTCGAGCAGGTCGAGTCGGCGGTGTTGAATGTGGCTCGCTACGACGTCTTCAAGCTGGGCGAGGCCGTGCTCGGCGGGCGGCTGAAGCGCGCGCTGCGCATGCTCGACGGCCTGCGCGCCGAGGGCGAAGCGGCCGTGCGCGTGCACTGGACGCTGGCCGAGGACATCCGCGCGCTCAAGCGCATCAAGGATGCGGTGTCCGCGGGAAAGCCATTGCCAATGGCGCTGCGCGAAGCGCGTGTCTGGGGCGTCCGCGAGAAACTGTTCGAGCGCGCGCTGCCCTTGCTGCCATCGACGCTGCTGGACCAGCTGGTGCATGACGCGAGCGTGTGCGACGGCTTGGTCAAGGGGCTGAAGTATCCCGATTGGCCGTCCGAACCGTGGGACGGATTGCGCGTGCTGATGCTGCGGCTGCTGCAGCCACTCGCCCGCCCGGAAGCGCTGTCGCCGCTGGCCCTGAGCGCCTGAGGCGCAGGCCAGCCGGGGTCAGTAGCCGTCGGCGGGCCGCACCAGGTGCGCCAGCGGCCGACCCGACATCAGTGCGCGCACGTTCTGCGCCACCACCAACGAGGCGCTGGCCGGATCGGTCAGCGCCGCCACATGCGGCAACACCGTCACGCGGGGATGGGCCCAGAAGGCGTGGTCGACCGGCAGCGGCTCGGTGTGGAATACATCGAGCACCGCATGCCGGAGTTGCCCGCGGTCCAGAGCCGCCAACAGATCGGCATCGACCACATGCGCGCCGCGCGCCAGGTTGACGATGGCCGCGCCCTTCGGCAACCGCGCGAAGAAGTGCGCGTCCAGCAGGCCGCGCGTGGCGGCGGTCAGCGGCAGGAGATTGATGACGATGTGGCACAACGGCAGCAGCGCGAACAGCGCATCCATGTCGCTGTGGCACTCGATGCCGGCGGGTGCGGCCGCAGCACTGCGCGGGTGCAGGCTGAAGCCATGCACGCGGTAGCCTTGCCGGGCGATGCATGTCGCTGCCGCCTGGCCCATCTGGCCCAGGCCCAGCACCAGCACCTGCAATGTGTCGGCGCGGCGCTGCGTCTGGGGCAACCACAGCGCGGCGCGTTGTGCGACGGCGTTTTCGAAGAATCCGCGGTGCAGCGACAGCGTGGCCCACAACGCGGTCTGGGCCATCGCCGCATTCATGGCCGGGTCGACCATGCGTGCGATCGGCACACCGGCAGGCAGGGTCGGATCGGCCAGCAGACGGTCCACACCGGCCCACAGCGACTGGATCAGACGCAGTCGCGGCAGGCCCCCGAGACTGCCGGCGGGCGGATTGGCGACCACCGCCACCTGCACCGAATCCACCTGCGCCAAGGCCTGCTCGCGGTCGAGCCAGTGGGCCTCGGGCAACGCCGCGCGCAATGAGCGAAGCCAATCGTGATGTTCCGCCGCTTCGAATTTGCCACTGAGCAGGATGTTCATGGCGGCAAAGGGTAGCGCAGGCGAAAATGCCGCGCATGAGCCTATTGCGACGGCGAGCCCAGCCGCTGACGCCTGCCGTGATGCTATCTGTGCTGGCGCTGCTCGGCTTGGAAGCGCGGGCGCAGGGGCTGACGCTGCACTACCAGGAGCGCGCGCCCTACTCGACCACGCAGCCTGACGGCAGCGTCACCGGTCTCACGGCGACACCGGCAGCTCAGGCGCTTCAGCAGGCGGGGGTGAGCTTCGTCTGGTCGCTCACGCCCAGCCAGCGCCAGCTGGCGCTGATCCAGGAAGGCATCGGGCTGCATTGCGGGCTGGGCTGGTTCATCAATGCCGAGCGCAGCGCGCAAGGCAAGTTCAGCAAGGCACTGTATCGCGACCGGCCGTTCGGCGCGCTGGCGCGCAACGACAGCAGCCTGCGCTCCGGCATGCGTGGCCAGGAGGCGATGGGCGCTGCGGCCGACGCGCTGCTGGTCAAGGAGGGTTATTCCTACGGGCCGCAACTCGACCGCCTGATCGCGCAACGTGTGCCCGCGCCGGTCACGACCACCGTCGAGACGAGCCAGATGGCACGCATGCTGCTGGCCGGCCGCGCCGGCTGGATGATCGTCGGTGCCGAGGAGGCGCAGGTGCTGCGCCAGGACGTGGCCATTGCGGCCGGGTTGCGCAGCGTGAGCCTGGCCGACATGGCCGCCGGCGAGACGCGACATCTGTACTGCAACCGCGCCGTGCCCGATGCCTGGCTGGCACGCATCGATCTCGCCCTCGCGGGCACGGTACGCTGAGACCGCAGATGGCGTTGCGCTGGCCATCGTTGTCGATCCGCAGCACGGTACTCATCGCCATCATCGTCGGCATGGTGCTGCCGGCGCTGGTGGTGCTGGGTGCCGACCAGATGCTTTCGCGCCGCACGAACGAACCGCTGGTGCAGCGCAACCGCGCGGCAGTGCTGGTACTGGCCACGGCGGTCGTGACCGAGCCCGCATGGACCCTCAGCGAGCAGGGCCTGAAGGCCGCGGCACAGCGCATCCTGCAGGAGCCGTCCGTCTGTGCGGTCGAGGTGCGCGACCTGCAGCCCACGCAGGAGCCGTTGACCATCCATGCGCAGCGCTGCGCCACCGACCTGCCGGTCGTGGTGCGCGACGCCCCGGTGCTGCATGAGGGCCAGCTCGTCGCCAACCTGCGTCTGAGTTTCGACGCCACCGAGATCGACCAGATGCTGGCACAGCGCCAGGGCATCATGTGGTGGCTGGTGGCCGCGCAGGTGGTGGTGGGCGTGGTGGTGCTGCTGGGTGTGTTGTCGCTACGCCTGCTGCAACCGATCCACCGACTGAAGTTGCAGGCCAGTACGCTCGCGGCGCGCGAGTCGATGCCGCCGCAGCAATGGCGCCAGCGTGACGAGCTGGGCCAGTTGGGCCAGCACCTGAACACTGTACGCGCGCACATCCAGGAGTTGTTCGACGAATTGGAGTCGAAGAACAAGCAGCTCAGCAAGATGGCGATGTACGACCACCTCACGGGCCTGCCCAACCGCACGCTGTTCCGCGAGCTGTTCCAGCACGAGGTCGGGGTGGCGCGCCGCGCCCAGAGCAGCCTGGCGCTGCTGTTCATCGACCTCGACCGTTTCAAGGCGGTCAACGACACCATGGGTCATGCCGCCGGCGACGAGCTGCTGCTCGGCGTAAGCCAGCGGCTGGTGGCCACGCTTCGCGAATCGGACATCGTCTGCCGCAAGAGCGGCGACGAGTTCCTCGTGCTGCTGACGCAGGCGGGCGGCTGGGAGCAGGTGGCGCTTACCGCCGAGCGCTTGCTGCACGCCATCCAGGCCCCGCTGCTGCTGCCGCGCACGGCAGCCACGGCGCAGGTCAGCGCCAGCATCGGCATCGCACTGTTCCCCGATGACAGGGACGATTTCGAGGCCCTGACGCGCTGCGCCGATCTGGCGATGTACAAGAGCAAGGACTTGGGCAAGGGCCGCTACAGCTTCTACCAGCCCGACCTGGACACCGCCTTCCGCTCGCGCCTGGAGCTCGAGCGCGAGTTGTTGCAGGCGATCGCCAACAACGAGCTGGTGCTGCACTACCAACCGGTGTTCGACATGCGCCAGGGCCGCCTTGTGGGCTGCGAGGCGCTGGTGCGCTGGAATCATCCGCAACGCGGACTGCTGATGCCCGACACCTTCATCCAGACGGCCGAAGAGACCGGCCTGATCCGCGAGCTCGGCATGTGGACGCTCGAGGCTGCCTGCACGCAACTGGCCGCATGGAAGGCCGCGGGGCTGCATCCCGGGCGTGTGGCGGTGAACGTGTCGGCGCTGCAGTTCCGCGACCAACGCCTGCCGGAGATGCTGCGCGCCTCGCTGCGCCAGCATGGCATCGAGCCGGGCGAGCTCGAGCTCGAGCTGACCGAAAGCACCTTGATGTCCGACACCGAGGCGGCGCAGGCAACCGTGGCGAGCCTGCGCGAGTTGGGTGTGGCGCTGGCCATCGACGACTTCGGCACAGGCTACTCGTCCCTGTCCTACATCAAGCGGCTGCGTCCGGACAAGTTGAAGATCGACCGCAGCTTCGTGCGCGACCTGCCAGCCGACGCCGATGACCGCGCGCTCACCGAGGCCATCGTCAGCATTGCGCAGGCGCTGTCGATCAGCATCGTCGCCGAGGGCGTGGAAACGGCCGAGCAGCGCGACTACCTGCTCGGCCTGGGTTGTTCGCTGCAGCAGGGCTACCTGCTCGGCCGGCCGCAGGGCGCCGAGAAGATGCTGGCGTTGCTGGGTCGTCTGGAAAGCGCAGTCGCCGCCTGATTCAGGCCAGCGCGGCGCGCAGCCGCTGCAGCGCCAGCAAAGTCGTCTGCTCACGTACCGCGCTGCGGTCGCCTTGCAGATTCAGACGCACTGCCGTGGCCTGCACCGACGGGCCAGCGACGCGGCGGGCCACAGCCAGCCACACCGTGCCCACCGGTTTACCGGGCGTGCCACCGCCGGGCCCGGCGATGCCGGTCACAGCCACGCCGAGCTCGACCTGCGCGCGTTCGAGCGCACCCAGCGCCATGGCGCGCGCCACTTCTTCACTGACGGCGCCGTGGGCGGCGATCAGTCCGGCCTCCACACCCAGCATTTCGCTCTTGGCGGCGTTGCTGTAGGTCACGAAGCCGCGCTCGAACCAATCGCTCGAACCTGCCACGGCGGTGCAGGCCGCGGCGATCAGGCCGCCGGTGCAGCTCTCGGCGGTCGCCAGGTGCCAGCCGCGCTGGCGCAAGCCATCGGCCAAGGCCAGCACTTCGGGTTCGAAACGGCTCAGTTCCACAGCAGGCGTCCCGGCAGCATGATCGCCAGAGTACACGCCGCGGCGACCAGGTCGTCGAGCACGATGCCGAAGCCCTGGGCCCAGCCGATTGCCGCCCCCGGCTTGAGCTTGAAGCGGCGATCGGCCCAGCCCACCGGACCCGGCTTGGCGGCATCGAAGAAGCGAAACAGCGCAAAGGCCAGCAACTGCGCCAGCCAGCCGGCCGGTGCGATACACCACAGCAGCGCCCAGAAAGCGATGATCTCGTCCCAGACGACGGCCCCCGGATCGGCGATGCCCATGTGGCGTGCGCAGACTGTGCAGGCCCAAACGCCCAGCAGCAGGCCCATCAGCAGCACGGCAACCCAGGCGGCAGTGCCGAACCAGCGATCGAGCAGCAGGAAGGTGGCCCAGGCCCATAGCGTGCCGACCGTGCCCGGCGCGCGCGGCGACAGACCGCTGCCGAAGCCCAGCGCCAGCGCGTGCGCCGGGTGCGACAGCATGAAGTGCAGGTCGGCCCTGCGCGGTGCCGGCTGCGTCATGCCGCGAAGTGGTCGAAACCGCGCGCGTGTTCGTGCAGAACCTGGCCGCGGCCATCGACCACCAGCAGCGCGTCGCCGGCTTCGATTCGGCCGATGCGGCTGACCTGCACATCGGCATCGCGTGCAGCGACCCGCACCTCGTCAAGCCGGCCAGGCGCGGCGCTGAACAGCAGCTCGTAGTCGTCACCGCCGCGCAGCAGGCAATTGCGCTGCACATCGGGAGACAAAGCTGCCAGCAGCGCGCTGCGCGGCACGGCGTCCAGCTCGATGCGTGCGCCGACACCGCTGCGCCGCAGGATGTGGCCCAGGTCGCCAAGCAGACCATCGCTGACATCGATGGCGCTGCTCGCCACGCCGCGCAGCCGCTGGCCCAGCGCCACGCGCGGCTCGGGCAGCTCCATCGCCCGGCGCAGGGTCTCGAAAGCACCGCCGTCGAGTGCGAGCGTGCCGCGGAAGCATTCCAGCGCGGCGCGTGCATCGCCCAGCGTGCCGCTGACCCAGAGATCATCGCCCGCAGCTGCACCGCTGCGCAGCAAGGCCTGGCCCGCAGGCACCTGGCCGAGCACGGTGATGCAGATGTTGAGCGGCCCGGCGGTGGTGTCGCCGCCGACCAGGTCGATGCCATGGCGCTCGGCCAACGCCCACAGGCCCTCGGCGAAGGGTTGCAGGAAGGCATCGTCGGTGCCCGGCAGCGCCAGAGCCAGCGTGAAGGCCAGCGGTTCGGCACCACAGGCGGCCAGATCACTCAGGTTCACCGCCAGCGCCTTGTGGCCGAGCCGTTGCGGCGCGACAGTGGACAGGAAATGCCGGCCCTCGACCAGCATGTCGCTGGACACACACAATTGCATGCCAGGCTGCGACGTGAGCAGCGCGCAGTCATCGCCGACGCCGAGCACGGCACGCCGTGCCGGCCGCGTGAAATAGCGGTCGATGAGTGCGAACTCGCCCAAGCCCATGCCGTGGATTGTCGTCCCGGCACGCGCGCGCGACCGCGCTTCTAGAATCGAACGCCCCATCCCGCGGAGATTCACGTGCTCAAGACCGAGAAGAAGACGGCCGAATTGCGCCAGGCGGCACTCGAATATCACGAGTTTCCGATTCCCGGCAAGGTGGCCATCGCCGCCACCAAGCAGATGGTCAATCAGCACGACCTGGCGCTGGCCTACTCACCCGGCGTGGCGGCGGCGTGCGAGGAGATCGTCAACGACCCGGCGAACGCCTTTCGCTACACCTCGCGGGGCAACCTGGTGGCGGTCATCACCAACGGCACCGCAGTGCTCGGGCTGGGCGACATCGGCCCGCTGGCGGCCAAGCCGGTGATGGAAGGCAAGGCGGTGCTGTTCAAGAAGTTCGCCGGCATCGATGTCTTCGACCTGGAGGTGAACGAGAACAACGTCGAGCGGCTGATCGAGGTCATCGCCGCGCTGGAGCCGACCTTCGGCGGCATTAACCTGGAGGACATCAAGGCGCCGGATTGCTTTGTCGTCGAGCGCGCGCTTCGCGAGCGCCTGAACATCCCGGTGTTCCATGACGACCAGCACGGGACGGCCATCGTCGTCGGTGCGGCCATGCTGAACGCGCTGAAGGTGGCCGGCAAGGACATCGCCGAGGTCAAGCTGGTGGCCTCCGGCGCCGGTGCCGCCGCGCTGGCCTGTTTGGGCCTGCTGCTCAAGCTGGGCATGAAGCGCGAGAACATCTGGGTCACCGACCTGGCCGGCGTGGTCTACCAGGGCCGCACCGAGCTGATGGACGACGACAAGGCCGCCTTCGCGCAGGACACGCCGCAGCGCACGCTGGCGCAGGTGATCGAGCAGGCGGATGTCTTCCTCGGCCTGTCGGCCGGCGGGGTGCTGAAGAGCGAGATGGTCGCGCGCATGGCGGCCCGGCCGATCATCTTCGCCCTGGCCAACCCGACGCCGGAGATCCTGCCGGAGCTGGTGCAGCAGGTACGCAGCGACGCACTCATCGCCACAGGGCGCACCGACTACCCGAACCAGGTGAACAACGTCCTGTGTTTTCCGTACATCTTCCGTGGCGCGCTGGACTCGGGCGCGACGACCATCACCGAGGCGATGGAGATTGCCGCGGTGCACGCCATTGCCGACCTGGCCCAGGCCGAGCAGAGCGAGGTGGTCGCCGCGGCCTACATCGGCGCCACGCTGCGCTTCGGGCCGGAGTACTTGATCCCCAAGCCCTTCGATCCGCGCCTGATGATGAAGATCGCGCCGGCCGTGGCCCAGGCCGCGGCCGAGTCCGGCGTGGCGCTGCGCCCGATCCAGGACCTGCAGGCCTACCGCGACAAGCTGCAGACCTTCGTCTACGCGTCGGGCACGACGATGAAGCCGATCATCAACCTGGCCAAGCTGGCCAAGGCCAAGCGCGTGGCCTTCGCCGAGGGCGAAGACGAGCGCGTGCTGCGCGCGATGCAAATCATCATCGACGAAGGCCTGGCCCAGCCCACGCTGATTGGGCGGCCCGCGGTGATTGCCCAGCATGTGGAGAAGTTCGGCCTGCGGCTGAAGGAAGGGCGCGACTACGAAGTCGTCAACACCGAGGACGACCCGCGCCACCACGAGTTCTGGCAGACCTACCACCAGATGATGGAGCGCCGCGGCGTGACCGCGCAGTTCGCCAAGATCGAGATGCGTCGGCGCCTGACGCTGATTGGCACCATGCTGCTGCACAAGGATATGGTCGACGGCCTGATCTGTGGCACCTGGGGCAACAACGCGATGCACCTGCAGCACGTCGAGCAGGTCATCGGCAAGCGAGCGGGTGTGCATACCTTCGCCTGCATGAACGGCCTGGTACTGCCCGGTCGGCAGGTGTTTCTGGTGGACACGCATGTCAACGTCGATCCGGACGCCGCGCAATTGGCGGAAATCACCGTGCTCGCCGCCGAGGAGCTCAAGCGCTTCGGCATCGAACCCAAGGCAGCCTTGCTTTCGCATTCGAACTTCGGCACCAGCAATTTGCCTTCGGCGCTGAAGATGCGCGAGGCGCTGGCGTTGATCCGCCAGCGCGCGCCCTGGCTCGAGGTGGATGGTGAAATGCATGGCGACACCGCGCTGGACGGAAAGTACCGCGCGCAGCTGATGCCGAACAGCACACTGAAGGGCGAGGCCAATTTGCTGGTGCTGCCCGACATCGACGCCGCCAACATCGCCTACAACCTGCTGAAAACCGCTGCCGGGGGTGGCATCGCCATCGGGCCGATGTTGCTGGGCGCCGCCAAGCCGGTGCACATCTTGACGCCATCGGCCACGGTGCGACGCATCGTCAACATGACCGCGCTGACCGTCGCCGCCGCGAACGCGAACCGGGACTGAGCGCCGACATACACGCGATCAGCCGTTTTATGGCAAGCTCAATAGATGTAAGTGCCCACTAAACACGACTGTGCTAGAGCCTGTTTTACAGGTGGGTACTTGAGAATTTTTCTCGGTTCCGGTACCATCCCGGCTTCGGTTTTCAGGGTAATCCCGTGGTTTCGTTGCGTTTGCCATCGCCAAGGCAGTCGTTAGGGAAGTTGGCGCTTGCATTCGCAATTGCGGGGGTTTTGGCTGTCGGAGGGCAGGTTGAGGCGCGCTCTCCGGTAGCGCAGGGGCAGGTCGATTCGGTGCATTTGGCGGCGCTGCCGCCCGAGGCGCGCGTCACCGAGCAGCAGATTCGCAGCGGCGGGCCGTTTCCGTATTCCAAGGATGGCAGCGTGTTCGGCAACCGCGAGCGGCTGTTGCCGGCCAACGAACGCGGCTACTACCGCGAATACACCGTGAAGACGCCGGGTGCGAGTGATCGGGGCGCACGCCGCATTGTTTGCGGGGGCCGTCAACCCGCGGTGCCCGACACCTGTTATTACACCAACGACCACTACGCGAGCTTTGCACGCATCGTCAAGTGATCGTCGGCGCGCAGTTTTGAGTTTGAAGGAGGAACGTGACCATGCTGTTGCAAACAGTCCGTCCCAATATCGTGCAGGCGATTCGAGCCTACAGGGTAGAGGATCTGATGCAGGCCGCCGATGGCGTCGGCCAGCATTTCCTGTATGCCAATCTGAGCGCTGCCCAGACCAAGCAGGATGTGCTCGAGCGCATTGCCGAGTCCTTTCTGTTCCCGGCGCACTTCGGCAAGAACCTCGATGCGCTATACGACTGCATGACCGATCTGGTGCATAAGGCGGGCGCGCAGCCCGGCTTTGTGGTCGTGCTCGAGCAGCTTCCCGACAACCCGCGCTTCGACCGCGAAGCGCGCGAGCAGTTGCTGGACGTGTTCCGAGATGCGGCCGATTTCTGGGCCGAGCGACGAATACCGTTCCGATGTTTCTATTCTTTTCAGTAGCCCGCTCCCTGGAAATCGGGTCATGGGAGCGGGCGGAAATGGCCCAGGTCGTCACCGACAAGCCGGCGCCGAAAGTCGCCGT
>JAHECC010000105.1 GCA_024641965.1 Rubrivivax sp.
CGGCCGGGTGCGCGTGGCCGACCAGCCGGCCGGCACGTCGCCGTTGCCGCCGCCCGCGTTGCCGGGGCCGCGCGCCTGCGCCGTCAGCGCGCTTGGCTCGACGCCCTGCTCCACCCACGCCACCAGCGGCGTCAGCGGGTCGAACTGGTCGACGGTGGGGCCGCCCGAGCAGTGGCCCATGCCGGGCACGCGGTACAGCCGCGCGAAGTCGTCAGCGCGGTTGCCGCTGCTACGGTCGATGCCGCGGTACCAGCGCTCGGTGTCGGCCACCGAGAAGATCGGGTCGCTGACGCCGTGGTAGGCGATGATCTTCGCGCCGCGCTCGCGCACCGCGTTCATGTTGCGCGCGTTCGGCGGCGTCATGAAGGACATCGCCGCCTCGGTGTAGGTGGCGTCGGTGGCGAAGAGCTGCGCCCACGTGGCGGTGACGTCCAGGCCCAGGCTGAAGGCGGGCCCGTTGGTCAGTGCCGCGATGCTCGGCGGCACCTTGAAGATCACGCCGACCGCACCCGAGTCCAGCACCAGCGGCGCGGTGAATTCCCAGAACGGGATGCCGCCGCCGCCGATACCGCTGTCGAAGGGGAACGGCGCGTAGAAGCGACGCCCGTCGGCCAGCGTGGCGCCGCGGAAGATCGGCGCGATGGCGGCCTTCTGGTCTGCCGACAGGCAGGTGCCGTCGCGCGCGCCGGCGCAGGTGGGCACGTCGCGCTCCAGATCGAACACGCTCTGGCAGGTGCGCGTGTTCTGCACCAGGCCGTCGGCCGCGCCGTCCAGCCGGTCGCAGCGCGCCAGTACCGCATCGGCCACCACGCGCCGTTCGGCGGCGGTGAAGGCGGTCTCCAGGCCGGGCGGCGTCTGCGGGTTGCCGGTGGCCACTGCGGCGTAGCGTTGCGCACCAAAGATGTTGGCCAGCGCCGCCAGCGGCAGGTTGTAGCCCGGCGCGCCGGCGAGGTAGCCGTCGTAGTCCTGCGTGTAGCGCGCCGCGGCCACCAGCGTGTGGCGCCCGCCGTTGGAGCAGCCGCCGAAGTACGAGCGGTCCGGCCCCTTGCCGTAGGCCGTGGCGATGGCCTGCTTGGCCATCGGCGTGAGCTTGCCCACCGCCTGGTAGCCGTAATCCAGCCGCGCCTGCGGGTCCAGGCCGAAGGCCGGGCCCCCCTGCGCGTTGCTGTGGCCGGCGTCGGACGACAGCACTGCAAAACCCTGCAGCAGCGGCGTCGTCAGCGGGCCGCCGCCGAAGCCGGCGTTGGCGGTGACCACGCTGCCGTCGATGCCACCGTTGCCTTGGTGGAAGAAGCGGCCGTTCCAGTTCAGCGGCAGGCGCATCTCGAACTGGATCGAATACGTCTTGCCGTCGACGGGGCTGACGCGCTCGTACATCCTGCCGGTGACGCGGCAATGCGCGGGCACCGGCGCGCCGGCCACCGCGAGCACCCCCGCGGCGACGCTGGTGGCGCCGGTGATCGTGGTGTGACCAAGCCCGGACAGCCGCGCGGCCAGCGATTCACAGGTGCCGACCAGCGCGGCCGGCGTGGCCGGTGTCAGCTGGGGCAGCTGGCGGTTCCGGTCGTTGGCCTGCGCGCCGACAGCCAGCAGCAGCGCCACCGCGGCGGTGCCGACCCGCGCGGCGTCGCGAGCGGTGAGACGGGCATGGGAACCTCGCATCGTGTCCTCCAGTGGGCTGTCGAGCAGCGATCCGCGCATCAATTGGCGCGGACCGCCTATCGATAGCATATCGACCGACCTAGTACATTCGCCTGAGGTGAATCCCTGAAGAAATCATTCGCCGAATCGATCAACGATTGAACCAGTCGATGGCGAATTCCAGACGAGTGCCGGCCGTGCCGCTGGCCGATCGCACGCCCGCCAGCTGCGCTGGACGAAGGCGCGCTGCTGGGCATCATCGGCTATCGGCTGGCGCAGGCCACCGTGGTCACCGACCGCGTGTTCGACGAGCAGGTTGGGCAGGTGCAGGCGCTGCACCGATTGGAGTTAACGCTGCTGGCGCTGCTGCACGGCAACCCCGGCGCCACGGCGCGCCAGCTGGCGTCGCGGCACGCAGATCAGCAGAACACGCACATCCCTTACAAAGGCAGACGACGGGCAGTCACAGACGTCGTGGGCGGCCAGGTGGCGCTTGGGATGGTGGGCGTGATTCCTGTGCTCGCGCAATTTCGCGCGGGAAAGCTCAGGTCAAGCTGCCAAGCTGGGACGAAAGCATGTACTTCGCAAAGTCGTCGGTGGCGCGGTTCATGCCAGCCGGCGGGTGCCCATGGCACCATTGCCGCTAATGCATCTACTATGACCGCTTTGCGCCTTGTAATCGCGCTGACCCGATAGCCGGTTAGGGTCGACTCGAATTGCCAGCTGACGCGAACTCGACGCCGGTCAGCTGAAATGCAAACCAGGCGGCCTGGCAGCGGCGATGTCCCGCTCGCTGTTGAACCGTGAGCGGTGACGGCTCCTTGGTTGGACATGCTACGCGGCCTTGCGCACAGTGCCGTTGTCGGTGTCGCGGCGTCGCGCCTCCAAGGCTTTCAGCAAAGTGCGCATGTGGCTGCAGCCGCGCAGCTTTCGCATGCGAGTGGCCGCGTCGCTCATTGCGCTGGCGACCCAGCGCAGCACCATCTGACCGTCACCCCAGCGCTTGACGTTGCGGCAGTAGCGCGCCACCAAGCTGTTGAGGTTCTCGATCGGATTGCTCGTGCGCAAGGTGCGGTACAGCGAGCCGGTGATGCCCAGCGCCTGCACCGTCAGCGTCTCCTCGAGGCCTTCGCGCACGCTGGCCGCAGCCCCTGGGTGCTTGGCTTGCAGCGACGAGGCCAGGCGAGCCAGTTGCTTGCGCGCCAGATCAGCATCCGAGGCCGACCAGGCGTCCTTCATTGCTTGCTTGACGCTGGCGTGCGCGTCCTCGGGCAAGTGCTCCAGGACGTTGCGCCGCTTGTGCTCCTGGCAGCGCTGGATCAGTGCGCGCTGCCCGAAGGTCTGGACGATGGCCTTGCGCAGCGCCTTGCCGCCGTCGATGACCCACAGCCGCATGCGATCGGCATCGAGCCCGCGCTCGACCAGATCCGACAGCAGCGAGGCGACCACACGCGTGGCCTCGGTGGAGCCTTCGCGCAGCCCCAGCACATACTTGCCGCCCTTCGCATCGATGCCCAGGGCCAGCAGGATCACGCGGTCGCGGTAGTGCATGCCGTCGATCATCACCACCGGCAGATCAAGATCGCCGATGGGGCGCGCGAGCCACTGCGTCAGTTGCTCCTGGCTCATCTGCACGAAGCGGCGCGACACCGCGCTCTTGGACGCCGCGCGGGGCTGGTGCGCCGCCGGCACCGGCTCCTGGGTGCTGGCATAACGCCGCGTCGACACGCCCGCGGCAATGGCGGCCATCGTGGCGGCGTCCAGCGGATCGCCGCAGGCGGCCCACTCGTAGCTCGGCAACGCCAACTCGCCCTTGGACCTCGATCGCGCCCGCGGTCGGCGCACTGCGATACGCTGGCCGCCCAGCACGACCTGGCTGGCGGTGCTGCCGCCGCGCACGGCGCGTCGGGCAGCGTCGGGCACTCCCTTGGGCCCGCACAGCGCGATGCGGTCGGCTTCCATCATCGCGGCCAGAACCTTCTGGCCGGCGTCGATGCACAGGCCCAGGAAAGCGTGGCGCACGTCGCGCAGAACGCCCTGCACGGGCAGCGAGATCTGAATCTGCGCAGCAGGCATCACCCGCAACGCGGGCTTCGTGTGAGACTTCATCTTGGTGGCTCCTTCGGTTGCTTGCGAGGCAACCCGCATGCTCGCGCATGCGGGTCGAAGGAGCCGCCACCTCAAATCACGCGTTCAACAGATTTCGGGACATCGCCGGGTAGTGTCCAGAGTTTTTGTGCAAAAGCGCTTGCGCGCGGGTGGTGGTCATGGCAAGAGGTTGATTGTCTAGACCGACCTGCCCCTGCGGGGGCCTGACTGCCATGACCACCATTGCCAAGGGTAAATCGTCCGTCGTATCCGTTGAAGCCTTGTTGGGCCAGCAAGGCGAGTTGTTCAAGCGGCTGCTCAAGGAATCGCTGCAGGAGGTGCTCGAAGCCGAGATGAGCGAGCTCATCGGTGCCGGACCGAGTGAACGTACGGCCGAGCGCTCAGGTTACCGATCGGGGCTGCTACAGCCGCAGCCTCATCACGCGCATTGGCAAGCTCGAGCTGCGTGTGCCGCGCGACCGCGAGGGTCGTTTCTCCACAGAGCTGTTCGAGCGCTACCAGCGTTCGCAGAAGGCACTGGTGCCTGTCGCAAGCGGCGCGGCACGCCCCACGCGGCCAGCAATGACACGCGCATTGGTGGCAGCGCGATCGACGGACGCACGACGCGCCACGGTGGCTACGCACTCAGCCAGACGATCAGAAAGCGCATCGAAGAGCGCTTCGGTTGGGGCAAGACGGTCGGGCGAATTCGACAGACACTGTATAGAGGCATCCGGCGTGTCGATCAGCACCTCAAGTTGACCATGACTGCCAGCAACATCGTGCGCAGGGCGCGAATGTTCAGCGCGGTGCCGTAAGGAGCGAGGCGATGAGGTCGCGACAGAGCAGACCAAGGGTGCCAAACGGCACTCGCGAACCCCAAACACCGGCAACGAACCGCCGCGAATCGTGCACGAAATCAAACGATTGCGTCGATGGAAGCATATGCCAGGCTTCGATGGTCCAAATTTCAACAGCCTGCTAAGTATCTACTCCCGCCTAGACGGACGCCGACTGCGCAACCCGAATCGGGTCTACGCCGCGACACCCCGCGTGGCCGCAGCCGGCAGGGTCTGCGCCGCCAGCCAATGCGGCGACACGCGCACCACGTCGCCGATGACCAGGATTGTCGGGCTGCCCAAGCCCTCACCAGCCAGCGTATCGGCCAGCGTCGCCAGCGTGCACACGCAGTGGCGCTGCGCGGGAGTGTGAGCGTGGCTCACGGCGGCGGCCGGCGTGTCGGCGGTCAGGCCACCAGCGAGCAGCGCGCCGACGATGTGCCGCACCCGCGCAACGCCCATGTAGATCACCAAGGTCAGCCCGCTGCGCGCCAGAGCAGACCAGTCCGGCTCGTCGCCACCATTGCGGACATCGCCCGTTTGGCCAGTGACCAAGGCCACGCCGCGTGTGTGGCGCCGGTCGGTCACCGGCACGCCAATGCTCGCCGGCCCGGCGATGCCGGCCGTCATTCCACTGACCACCTCGACCTCGATGCCGGCCTCGCGCAGCACGTCGCATTCCTCGCCGCCGCGGCCGAAGACGAAGGGGTCACCGCCCTTGATGCGCACCACGCGCTCGCCGCGCCGCGCCTCGGCCACCATCAGCTTGTGAATGAAGGCCTGCGGGGTGCTCGGCCGGGCGCGGGGCCGCCCCAAGCCCGGGGCGCCCCCTCGGTAGGCGGGCGTCGCCTGCGACGACCAGGGGGCACATGATCCACCGCCGCGCTTGCCGACGTGCACGATGCGCGCGCTGCGCTTCAGATACTTCAGCACGCCCGGGTGCACCAGGTCGTCGACCAGTGCCACGGTCGCCTGGCGCAATGCCTTCACCGCCTTCAGCGTCAGCAGGTCGGCATCGCCCGGGCCGGCGCCGACGAGCATGACCTTCGATGCGACGGCGCGCTTCATGCGGCTTGCTCCACGGGATGATGCTGTTGCACCAGCGTCTTCAACGCCGGCAGGCACGAGCCGCACTCGGTGCCGCAGCGCAAGCGAACCTGCAGCGCGCGCAGCCGTTCGTCGGCATTGCCGCCGAGGCCGTCGAGCGCTGTGACGATGCGCGCTTCGCTGACATCGTGGCAGGCGCAGACCTGCCTGCTGGCCGGCTCCACCGGCTGCGGCGGCTGCCGGCTGGCGGTCAGAAACGCGCGGCCGAAGGCCGCCGCCGGCTGGCCCTGGTGCAGCAGCGGCCACACCCAGTTGTCGGCGGCGGTGTCGCCGGCCAGCATGAAGGCCTGCAGCGCGCCATCCGGCTGCAGTGCCAACACCCGGCACTGGCCGCTGTGCACATCGGCATAGCGCAACACGGGGATGTCGACCAGGCCCAGAGCGGCCTCCACCTCGCGCAGCAGCGCGTCGTCGGCCGGTGCCGCCAGCGCAGCGCTGAAACGTAGGCCCAGCCGCGCGTCGGGTTCGCGCCCGAAGAGCACGCAGCTGGCGTAGCCGAAACGGTCGAACAGCGCACGCAGCCACTCGCGCACCGCCTGTGCCCGTGCCGCCGGCAGCCAGGCTGCGGCGGCAATCCTCCACGGCAGGCCCGCCGCCTCGACGCGGACGGCCACATGCTTCAGTTCAGGCTGCATCGACTGCGGGCAGGTGGCCGGGCTGGTGATCGCGTTGACGCCGTCGCCGCCGACGAACTCGCTGCCCCAATGCATGGCAACGAAGGCCTGTGCCGGCATCAACGCTTCGCTGGGCATGGCCGGCAGCACCAGCGTGCCGCGGCGCGAGCGGATGCGCACCAGGTCACCGGCTTGCAGGCGACGGCGGTGCAGCTCCTGCGGGTGCATCTCCACCGCCGGCTCGCCGCCATGCGCGAACAGCCGGCCGAGCGTGCCGGTGCGGCTCATGCCGTGCCATTGGTCGCGCTGGCGTCCCGTGGTCAGCGCGATGGGGAAACGCGCATCGCGCGGCTCGGCCACGCTGCGCCATGTGGGCGCAACGAAGCGGGCGCGGCTGTCGGGCGTGGGAAAACGGCCGTCGGCATAGAGTCGTGCCGTGCTGGTCGATGCTCCACTGGCCCGTGGCCACTGCTGCGGCGCCTCGAGCGCGGTGTAGCTCAAGCCGGTGATGTCGAGGTCGCAGCCGCGCGTGCTCTCGCGGTGCTCGTTCCACACCTGCTCGGCCGTGGTGTAGGGGAACATCGTCATCGCGGCACGTTGCGGCAGCCGGGCCTCCAGGCGCCGCGCCACGGCCACGCCGATGGCCCAGTCGTCGCGCGCTACGCCCGGTGCCGGCACCGCGGCGCGCACGCGGCTGATGCGGCGCTCGCTGTTCGTCACCGTGCCTTCCTTCTCGCCCCAGCTGCTGGCTGGCAACAGCAGATCGGCATAGGCCGCCGTGGCGGTGTTGGCGTAGGCCTCCTGGAGCACGACGAATTCACAGCGCTGCAGCGCACGCCGCACCATCCCCTGGTCGGGCAACGATTGCGCCGGGTTGGTGCAGACGATCCACAGCGCCTTGATCTGCCCGTCGGCCGCGGCCTGGAACATCTGCACTGCGCTCTTGCCCGGTTGTTCTGGCACGTCCGCCACCCCCCACAGCGCAGCCACCTCGGCGCGGTGCGCGGGGTTGGCCAGATCGCGATGCGCGCTGAGTTGGTTGGCCAGGCCGCCGACTTCGCGCCCGCCCATCGCGTTCGGCTGCCCGGTTAGCGACAACGGCCCGGCGCCGGGCTTGCCGATCTGCCCGGTGGCCAGGTGCAGGTTGATCAGCGTCGAGTTCTTGTCGGTGCCGCTGCTGCTCTGGTTCAGCCCCTGGCACCACAGCGATAGCGTCGGCAGGCGTGTCTCACCTTGGTCCAGCCCGGCGAACCAGCGTGCTGCCTGCACGATGTCGTCGGTCTTCAGCCCGCAGACCTTGGCCGCATGCGCCGGCGTGAATTCACGCACGCGGTCGCGCAACGCTTCGAAACCGGTGGTGTGCGCGGCGACGTAGGCCGCATCGGTCAGCCCCTCCCACAACATCAGGTGCAGGAGCGCGTGGTGCAACACCACGTCGGTGCCCGGCTGCAGTTGCAGGTGCAGGTCGGCCTGCGCCGCGGTCTCAGTGCGGCGCGGATCGACGACGATCCACTTCTGCGCCGGATTGGCGGCACGCGCATCCTCCAGCCGGCGGAACAGCACCGGGTGCGCCCAGGCCATGTTCGAGCCGGTGATGAACACGGTGCGCGCCAGGTCGAGGTCGTCGTAGCAGACCGGTGGCGCATCGGCGCCCAGGCTCTGCTTGTAGCCGGCCACCGCGCTGCTCATGCACAGCCGCGAATTGGTGTCGACGTTGTTGGTGCCGAGCAGGCCCTTGGCCAGCTTGTTGAAGACGTAGTAGTCCTCGGTCAGCAGCTGGCCCGACAGGTACAAACCCACCGCGTCGGGACCGTGCTGCTTGACGATGGCAGCAAAACGATCGGCCACCTCGTCCAGCGCCACATCCCAGTCCACCGGCTGCAACGGCTGCCCGCGCGCGGCCCGGCGCAACGCCGTCAGCGCCCTGACCTGTTGCTGCACATGCGCGGCCGCCGTCAGGTGCAGCGTGCTGCCCTTGGTGCACAGGCGCCCGAAATTGGCAGGGTGATCCGGGTCGCCGCGCACGCCGGTGATCTGCGCACCTTCGCTTTGGATGATCAGGCCGCAGCCGACGCCGCAGTACGGACAGATGGAGCGGGTCTCGCAAGCGCTCACGGCAAGGCTCAGGCGGTGGCGGCATCGACCGCGTGGTGCAGCAGTTCGTCCGCATCGAGCATCACCTCCCCGCCTTCGACGCGCACCGCGAAGGTCGGCGTGCAGCCGGCATCGGGCGCGCGCGCGCAGCCGTCGGCCAGGCCGATGTTCCAATTGTGCAGCGGACAAGCGACGCCTTCGGCAGTGACGATGCCCTGCGACAGCGGCCCGCCCTTGTGCGGGCAGCGGTCGAGCAGCGCGAACACGCGGTCGTCAGCGGCGCGGAACACGGCCACCGCGGCGCCTTGTTCTCGCGCCACGCGGCGTGCGCCGAGCACCGGGATGTCTTCGACGCGGCAGATCACGGTCCAGTCCGACGCGGCACTCATGCAAGCTCCTTGATGGCGATCACCGGTCGCAGCGGCTCGAACTGACGCAAGTCGACCTGCGCCTTCTCGAACTCGAACCACGGGTCGGGCTCGCCGTCGAGCGCGAACTGCAAGCGCTCCCACAGCGTGCGGCGGCCCTCGGCATCGTCCAGCACCTTCGCCTTGACATGGGCCATGCCGACACGCGCCAGGTAGTGCACGGTGCGCTCCAGGTACCAGCCTTCCTCGCGGTACAGCTGCAGGAAGGCGCCGCTGTACTCCAGCACCTCGTCGGGCGTCTTCACCTTGGCGAAAAACTGCGCCACCTCGGTCTTGATGCCGGCGTTGCCGGCGATGTGGATCTCCCAGCCGCTGTCCACACCGATCACGCCGACGTCCTTGATGCCGCTTTCGGCGCAGTTGCGCGGGCAGCCCGACACCGCCAGCTTGACCTTGTGCGGCGCGTACATGCGCCACAGCGCGCGCTCCAGGTCCTGCCCCATCTGGGTCGAGTCCTGGGTGCCGAAGCGGCACCATTCACTTCCCACACAGGTCTTCACCGTGCGCAGCGCCTTGGCGTAGGCGTGGCCGCTGGGCATACCGATGTCCTTCCACACCGCGGGCAGGTCCTCTTTGCGCACGCCGAGCAGATCGAGACGCTGGCCGCCAGTGACCTTGACGGCAGGAATCTTGTACCTGTCCACCGTGTCGGCGATGCGCCGCAGCTCATCGGCACTCGTCATGCCACCCCACATGCGCGGGATCACGCTGTAGCTGCCGTCCTTCTGGATGTTGGCGTGGCTTCGTTCGTTGATGAAGCGGCTCTGCGGGTCGTCCTTCGCTTCCTTCGGCCAGCTGCTGATCAGGTAGTAGTTGACCGCCGGGCGGCACGACGCGCAGCCATTTGGCGTGCGCCAGTCCAGCGTGCGATAGACCTCGTCGATGCCTAGCAGATGCTGGTCACGGATCGCCTCGCGCACCGCCTGGTGGCCCAAATCGGTGCAGCCGCACATCGCCTTGGTCTTCGGCGCGGCGGAGTAGTCACCGCCGGCGGTGAACATCAGCAGCTGTTCGACCAGCCCGGTGCAAGAGCCGCAGCTGGCGCTGGCCTTGGTGTGCTTGCGCACCTCGTCCAGCGTGAACAGGCCCTTGTCCTTGATGGCCTTGCAGATCGTGCCCTTGCTGACGCCGTTGCAGCCGCAGACCTCGTCGCTGTCGGCCATGCTGGCGGCGCGGCTGTGGCCTTCGTGTCCGGCGTCACCGAGGTTGCTCTCGCCGAACATCAGCTTGTCGCGGATGTCGTCGAGCTTGCGCCCCTGGCGCAGCAGTTTGAAGTACCAGCTGCCATCGACCGTGTCGCCGTACAGGCAGGCGCCGATCAGCTTGTCGTCGCGAATGACCAGCTTCTTGTAGACACCGGCATAGGGGTCGCTGAGCACGATTTCCTCGACGCCCTTCCCACCCGTGAAGTCGCCGGCCGAGAACAGATCGATGCCGGTGACCTTCAGTTTGGTGCTGGTCTGGCTGCCGGTGTAGCGGCCGATGCCGAAATGCGCCAGGTGCGTGGCGCAGACCTTGCCCTGCTCGAACAGCGGCGCCACCAGCCCGTAGGCGATGCCACGGTGCGCCGCGCATTCGCCCACGGCGTAGATGCGCGGGTCGGTCACCGTCTGCAGCGTGTCGTTGACGACGATGCCGCGGTTGCAGTGCACGCCGGCGGCTTCGGCCAGCGCGGTGTTGGGGCGAATGCCGGCGGCCATCACCACCAGGTCCGCCGGAATCTCGCGGCCGTCCTTGAAGCGCACGGCCCTGACGCGCGGCCGCGTGTCGGTCCCTTCCCCGCGGCCGCTTTCATCGGGAAGCAAAGCCTCGGTCTGCGCACCGATCTCGAAGCGGATGCCGCGTGTTTCCAGCGATTTCTGCAGCAGCCCGCCGGCCACCTCGTCGAGCTGGCGCTCCATCAGCCACGGCATGATGTGCACCACAGTCACCTGCATGCCGCGCAGCATCAGGCCGTTGGCGGCCTCCAGCCCGAGCAGTCCGCCGCCGATGACCACCGCGTGCTTGTAGCGCGCCGCGGCATCGATCATCGCTTCGGTGTCGGCGATGTCGCGGTAGGCGACCACGCCGTCCAGCTCCTTGCCCGGCACCGGCAGGCTGAAGGGCAGCGAGCCGGTGGCCAGCAGCAGCCGGTCGTAAGCGCTCTCGGTGCCGTCCTCGGCAATCACGCGCCGCTTGATGCGGTCGATGCGCTCGACCTTGCGGCCGCGATGCAATGTGATGCCGTGCTCCTCGTACCACGACAGCGGGTTGAGCACGATGTCGTCGACGGTCTGCTCGCCGGCCAGCACCGGCGACAGGAGGATGCGGTTGTAGTTGGGGTGCGGCTCGGCGCCGAAGACGGTGATGTCGTAAAGGTCGGGCGCGATCCTCAGCAGCTCTTCGAGCGTCCGCACCCCGGCCATGCCGTTGCCGACCAGCACCAGTTTCATCTTCTTCATCCCAACTCCTCGATCAGACATACCAGGCAACCACCGCGGCCACGCCGCCGTCACGCCAGATCGGCAGGGCCAGCAGCGATGTCAGCCCGGCCTCCAGCGCGTCGGCGGCGATGGCCGTGCCTTCCCCGTCCAGCGTTTCGACGATCAGTGGCCGTTGCTCGGTCAGCGCGCGGCCGAGCACGCCCTGCCTCGGCTCGATGTGCACCCCGCTCGCATCGAGCGCGCCACGCAACTCGCAGAAGCCCTCCTGTCGCGTCAGGAAGCGGCCTTCGGCATCGGGCACCCAGGTCTCGATGCGCCGCACGATCGGCGTGGCCAGCGCCGACAGGAAACACATCACGAAGCTGTCGCCGCCGCGCGCGTCCACGGGCAGCGCGAAGCCGCGGTTGATGCCGACCTTGCGCGCACTGTCGGCGCGCAGGAAGCGCGTGCTCTTGCCCAGGTCGGGCATGAACACCGGCAGCCCCGAGGCCCAGGCCAGACCGGGCAGGCCGAAGCCCTTGCGAAAGGCGGTGTGGCGCGAAACGAATTCGAAGATCTCCGCCGTGCCGCCGTAGTAGCCCTCGTCGAGCTTCAGGTCGGTGGATTCGGCTGCGTCGTTGTGCCACAGCTCGATCGCGCCGACATGTGCCTCGTCGTCACCGCAGAACATCACCACCACCGCGCGCAAATCGGAACCCGCGTCGCCGCCGAACACCGGCAGCGCGACCGCGCAGGTCAGTCCCTCGGCGCGTGCGGCCCGAGCGCGCAGGAAGTAGCCGTCAGCCAGTTGCTTGAGGATGATCGGCCGGCCGCTGCTCCATACACGACCGGGCAAGCCTTCGCCGCGGCCGAAGCACATGCGCTGGCTGAGCGCGCCGAAGCCGCGCGCGCTGCCGTAAAGGCCGCCGCTGAACTCGAGCAGCGTGCCTTCGGCGCTGGGCACCCAGATCTCGATGACCCGAACGAAGGTGTTCTTGGCCGCCGGCACGGGGAATGATGAAGCGCCACTCTCATCGAGCGGCTGCCGCGGATCCGGCTTCGCCGGTCCGCTGGCAGCGCCCCCTTGAGGGGGAGCGCCGAAGGCGCTACGGGGGTGGGTCATTTCTGCCGTCCGCAGTCTTCCAAGAAACCGATCAGCTCCTCACGCAGCTCGTAGTAGCGCGGATGAGCCAACAAGGCTTCACGCGTGCGCGGCCGCGGCAGCGGCACCTCCATCACGCGGCCGATCTTCGCGCGTGGGCCGTTGCTCATCATGACCACGCGGTCGGCCAGCAGGATCGCCTCGTCGACGTCGTGCGTGACCATCACCGCCGTCACCTGGCTGCGCGTCCAGACCTCCATCAGCACCTGCTGCAGCTCCCAGCGCGTCAGCGAATCGAGCATGCCGAAGGGCTCGTCGAGCAGCAGCAGCTTCGGGTTCAGTGCGAAGGCGCGCGCGATGCCGACACGCTGCTTCATGCCGTTGGACAGCTCGGACGCGCGCTTGTGCATCGCGGCGCCCAGGCCGACGCGGCTGAGGTAGTAGGCCACCATGTTGTCGCGCTCGAGCGGCGTTGCATGCGGAAAGACACGCGCCACGCCGAGCATGACGTTCTGTTGCGCCGTCAGCCAGGGCACCAGGCTCGGCGCCTGGAACACCAGGCCACGGTCGGGGCCGGCGCCCGCCACCTCGCGGCCGTCGAGCACGATCACGCCTTCGCTGATGCCGGTCAGCCCGGCCACCATCGACAGCACCGTGGACTTGCCGCAGCCCGAATGGCCGATGATCGAGATGAACTCGCCGCGCCGCATCTTCAGGTCGAAACCGTCGACCACGGTCTGCGGGCCCTGCGGCGTCGGATAGACCTTGACCACCTGCGAGAAGTCGACGAAGCGCTCGTCCGGGCTTTGCGGCAACCGTGCTTCACCCGGCACCGGCAGGCTGGGCGCCTGCACCGAGCGCTCGATGGCCTCGACCTGATCGGCATGGCGCAGGCGCAACAGCCTGGCCACGCTGGGGCGTCGCGGCGCCGACACTTCACGCGGCGTCAGCGCCGGCAGCGAAATGATCTGGGCGCCCTGGTCGGCGCTGCGCCGCTGCGCCAGGCTCAGCAGATGCTGCGTGATGTCGCGGCGCAGCGTCTGGAAGCGCGGATCGTGATTCATCTCGCGCCGGTCGCGCGGGCGCTCGATGTCCACCGTGAACGACGGGCCCAGGTGCGCGCGCGGCCCGGTGTCGAGCGGGATGATGCGGTCGGCCATCATCAGCGCCTCGTCGACATCGTTGGTGATGAGCAGCACCGTCTTGCGGTTCTCGCCCCAGATGCGCACGATCTCGTCCTGCAGATTCGCGCGCGTGAGCGCATCCAGCGCGG
>JAHECC010000106.1 GCA_024641965.1 Rubrivivax sp.
GCGCATGCAGCAGCGACAGCCACTGCGCCAGCCGCTGCAGCGGCACATGGCTCCACCAGCATCCGGCGAAGGCGGCATCGAATTCTCTGGTGCCCAACCCGTCCAGCGTGTAGGCATCGACGGTGGCGAACTGCACGCAGCCCGGCAATGCCTTGCCGTGTGCCAGCGCCAAGGTCTCGGGGTTGAGGTCGGTGGCCAGCCAGGCACGCGCATCGCTTGCGCCGAAGGGCGTCCACCAGCCGGTGCCGCAGGCGAGTTCGAGCACGTCGCGGCCGGCGAATTGCATGGACAGCCAGGCCTCCATCGCGCGCAGGTCGGCCTGCCGTTCGGGCTTGAAGTAGACGCGCTCGTAATACGCCGCGCGCCGCGCGTAGTACTCGCGCATGCTCTCCGCGCTGGCTTGCATCACGGGCAAAGCCCCGGATAGAGCCGACCGGGGTTGAACACGCCGTCGGGGTCGAAGGCGCGCTTCAGTTCGCGGTGGATGCGGTCGAGCGGGCTCTTCAGCGGCGCGAACACGCCCGGGCTGCGGTCGTGGCCCTTGAACAGCGTGGCATGGCCGCCGGCGGCAGCTGCGGCATCGCGTACCAGCGATGCCGGTGCATTGCTGCACAGCCAGCGCTGCGCACCGCCCCACTCGACCAGGTTGTCGCCCGGCAACTGCAGCACCGGCGCGGTGGCGGGCAGCGACAGGCGCCACAGCGTGGCACCCGTGTCCAGCGCAGCCTGTGCCTTGACGAAGTACTCGTCGCCGTGATCGCGCAAACCGGCCCAGAAGCCGCTGGCCAGACCCGGCTCGACGACCTCGCCTCCGAGCTTCTGTGCGGCCGCCTGCACGGCGGCGGCCGCCCCCGACAGGCGCAGCACCAGCAGGCCTTCCCACCAGGCGCTGGCATGCAGCGGCAACGGCTGGCCGGCCCATACGTTCAGGCGCTGCAGGGCCGTGGCCTGGTCCATTTCGAAACGCAGCGTGCTCGTCGCGGCAGGGCGTGGCAGCACCTTCAATGACACCTCGCAGATCACGCCGAGTACGCCCAAAGAACCGGCCATCAGCCGCGACACGTCGTAGCCGGCAACGTTTTTCATCACCTGGCCGCCGAAGCTCAGCACCTCGGCCTTGCCGTTCAGCAGCGTCACGCCCAGCACATGGTCGCGCACGGCGCCCACGGCCGCGCGCGACGGCCCGCTCAGGCCGGCGGCGACCATGCCGCCGACGGTGCCGCCGCGAACGCCCGGGTTCGTCGGATCCTCGAAACGCGGCGGCTCGAAGGCCAGACACTGGCCCTTCTCGTCGAGCACGGCCTCCAACTCGGTCAGCGGCGTACCGGCGCGCACCGTGACCACCAGTTCGGTGGGTTCGTAGCTGCTGATGCCGCTGAGCGCACGCGTGTCGAAGGCCTCGCCGCGCGGCGGATTGCCGTAGAAGGCCTTGGTGTCGCCGCCGCGGATGTACAGGCTGGCGCGGGCGGCACGTGCGTCCATCACACGCTGCACCAGATCGTGCAGCACAGGGTCGGCCGCGGTCGGGAGTTCGCTCATGCTGGCTGCGTCAAAAGCGCGGTAAATCTGGGAAGGGCAGCAGCCCTTTCTTGACATGCATCTTGCCGTACTCGGCACAGCGCTGCAGCAGCGGAATCACCTTGCCGGGGTTGAGCAGTTCGCCGGCATCGAAGGCACGCTTCACGGCGAACATCTGCTCGCGCTCCTCGGGCGAGAACTGCACGCACATCGAGCTGAGTTTTTCCACGCCCACGCCATGCTCGCCGGTGACCGTGCCGCCCATGGCGACGCTGGTCTCCAGGATGTCGGCACCGAAGAGCTCGCAGCGGTGCAACTGGTCGGGATCGTTGGCGTCGAACAGGATCAGCGGGTGCAGATTGCCGTCACCGGCATGGAAGACATTCGCGCAGCGCAGGTCGTACTTCGTTTCCATCGCCTGGATCGCCAGCAGCATGTCGGCCAGCCGCTTGCGCGGGATGGTCGAATCCATGCACATGTAGTCGGGGCTGATGCGCCCCGAGGCCGGGAAGGCGTTCTTGCGCCCGCTCCAGAACTTCAGGCGCTGCGCCTCGTCCTTGCTGACCTCGATGCGCGAGGCGCCGCAGCCGGTCAGCACCTCGAGCATGCGGTTGATTTCTTCATCCACCTCTTCGGGCGTGCCGTCGCTCTCGCACAGCAGGATGGCTTCGGCGTCGAGGTCGTAACCGGCGTGCACGAAGCCCTCGACCGCGGCGGTCATCGGCTTGTCCATCATCTCCAGGCCGGCCGGGATGATGCCCGCGGCGATGACCTGGGCAACCGCGTCACCGGCCTTGCGGATGTCGTCGAAGCTGGCCATGATGCAGCGCGCCAATTGCGGCTTGGGGGTCAGCTTGACGGTGACCTCGGTGATCACCGCCAGCATGCCTTCGCTGCCGACCATCAGCGTCATCAGGTCGAGCCCGGCGGCATCCAGCGCGGCCGAGCCGAACTCCACCGCCTCGCCTTCCATCGTGAAGCCGCGCACCGACATCACGTTGTGCAGCGTCAGCCCGTACTTCAGGCAATGCACGCCGCCGGCGTTCTCGGCCACATTGCCACCGATGGTGCAGGCGATCTGGCTGCTCGGGTCGGGCGCGTAATACAGGCCCAGCGGCGCTGCCGCCTCGCTGATCGCCAGGTTGCGCACGCCGCATTGCACGGTGGCGGTGCGCGACAGCTTGTCCAGCGCAAGCATCTTGTTGAACTTGGCCAGCGACAGCGTCACGCCCAGCGCATGCGGCAGAGCGCCGCCGGACAGCCCGGTGCCGGCGCCGCGCGCCACCACCGGCACCTTCAGCTCGTGGCAGCAGCGCAGCACCGCGGCCACCTGCGCGTCGTTCTCGGGCAGCGCCACCAGCAAGGGTTGTTGGCGATAGGCCGTCAGCCCGTCGCATTCGTAGGGCACCGTGTCCTCGCCGTGCCAGAGCAGCGCATGCGCCGGCAACAGCGGTTGCAGCGCAGCCAGCACCTGCGCCTGCCGCGCGGCGCGCTGCGCGGGGTCCATGGCCACCGTGGCCGGCAATGGTGCATTCACGGCAGCTCCTGGCGCTGCTTGAGCGGGCGTCTCATGGGTGACACTGTAGCTTGCCCGCCGCGGCGATCAGCCGGCGCGAAACACGGTCAGCACCCCGGTGTAGCCGTACAGGTGATGGCGCGCAATCTCGCCGCCCGCGAAGTAGCCGGCCAGCGGCACATCGCCGAGCGCGTGCTGCACGATCTTCAGCTCGGCCGAGGCGCCGCCGAAATGCGGCCCGCCGCGGCCCGAGCAGCTGACGTAGATCGCGCCGGCGATGTGCTGCGTGGCCGACACCGGCAGCGCCAGTGCGGGCGCGGTGCGGCCCGACTTGGTCGGCGCGGCGTCGGCGCTTGGGCCGTGCGGCAGCAGGTCGGGCGTCAACTCCTCGCGGATCTCGCTGCAGATGCGCACCAGGTCGCGTCGCGCGGCCTCCACATTGCGGCTGCAGAATGCCAGCCGCATTCCCGGGCTGACGATGTCGGCGATGGCCACGGCCTCATGGGCGGGGTCGATGCCGACGAGGTGGCGCACGCGCGTGTCGGTGCCGAACTGCGCGCCGCGCGCCAGCATCGGCTCGGTCTCGGCGCTCAGGCCCACCAGCGTGTTGCGCAGCTTGGGCAGCAGCGTGCGCGGTTCATCCAGCGTGGCGCCCAGGTCGCGCAGCAGGCAGCGCAGCGCCGGTTCGCCGTCCAGTGCCAGCACGCCGTTGCGCTCGGCCGCGGTGATGCTGCGCACCGGCCCGATCGGTTGGCAGCCTTGCGTGACGCGCGACACCAGGGCCACGTCCTGGCTGAAGGCCACGCCGGACAGCCCGCCCTGCCACACGCCGTCGGCGATGTGCGCCACGCCGTTGCGCGATGCGGCCAGCCCGCCGAAGAGGTAGCCGGCGCGCGTGCGCTGGCTCATCTCCAGCAGCAATGCGGGCAGGTCGGGTGTGCCCGGATCGGCGTGCACCAAGGCGCTGAAGGCGTCGATGTCGGCCAGGGGCTGGGCACCGGAGAAGACACGGAAATGCTCTCGCGGCAAGTTCGCCAGCATCAGCACCAGCGCGGGCTCGTCGAAGTACTCCACCCCGCTGGCAGCCACGCCCACGCCGACGCAGCCGACCCAGGACACGGCGTCATAGCGCTGCCGCAATGCAGCCAGCAGTGCGTCGGCATGGCCCGCGAAATGGTCGGTGAAGTAGACGAAGCCGAGTGTCGCCTCGCCGTCGCGCTGCGCATCCAGTTGGGTAGCCGCCATCGCCAGCGCCATGCGCCAGTCCGGATGGGTGGCGTGCCCGACGACGAAGGGCGACATGGCCAAAGCGCCGCCTTCTCAGGCGCGCTTGCGCGCGGCCTTGGTCGGGGCCTTCTTCTTGGCAGCGGATTTGGCGGCCGTGGATGGCGCCTTCGTCGCGGGCGCCGCGGTCGCCAGGTTGCGCGCCGCAATGGCGCTACTGTCGTGCATCGCCTTGGTGGCCAGTTCGGTGAACTGCTGCGTCAAAGCACCCCACCACTGCATCGGGTCGACGCCGCCTGGCACGCCGGCCGGCAGCGCAGCGGTTGCGGCGCCGCTGGCCGATGTCCCACTGGCGCGCGGCGCTTTTTCGGCTGGCGCGGGTGAGATTGCCGGTGCGTGCGCCTTGGGCGCGGCGGGGGCCGGCTCCGGGATCGTGGGCAGCGTCAGGGCGCTGCGCAGGTCGGCCATCGGCAGGTTCATCGTCTGCAGCGTCGACAGGGTCATGCGCTGCACTTCCAGCGCCTGGATCGTGGTGCTGATCATGCGCGCGTTCTGCTCGAGCCAGAACTGCACGGTCTTGAGTTCGCCGATGCGCTTTTCGAGTTCCTCGGGGTTCAGCGTGGGCGCGATCCATTGGCCCATCGTGGGCACTGCATGGCCGGCACTTTCCATCAAGGTCTGCAGGAAGTCGAAGCCGGGCATCATCTTTGCGAATGCGTTCGTGTCCATCAGTTCGGTCCTTCGTTGTCGCCACGGGGATCGGTCATTGTGCCCGCGCAGGCAGCGCGCGGGAAGCGTGCCTCGACCGCGCTCAGCGCCGACCCTGGCGCAGGTCGATGCTGAGCACGCCGTCGGACTGGCGCCACTGCAGCTTGCCCAGCACGTCCATGCCCAGCAACGGGGCATGCAGCGCGGGCAAGGCCACGATGCGCAGCCGGTCGATGCGCACGCCGCCCTGCAATTCGAGATCGGCGCGCACCATGTGGCCTTCGACGATGCCGCCCGCCGTGTTCGAGCGCGTGTTGCCCTCGATCGGCAGCGCCAGCTGTTGCGCCAGCGACAGCGGCAGCGCACTGCGCGTGGCACCGGTGTCGATGAGGAAGTCCACCGCATGGCCGTTGACGCGCGCCGGCCAGTGGTAATGGCCATCGGCCGCGCGACGGATCTGCACCAGGTCGCCCGCAACCTCGAACTGGGTGCTGCGCTGCTGCGCCAGCATCGCCTGCACACCCAGGAACACGGCCACGCCGGCCAGCAGCCACACCGTGACCATCTTCAGGCCGCGTGGCAACTCGTTCATCGCCGCATCAGGCACTTGCTGCGACTTGCTGTTCGATCGCGCCGAAGACGCTTTGCCCGTCGGCGCCCACCGCGTCGATGCGCAGGCGGTCGCCGAAGGCCATGTAGCCGGTGCGGGCGCCGCCGCCATCGAGGATCTCGAGCGCGCGCTTCTCGGCGATGCAGCCGTAACCATGCGCGGCGTCGGCCTGGCTCACGGTGCCGCTGCCGACGATGCTGCCGGCGCGCACATTGCGTGTGCGCGCCAGGTGCGCGATGAGCTGGCCGAAGTGCGCTCCCATTTCGGCGCCGGCGTCGATCAGGCCGACACGCCGGCCGTTCCAGTCGATGCGCACCGGCAGGTGTACACGACCGCCGCGCCAGGCGTCGCCCAGCTCGTCGGGCGTCACCGCCACCGGCGCGAAGGCGGTGGCCGGCTTGCTCTGCAGGAAGCCAAAGCCCTTGGCCAGTTCGCCGGGCACGAGTTCACGCAGGCTCCAGTCGTTGGCCAGCATCAGCAGGCGCACGCCCTCCAGCGCGCTGTCGGCGCTCGCGCCCATGGCCACGTCGCCGGTGACCACCGCCAGCTCGGCTTCGAAATCGATGCCCCAGTCGGCGTCGGCGAAGCGCGCATCGTCACGGGGGCCGAGAAAGTCATCGCTGCCGCCCTGGTAGACGCGCGGGTCGTCGAGGAAATCGGCCGGTGCGTCCGCGCCCCGCGCCCGGCTGAGCCGCTGCATGTGACTGATGTAGGCCGAGCCGTCGGCCCACTGGTAGGCGCGCGGAAGGGGTGCCATGCACTGGCGCGCATCGAAGGCGAAGGCGTGGCGCGCCTTGCCCTGATTCAGCGTCGTCGACAGGTCTTCGAGCTGCGGCGACAGGAAGTTCCAGTCGTCCAGCACCTGCTGTAGCCGGCTGGCGATGCCGGTGGCGTGGTGGGCGGTGTTCAGGTCGCGCGACACGACGACGAGTTGTCCGTCGCGCGAGCCGTCCTGGTAGGTGGCAAGTTTCATGCGGGGTTCCGGTTGAGGGCTGCATTGTCCGATGGCCGGCGCGCTGCGGCAGGCCTTGAAATCGCGGGCGCCGCGCCCACTTGCAAGACAGGAGGGTTCGCCATGCAGATGCTCTACAACTCGGACAACTTCGCGGTGTTGCAGATCGACGTGCCGGTGCCGGGCGACGATGCTTCGGCCCCGGTGCGCGGTGGATTCGAGATCGTCGACAAGTTCGCACGCAAGGGCATCTTCATCGAAGGCGCGGTGGCGCGTGGCTTCAAGGACGGCGTGCAGGCGCTGATCGATTCCGGGCCGACGGAAGAGGCGCTGGACGACTACATTGCCGGCTACACCGCGCTGGCGCAGCAGCCGGTGCGCTTGCACTGAGGCGCGCTGCGCCGAGCGGACCTATTGGCCGATCTGCCTGCCTGCGTCGGAGCTGGGGATCGGCCGGCTTCATACAATGACGCGATGATCCAGCCGACGCAACGCTACACCCGCGCTAACGCCCTGCCGGCGCTGCTGAAAGAACGCATCCTGATCATCGACGGGGCGATGGGCACGATGATCCAGCGCTTCCGCTTGAGCGAGGCCGACTACCGCGGCGAGCGCTTCAAGGATCACCCGAAGGACCTGAAGGGCAATAACGAGTTGCTGCAGTTCAGCCGCCCCGAGGTGATCCAGCAGATCCACGAGCACTACCTCGTGGCCGGCGCCGACATCGTCGAGACCAACACCTTCGGCGCGACGAGCATCGCGCAGGACGACTACGGCCTGGGCGAACATGCGCGCGAGATGAACCTGGCCGCGGCCAGGTTGGCGCGAGCTGCCTGCGACAAGCACAGCACGCCCGACAAGCCGCGTTTCGTTGCCGGCGCCTTGGGCCCGACGCCGCGCACGGCCAGCATCAGCCCCGATGTCAACGACCCGGCGGCGCGCAACGTCAGCTTCGAGCAGTTGCGCGCGGCCTATCTCGAACAAGCCGAGGGCTTGCTAGAAGGTGGTTGCGACCTGTTTCTGGTGGAAACCATCTTCGACACGCTCAACGCCAAGGCCGCGCTCTTCGCGCTGGATGAGTTGATGGAGCAAAGCGGCGAGCGCCTGCCGGTGATCGTCTCGGGCACGGTCACCGATGCCTCGGGGCGCATCCTGTCGGGGCAGACGGTGGGCGCGTTCTGGCACTCGGTGCGGCACGCCCGGCCGCTGGCGGTGGGCCTGAACTGCGCGCTCGGCGCGGCGCTGATGCGCCCGTACATCGAGGAGCTGTCGAAGGTGGCCGGTGACACCTTCATCAGCTGCTACCCGAATGCCGGACTGCCGAATCCGATGAGCGAGACCGGCTTCGACGAAACGCCCGAGGTCACCGGCGCGCTGATGGAAGGCTTCGCGAAAAGCGGCTTCCTCAACCTGGCCGGAGGCTGTTGCGGCACGACGCCCGAGCACATCGCCGAGATCGCGCGGCGCGTCGGGAGTTTCCGGCCGCGCGGCCGGCAGGACCCGCTGTTCAGCGGGCTGCTGGCGGCCTGAACGCTGTAGTGGCGCGAGACGCTTCGATCAGCCCTTGCTCTCCAGCTTGACGCATTCGGCTTCGCAGTCGACGATGGTTTCTTCCAGCGCGTCGTGCAGCGTGTTCTGCTGCGTCAGCAGACCCTCGACCTTCTTGGCAACGCCCTTCATCTTCAACTCGTCGTCGAGTTGCAACCAGTAGGCGGTCAACTTCTCGATGTTCGTCTTGGCGTAGTGCTGCATCTCCTTGAACTGGGTGATGATGTCGCGCGCCTTTTCTGCCGGCGTCTTGACTACGACTTCTTCGTCGGACATGGGAAACTCCTGGTGTACGGCCCATTGCGCGCGGATGCACGCAACGCCATGGCGCACTGTAGGGCTTGTGCTGCAGCCGTGCAATCGGCTCGGGAACTTGCCGGCGCACGTACACTCGGAGCGTGGATGGAATCGATGAACAGCCAGTCTGAAGGGCCCTTGTCCGCGATCGGCGCGGCGCTGTCGGCCACTGCGCGTTTCGCCGTGGCCCTGTTCGGCGCATTGCTGATGGTCGGCGCCTTGTTCATCGGCCTGCTGGTCGGTCTGACGCTGATGCTCTTCGCGCTGTTGCGTGGCCGCCGGCCTCAGGGTGTGAAGTTCATGTGGCGCAAGGGCGATTGGCCCGGTCGCCCGGGCTCTCGCCCGTCGGCGACCCAGCCCGGCAAGGGCGAAGTGGTCGATATCGAGGTGCGCGAAATCCCGCCGAAGCCGCCGCAGCAGCCCTGACGGACGCGCGCGCGGCATCGACACGATATCGTCGGCCGCGTCGCGCGGATGCCGCGCCCGCCAGCCGAAGGCACGCAGCCTGAGGCACAATTCGCCCGCCCCCAAGGAGCGTTGCGACAACCGAGTTGATGTCATTCAACGGTTGCCAGGCTTGGGAGGCTCTGTCGTCAACCGCGCTCACCCGCCCTGGAGGCCGTGGTGAGTCGCCCGGCCCGCTGAACCCGCCGTGCCATGAACGACACCCCCACCCGTTCGCCCGTCCCCGCGATGAAACTTTCCGGTCTGGAGCCGGTGCTCATCGATGCCGATTCGCTGTTCGTCAACATCGGCGAGCGCACCAACGTCACCGGTTCGAAGGCCTTCGCCCGCATGATCCTGAACGGCGAATTCGAGCAGGCGCTCGCCGTGGCGCGCCAGCAGGTGGAAAACGGCGCGCAGATCATCGACATCAACATGGACGAGGCCATGCTGGATTCGAAGGCGGCGATGGTGCGCTTCCTGAACCTGATTGCCGGCGAGCCCGAGATCGCGCGCGTGCCGATCATGATCGACAGCTCGAAGTGGGAAGTGATCGAAGCCGGGCTGCAGTGCATCCAGGGCAAGGGCATCGTCAACTCGATCTCGTTGAAGGAAGGCGAGGACGCGTTCCGCCATCACGCCAAGCTGGTGCGCCGCTACGGCGCTGCCGCGGTGGTGATGGCCTTCGACGAAAAGGGCCAGGCCGACACCTTCGAGCGCAAGACGCAGATCTGCGAGCGTGCCTACCGCATCCTGGTGGACGAGCTCGGTTTTCCGGCCGAGGACATCATCTTCGACCCGAACATCTTCGCCATCGCCACAGGCATCGAAGAGCACAACAACTACGCGGTGGACTTCATCGAGGCCACACGCTGGATCAAGGCGAACCTGCCCGGTGCCAAGGTGTCGGGCGGGGTGTCGAACGTGAGCTTCAGCTTCCGCGGCAACGATCCGGTGCGCGAGGCGATTCACACCGTGTTCCTGTACCACGCCATCAAGGCGGGCCTGGACATGGGCATCGTCAATGCAGGCATGGTCGGCGTCTATGACGACCTGGAGCCGACGCTGCGCGAGCGGGTCGAGGACGTGGTGCTGAACCGCCGCCCCGATGCCGGCGAGCGGCTGGTGGAAATTGCCGAGAACGCCAAGGGCGCAGCCAAGGACGAGAGCACGCGGCTGGCCTGGCGCGCCGGCAACGTGGCCGAACGGCTGAGCCACGCGCTGGTGCACGGCATCACCGATTTCATCGTCGAGGACACCGAAGAATGCTGGCGCGCCATCGATGCCGATGGCGGCCGCCCGCTGCATGTCATTGAAGGGCCATTGATGGCCGGCATGAACATCGTCGGCGACCTGTTCGGCCAGGGCAAGATGTTCCTGCCGCAGGTGGTGAAGAGCGCGCGCGTGATGAAGCAGGCGGTGGCGCACCTGCTGCCCTACATCGAGGCCGAGAAGAAGGCGCTGATCGATGCCGGCGGCGAGGCCAAGGCCAAGGGCAAGATCGTCATCGCCACCGTCAAGGGCGACGTGCACGACATCGGCAAGAACATCGTCACCGTCGTGCTCCAGTGCAACAACTTCGAGGTCGTCAACATGGGCGTGATGGTGCCCTGCCAGGACATCCTGGCCAAGGCGCGCGTCGAAGGCGCGGACCTGATCGGCCTGTCGGGACTGATCACGCCCAGCCTGGAAGAGATGCAGCACGTGGCCGCGGAAATGCAGCGCGACGACTGGTTCCGCCTGAAGAAGATCCCGCTGCTCATCGGCGGGGCCACCACCAGCCGCGTGCACACCGCGGTGAAGATCGCGCCGCACTACGATGGCCCAGTGGTGTACGTGCCCGATGCGTCGCGCTGCGTCGGCGTGTGCTCGGAACTGCTGTCCGACGAGCGCGCCGCGCGCTACGTGGCCGAGCTGGAGGCCGACTACGCCAAGGTGCGCGATCAGCATGCCAAGAAGAAGGTCACGCCCTTGGCGTCGCTGGCCGCGGCGCGTGCCAACAAGGCGCCGGTCGACTGGGCGGCCTACGAGCCGCCGCAACCGAGCTTTATCGGCCGGCGTGAGTTTCGCAACTACGACCTGAACGAACTGGCGCGCTGCATCGACTGGGGCCCGTTCTTCCAGACCTGGGACCTGGCCGGGCGTTTTCCCGACATCCTGCGCGACGAGGTGATCGGCAGCGAGGCGCAGCGCGTGTTCAGCGACGGCAAACGCTTGCTGCACCGGCTGATCGAAGGCCGCTGGTTGCAGGCCAACGGCGTGATTGCGCTTTTGCCGGCGAATACCGTCGATGACGACAGCATCCAGGTCTACACCGACGAATCGCGCAGCGAGGTGGCACTGACCTGGTCCCCACTGCGGCTGCAGACCGAACGGCCGGTGATCGATGGCGTCAAGCGGCCGAACCGTTGCCTGGCCGACTTCGTTGCGCCGAAAGGCGTGAAGGACGACTACATCGGCCTGTTCGCAGTGACCGCGGGGCTCGGCGTCGAGAAGAAGGAAGAGCAGTTCGTCGACGACCTCGACGACTACTCGGCGATCATGCTCAAGGCGCTGGCCGACCGGCTGGCCGAGGCCTTTGCCGAGCGGCTGCACCAGCGCGTGCGCACCGAACTGTGGGGCTACGCCGCGGACGAGCAACTCAGCAGCGAGGAACTGATCGCGGAGAAGTACCGTGGCATCCGTCCCGCGCCGGGTTATCCGGCGTGCCCGGACCACAGCATCAAGCGCGACATGTTCCGCGTGCTGCAGGCCGACCGAATCGGCATGGGCCTGACCGAGAACTTGGCGATGACGCCGGCGGCCAGCGTCAGCGGCTTCTATCTGGCGCATCCGCAAGCCACCTACTTCAACGTCGGGCGTATCGGCGCCGACCAGGCCGAGGAATGGGCCGCGCGCCAGGGGCTCGACGCTGCGACAGCCGGGCGGCACTTGGCGCCGCTGCTGTAGCCGAGCGAAAGCTTCGCCCCAAAGGTTGCGAACGTGTCGGCGTGTAAACCGCAGCGCCTGGCCACAACCTCTTGACACTCAGAGCGCACCCGCGCTGCCGATGACCCCTGTGAGGCGTGCCTGCGGCATGCCCTTTCGCGCCCAGGCGCAACGTTGGGGATCGATGTGAAAAAGCTGCGAGCAGTTTCCTCGTGGACCAGGCATCGCGCGCGTCCGGCGCTGGCGGGCCTGGCGCTGTGTGTGGCAGCGCTGCTGTCGGCCTGCGGTGGAGGCGGTGGCGACGGCTCAGGCGAGGGCCCCAGCGGCCTGGGCGCCCAGTCGGCTTCCGAGAAACCCGCCTCGCGCGCGCAAGCCGCGCGTTTTCTCACGCAAGCCAGCTTCGGACCTACCGATACCGACATCGACCGCGTCATGGCCATCGGCTATGGCGCCTGGGTCGAGGAGCAGCTGGCGCGGCCCTCCGTCTCGCACCTGGGCTACTGGGACGCGGCCGACGCCGCCGTCAAAGCCGCCAAACCCGGCAGCAGCGCCGGCCAGGATCAGGTGCTCGAATCGTTCTGGAAGCAGGCCGTCAGCGGCAGCGACCAGCTTCGCCAGCGCTGGGTCTATGCGCTGTCGCAGGTGTTCGTGGTCTCGATGATGGACAGCAACGTCGGCAACAACCCGCGTGCGGTGGCGGCGTGGTTGGACATGCTCGGCGACAAGGGCTTGGGCAACTACCGCGAGCTGCTGGAAGCGGTGTCGCGCCATCCGCTGATGGGCCAGTACCTGTCGCACCTGCGCAACCAGAAGGCCGACGCACGCACCGGCCGCGTGCCCGACGAGAACTATGCGCGCGAGGTGATGCAGCTGTTCTCGATCGGCCTGGTCGAACTCAACGCCGACGGCAGCTTGCGCAGCGAAGGCGGCAAGCCGCTCGAAACCTACACGGCCTCCGATGTCGCCGGAATGGCCAAGATCTTCACCGGCTGGAGCTGGGCCTGCCCCGAGTGGCCCGACAACAGCTGCTTCTTCGGTGGCTCGGCGAATGGCAATTCGGACCCGGACCGCAGCTTCAAGAGCATGCAGGGCTATCCGCAGTACCACGCCACCGAAGAAAAGAGCTTCCTGGGCACGACCATCGCCGCGCAGTCGCCCTCCGATCCGCAGGCCAGCCTGCGGGTGGCGCTGGACACGCTGGCGGCGCACCCGAACGTCGGACCTTTCATCGGCCGGCAGCTGATCCAGCGCCTGGTCACCAGCAACCCGAGCCCGCAGTACGTGGCGGCCGTGAGCGCAGCGTTCAAGGCATCGGGTGGCGACATGAAGGCCATGCTGCGCGCGGTGCTGCTGCACCCCGAGGCGCGCCGCAGTTCGTCCACCGACGGCAAGCTGCGCGAGCCGGTACTCAAGCTGTCGGCCTTCCTGCGCGCCTTCGGTTTCGCTTCGGACAGCGGCAGCTACAAGGTCGGCAACACCGACAACGCCGGCAGCTCACTCGGGCAGACGCCGCTGCGCTCGCCTTCGGTGTTCAATTTCTACCGGCCGGGTTATGTTGCGCCGGGAACCGAGGCGGCCTTTGTCGGGCTGGCTGCGCCGGAAATGCAGATTGCGCACGAGACCAGCATGGCCGGCTACGTGAACACCATGCGTGACAACGTGGCGCAAGGCGTCGGCCAGTGGAACAGCGGCACCAACCGCCGCGACCTGCAGGCCGATTTCAGTGCGGAACTGGCGCTGGCCGAAGACCTGCCGGCGCTGCTCGACCGCATCGACGCGAAGCTGCTGCTCGGTGCGATGC
>JAHECC010000301.1 GCA_024641965.1 Rubrivivax sp.
TGATCCAGCGCGTGGACGAACTGGCCGCCGCGGTGGCGCGGTTGTCGAAGTCAGCGCCGGCAAAAGCCGCGCCCAAGGCGCGTGCCAAGAGCACGGCCAAGACAGCAGCCAAGGCACCCGCGAACAAGGCCGCCAAGCGCGCCGCGCCGCGCAAGAGCGCCGGCTGAACGTGGCCCGCGAGCAACCCGGCCTGGACGCAGCGTCGCCCAGCGCGGCGCGGCCTGCGCACGGCCGACGCATCGGCTTGGCCTTGGCCGGCGGCGGCCCGCTCGGTGCGATCTACGAGATCGGCGCGCTGTGCGCGCTGCAGGAGTCGATGGATGGCGTCGACTTCAACGACCTGTCGGGTTATGTCGGCGTGTCGGCCGGCGGCTTCATCGCCGCGGGCCTGGCCAACGGCATGACACCACGCGATCTGTGCAGCGCCTTCATCCTGAACGACAGCATTCGCCGCGAGGACCTGATCAGCCCGTCGATGTTCATCCGCCCGGCCTGGGGCGAATACGCGCGCCGCGTGGCACGGGTGCCGGGGCTGTTCGTGCAAGCCAGCCTGCGCTTCCTGTTCAAGCGCCGCGCGCTGTTGTCGGCCTTCGAGATCCTCGGCCGCGCGCTGCCCACCGGCTTGCTCAGCGGCGCGCCGCTGGAGGCGCAAATCCGCCGCGTGCTCAGCGCCCCGGGGCGCAGCAACGATTTCCGCACGCTGAAGCGCAAGCTCGTGCTGGTCGCCACCGACCTGGACAGCGGCGGGTCCGCACCCTTCGGCCAGCCGGGCTGGGACCATGTGCCGATCTCGCAGGCCGTGGCCGCCAGCGCGGCGCTGCCGGGGCTGTTCCCGCCGGTGCAGATCAACGGCCGCTGGTATGTCGACGGCGCGCTGAAGAAGACGCTGCACGCCAGCGTGCTGCTCGACATGGGGCTGGACCTGTTGTTCTGCCTGAACCCGCTGGTGCCCTTCGACGCGACACATGCCTCGCGCCACCGCGTGCTGAGCAGCGGCGACCCGCGCATTCCGCACATCGTCGATGGCGGGCTGCCGGTGGTGCTGAGCCAGACCTTCCGCAGCCTGATCCACTCGCGGCTCGAACTGGGCTTGAAGGGTTACCAGGGCAGCCACCCGCACACCGACATCGAACTGTTCGAGCCCGACCAGCGTGACCCGGAAATGTTCCTGGCCAACACCTTCGGCTATGCACAGCGCCGCGCGCTGGCCGAGCATGCCTACCAGCGCACGCGCGCCGACCTGCGCTCGCGGCGCAGCACCTTGACCGTGACGCTGGCGCGGCATGGCATCCGGTTGAACGATGCCGTGCTCGACGACCCCCAGCTCACGCTGGTCGGCCGCAAACGGCGGCTGCGCACCCGCGCAGCACGCACGCTGCATCGCCTGGACGAGGTGCTGAACGACCTGGACGCGGCGCTGGCGGAACGCGGCGCCTGAGCCAATGCCGGTTGCTGATTTCCGCGCTGCGTGGCCCTGCGGCCGCGTCTTGTCCAGGGAGTCCTTGCATTTCCAGCAAACTGAGTTTCATGGGGCCGCGGCAGAGCTGGCCGCGGGTTGCGCCTCGGGCCCGGCCTTCATCGACCAGGACCAGGCAGAGGCCATGACCTTGGCGCAGCAACGCGGTACCTTCGAGCTGAACTACCCGGCGGCGACACCCCAGCCAATCAGCCGCGAGACGCTGCAGCCGACCTGGTTCCGACTCGGCATCTAGCGCGCCGAGTACACCATCGGCGTCAGCGGCTGCGGCTGCGGCAAGCGCGCCACCTCTGTGGTGCTGTGCCCGGGCGAGCCCGGCTCGACCTGTTTCTCGGCCGCCGGGCGCGACGGCATCCAGTAGCCCTCGGGCCGGTACGTGCTCAATCACATATGCGCCGCAGGCTGCTGGCGGCGTATCGGTTCTGTTCGGGCAAGACCGTCGTGCGCACCCAACCGTCCCCAAGCTTGAGTTCAAATAGGAGACGTTGATGGTCGGCAAATCGAACGTCAGTGGGCACTGGTACGGCCGCGCCATATGACAAGACCCGGCCAAGTTCCTGCCGTCGGCCACGGGCAGCTTCCGAGCATCTAACCTGGCTTGCCTCGCGACAGTGGCGGTAAGGGTGTGGTTCCCAGAAGGTGGGCATTCCTCGTGCGCCGCGAGCGTGAGGATCAATGTACGCCAATTTGACGCCGCCCTGCGCTTTCCACGCGTAAGTGCTTCTGGCTGGACAGCATGCGGCGCCTTGCGGCAGCGGTTGAGCAGCGTCAACGTCGGCAGTGAAGGCCGGATGCCGGGGGGCGTGGGGTCCAAACGGCCTGCGCGACCGCGGCGCCGCGCCAGCGCGTCCACTACGCGCCCGCGGTGCCCAACCTGTCGAAGTGACGGACAGGCCTATGACGATCCCCCAGCGGCGAGATTGCGTCGATTGGTGGACACCAGGCAGCCGGCCAGGTCTCGCCTTCACAGTTGGACTGCCCAGGAGCCTTGACCTGCCGATCGCGTGTCGGCCTTGCGGCAGACGCTTGCGTATGGTCAACATGCCCTGGGCTGTGAGTTGTAGGCTGGCGATCAATGTGAGGTGGATCGATATGCTGCGGTTGCTGTTGATCGTGGTCGCTCTTGGCGGACTCGGCTCTGGGCTTTGTGCTGCCGAAATCTACAAATGGGTCGATTCGAACGGCGTGACTCACTACGGCGGCACCCCCCCTCCCGGCACCAAGAGCACGACCATTCAGACCGCGCCAGCGCCCGACCCGGCGGCGGCATCGCAGGCTGCGGCGCGAGCGAAGAAGCTAAGCGCCGATGCGGATCGCATTTCTGCCGAAATCGCTGGCGAGCAGGCCAGCCGTCAAGCTCAGCAAGACAACGCTAGTCGCGACTACGCCGCACGCCTGCAGCGCTGTTCTGGCGCGCGCCAGCAACTCGATGTCGTGTTGCACCAAGGTCCGGTGTTTCGATTTGGCGGACGGGGCGAGCGCATCTACCTTCCGGACAATGCGCGCGATGGCGAAATCAAGCGCTTGCGCGATGAAGTGGCCAACCAGTGCACCGGCCTTGAAAGCGACGCTGCCACCCGCCAGCGTTGGAGGGAAATGACCAATTTCATAGCATGTGCGCGGGCGCGAGAACGCCTGCAATCTCTTGACAACCGCACCTCGCGACAGCAGGTTATCGATGAGGCTCGCCAAAAGGTCGACAAGGACTGCTCGCCGCAAAAGTTTCCCCCGAGAACCGGATCACAGGACGAGTGGTTCCATCAATTCCAGCTGTAGGGGTGAAGCGTATTCTTGGCAGCACGTTTGCTGCGAGCAGGCTTCTCGCCAACCCATCCGCAAGCGCGGTCGCGTCGGATTCGAGCCGCCTGCTGCAATCGACATTGCAATCACGCAACGCTGCTGGCCATTGGCGACCGGGGCACCCGAGAAGACTGCCAGCGCGTGCGGTGGCAGCGTGAACGACAGGCCCTAGCAGCGGCTTGCATTCGCCAGATCGCCGACGCTCGTCGCAGGGCTCTCGAACACTCCTTCATGGCTTCATGGCCGCTCGCGTTCCTTCGTCGAAATGGACTGAAAAGCGGCTGCGCGCTGAAAGCGCGCCTTCGCTC
>JAHECC010000302.1 GCA_024641965.1 Rubrivivax sp.
GCGGTGCGCGCGCGCACTGGCCTGCTCTTCGGCCGCCGGGTTCCACCACGGGTCGGCAATGATCACGTAGTCGGCCATCGTCAGGTTCAGGCCGAAACCGCCCGCTTTCAGGCTGATCAGGAACAGATCGCCCTCGCCCGCCTGGAAGGCGGCGATGCGCTTGCCGCGCTCGGCCGCCGGCGTGCTGCCGTCCAGATACTGGTGGCTCAGCCCGGCCAGATCGAGCCGCTCGCGCAACAGCGCCAGGAAGTCAGTGAACTGGCTGAACACCAACGCCTTGTGGCGGCCGGCCACCAGTTCCATCGCCAGACGTTCGAACTCCAGCACCTTGGCACCGATCAAGCCGAGTTCCGGTGCCACCAAGCGCGGGTCGCAGGCGGCGCGGCGCAGCTTGGTCAGCGCGGCCAGCACGTGGAACTGGTTTTGCCCCTCGCGGCTGCCGCCCGCGTTGGCGGCGAAGGACTGCGCCACGCTGGCCTCGGCCTGCTGGCGCAGGGCTTCGAGCAGCGCACGCTCCTTCGCGCCCGGCACCACCTCGTGCACGATCTCCGTGCGCGGTGGCAGGTCGCTCAGCACCTCGGCCTTGGTGCGGCGCTTCAGGAAAGGTGACAGCAGGCGGCGCAGCCGGCGTGCGCTGTGCGCCTTGATCATCGGGTCTTCGGCGCGCTCGATCGGGTTGCCGAAGTTGCGCGCGAACTGCTCGGCACTGCCCAGCAGGCCGGGGTTGCAGAAACCCATGATCGACCACAGTTCGCCCAGCCGGTTCTCGATCGGCGTGCCGGTCAACGCCAGTTTGAAGTCACCCTGCAGCGCCAGCGCCGCTTTGGCGCGGTGCGTGGCCGGGTTCTTGATGGCCTGCGCCTCGTCGAGCACGATGCTGTGCCACTGCGTCTCGGCCAGGATGTCGGCGTCGATCTGCAGCAGCGCATAAGAGCACACCAGCACCTGCCGCGGCCCCAAGGCGCGCACCTGGCGGCGCCGCGCGCTGCGCCTTGCGTTGTCCTGCGGTGTGGCGTCGTCGCCTTCGGCCAGTTCGTCCTCGGTCTGCTCGATCGAGCCCACATCGCCGTACAGCTCGAAGCCCAGGCCCGGCGCGAAGCGTGCCGCCTCCAGCAACCAGTTGCCGCACACCGAAGTCGGCGCGACCACCAGCGCCGGGCCGCCGGCCGCGCGTTGCAGCAGCAGCGCCAGCGTCTGCACCGTCTTGCCCAGGCCCATGTCGTCGGCCAGCACCGCGCCGAAGCCGCTGGCGGCGAGGCGCGCCAGCCAGCCGTAGCCGTCCAGCTGGTAGTCGCGCAGGTCGGCGTTCAACCCGGCCGGTGCTTCGAAGACCTGCTGCTGCGCCGTGGCCCAGGCCTGGCTGCGCTTGCGCCAGGCGGCATCGCCGTCCATCGACAACCCATGGCCGCTGGCCTCCCAGGCCAGCGCGGCCACACCCGACAAGCGCTGACCCTGCTTTGCGCCCTGGCCGTGCGTCTGCGCCAGCGCGGCCAGATCGGTGAGTTGCTGGCGCAAGGCATCGCCCAGCGCCAGGAAGTCGCCCTCGCCCAGCGCCACGTAGCGACTGCGGCTGTCCCGCGCCATCTCCAGCAGCTGGCGCAGGCGCAGCACCTCGCCGCCGTCGAGCTCGAGTTCACCGTCGAGTTCGAGCCAGTCGCCCTTGGAGACCGCGCGCAGCTTGACGCCGGCCTGCGGCACCGCGCGCACGCGCAACGGCTTGCCTTTGGGCCACTCGCTGACGATGTGCTCGCTCAAGCGGCTCAAGCCCTCGACCACGGCCAGCGCCTGGTCGGGCGCGTCGAACTCCCAGTCGCAGCCTTCGTCCTCAATGAAGTCCAGTGCCTGAAGCACCTGTTCGAAGGCCGTGCGCTCCGCCGCCAGGTCGCGCCGCGTGGACAGCGTCAGCCCCTGGTGCACGGTGGTCACACGATGGCGGCCGTGCGCGGGCGGCAGCCGAGGGCCGAAATCGCCGAAGGGGGCGGCGCGCAGGCTCAGCCGCACGCCGCTGCCCAGTGGCGTCAGCTCGGCGCGCAGCCGGGCATCGGGCGGCACCTCGTGCCCGGCCTCGGCGTCGCTGGCCACCTGGAAGTGCGCCGACAGCACGCGCATCGCCGCGTCCATCTCGGCGCGCGCCGACACCGGCACCTTCCAGCCCTGCGATACGAGTTCGTCGACACGCAACTGCGCAGGGGTCAGCCGCACCAGACGCGCGCGGCCGTCGCCGTCGTCGAGCAGCATCACGTTGCGCTGCCTTGCGCGCTGCGTGCGCCAGCGCTGCGGCAGCAGATCGTCCTGGCTTTCATCCTTGCGCAGGGCGTCGCTGCGCACCGGGTCGAGCAGGCGGAAGCTGACATGCTCGCCCTGCGTCATGATCTCCAGCGCCGGCAGGCCTTCGCTGACTTCGACAAAGCGCGTCGGGTCGTCGGCAAAGGCGACGGCCGGGTGGCGCACCAGTGCCGGCGCGGCATCCACCAAGTCCAGCACCGGCCGGCCGCCGTAGTCGTCGCGCTTCAGTGCGCGCAGCACAGCCGCGTCGTGCGTGGCCAGATCCTTGCGCCGCGCCAGTGCGGCCAGCGACACCGCTTTGGCCTTGCCCAGGCCGCGCACACCCGCCTTCTGCTCCATCGCCTCGATCGACGCGATGCGCGCGTCCTCGTCGATGTCCACGACCCAGATCAGGCGGTCCTGGGCCCCCGCGTCCCGTGCGCGCTTGCCGGCCGCCTCCGTGCCGCCCAGCGCCAGTATCGAGGCCAGGGCCTCGCGCCAACTGTCCTGCGCGTCACCGATGAAGAAAGGTGTCTTCGCATCGCCCGGCGCGCAGGCCTCGTTCACCAACGAGGCCGCGGCGCGGCGCGTCAATTGCGCCAGCCACGCCAGTTGCGCTTCGTCGAAGGACGCGGCCAAGCGCGCCGCATGCTTGCGCAGTGCCGCGGCATCGGCGACATCGATGCGCAGCCAGGCCGCCAGCAGAAGGTGGTGCAGGTACTGCAGCGATTGCAGGCCCGAGCTCTCCGAAGCCTGCAACCGAAAGTGCTGCGGCGCGCGCGGCGCATCGCCCAGACGTTGATCGATGGCGCTGAGCCACGGCCCCCAGAAGCCGTAGGGGTCGGCCTGGCGGCCCTTGCCGGCCTCGGCGGCGGCGAACTTGCGCGCCTTGGCCCAGGCTGTGGGCGTGCCCTGGGCCAGCAGCGCCATCAGGTAGATCCAACCCAGCGACGGCGTGACCAGGTTCTTGCGCCGGCCCAGCTCCGATGCGGCCGCCTTCAGCGCCGCTTCGAAAACCGCCGCGCCCGGCTCCCACTGGCCTTCGGCGATCGTCTGCGCGGCAAGCACGAGATCCACACCCGCGCCCTTGATCCTCGCGCACAGCCGACGCATGCCGGCGACGTCGCCGCGGAACAGCAGCGTCTCCGCCAGCCGCGCACGTACGTTCGGCAGCTTGGCGGCCGGCGTGCCAGCGCCTTCGCCCAGCAACCAATCCTCCAGTGGTTTGAGCCGGCTTTCGGCAAAGCCGCTCAGGCCCATCAGCAGGCGATCGCAGAGCTCGGCCTGCAACGCGGGGTCGGCACGGCTGAACAA
>JAHECC010000006.1 GCA_024641965.1 Rubrivivax sp.
GCGCCAAGGCACTGGTGGGCGAGGGCGTCAACGTCGTCATCACCGCGCGGGGTGACGAGGCCTTGCAGGCCACGGCCGAGGAACTGCGCGCGCTGAACCCGGACGTGAAAGTGGTGGCTGTGTCCGGCGATATCACCACCGAGGCCGGCCGCGCCGCGGCGTTGGCGGCGTGCCCGCAGGTGGACATCCTGATCAACAACGCCGGCGGCCCACCGCCGGGCGATTTCCGCGACTGGAACCGCGATGACTGGATCAAGGCGGTGGATGCCAACATGCTCACGCCGATCGAACTCATCAAGGCGACGGTGGACAAGATGGCGGGCCGTGGCTTCGGGCGCGTGGTGAACATCACGTCCATGTCGGTGAAGGCGCCGATCGAGGTGCTGGGCCTGTCCAACGGCGCGCGCAGCGGCCTCACCGGCTTCGTCGCCGGGCTGGCGCGGCAGACGCAACTGGTGTCGGCCAACGTCACGATCAACAACCTGCTGCCCGGTGTATTCGACACCGACCGTGTGCGCAGCACCTCGGCCGGCGTGGCGGCCAAGGCGGGCAAGCCAGTGGAAGAGATCCTGGCGGCACGGCAAGCGACCATTCCGGCCAGGCGCTTCGGCACCCCCGACGAGTTCGGCGCGGTCTGCGCCTTCATGTGCAGCGCGCAGGCAGCGTACCTGACGGGACAGAACATCCTGCTCGATGGCGGAGCGTATCCGGGCACGTACTGAGCACCCCCTGGGCCGGCCTGCGCCCGGCCCTCCCTCGCAGTTTCAGTTGCGCGACGACACCGCGATGCCGGCCAGCACCAGCGCGAAGGCCACGCCGTGGTACAGCTGCGGTATCTCGCCCAGCAGCGCGGCCGACAGCAGCGCGGCAAAGACCGGCGTCAGGTTGGCGAAGAAGCCGGCCAGCGGCGGCCCGGCGGCAGCCACGCCGATGCCCCAGCAGCGGTAGGCGATGACCGACGGGCCCAGCGCCACATACACCAACAGCAGCAGCACCCAAGGTGACCAGTCGATGGCCTGCGGCGCGATCACCTGCTCGGTGCCGGCAGCCGCCACCGCCCAGCCGATGCCGAACAAGGACTGGACGAACAGGAATTCGGCCCAGTTCCACGGCGGTCGCTCATGCTCGCGCATCGACGCCGGCGGGCGTGCCAGCAGCCAGCTGTACAGCGACCAGCACATCACGCCCACCAGCATCAGCAGGTCGCCCGATACAAGTCGCACCTGGGCCAGTGCCTGCACGTTGCCGCGCGTGATGACGATCAGCACGCCGAGCAGGCTCAGCGCGCTGCTGAGCCATTGCCGCTTGTGCGGCCGTTCGCCGTACAACCCCAGACCCAGAAGCAGCATCCACACCGGCCCGCTGGCCGCAATGAGCGTGGCGTTCAGCGCGGTGGTGGTCGTCAGCGCCTGGTACTGGAAGGCGTTGTACGCGGCCACGCCCAACAAACCCAGGCCGGCCAGATAGCCGCGCCGTTGCCAGATGGCCCGGCGGGAATCGGCGTTGGCCAGCACGCGCCAGCCCAGCGGCAGCAGGATCAGCAGCGCACCACACCAGCGCAGCGCATTCAAGGCCTGCGGCGGCACGTGGCCCACGGCCATGCGCCCCAAGACGGCATTGCCCGCCCACAACAACGGCGGCAGCGTCAGCAGCAACACCAGCCGCAGCGGCAGCTTCATTCGCCCAGCGCGGGCTGCGGCGTGCCGCAGTTCCAGCATTGCTCGAAGGGGCCGTCCACATGCTCGCGGCAGCTGCGGCACACCCAATGCCGCCAGGGCGGGTTGCGCAGTTCTTCGAGCAGGTGCAGCGCCTCGGCATGGCGCTCGTCGTCCATGACCCAGACCTCGGGCAGCGCCTGGTCCACCGGAATCTCGCCGGCGATGCTTCCGGTCCAGGCGCGCTGCACGCTGGTGGGCACGCCGGCAGCGGCCAGCTGGTCGGCCCACAGCGTGGCCAAGGCCAGATTGGGTGCGGCGACGAGTCGTCTCATGCGGTGGGTTGGGGTGAGGCCACTGCCACGCAGCTCGCGATCGCGCGACACTGCGGCATGGGCTGGTCGATTCTCGCCGACATGGTGCTGGTGCTGCACGGCGCCTTCATCGCCTGGGCGACGCTGGGTGCGCTGTCGCTTTGGCGTTGGCCGCGCCTGGTGTGGCTGCACCTGCCGGCGCTGGCCTGGGGCGTCTGGGTCGAGGCCACGGCCGGCCTGTGTCCGCTGACGCCACTGGAGATGGGCCTGCGGCATCGCGCCGGGCAGCAGGGCTATGCGGGCAGCTTCGTCGACCACCATCTGGGTGCGTTGATCTATCCGCAGGGGCTGACCCCGGCCGCACAGTGGCGCATCGCCCTGGTGCTGGCGGCATTCAACCTGATCGCCTACGGGCTGCTGTGGTGGCGTTCGCGGCGCCGCCGCGCCATGCGCTAACCTCGACAATTGGCCAACACAACGCAGGAGCGAACATGAGCACATCCAAGACGATCCAGATCACCGAGTACGGTGGCCCCGAAGTGATGAAGATGGTGGAGCTTGCGGTAGGCGAACCCGGAGAAGGCCAGATCCGCATTCGCCACAAGGCCTGCGGGCTGAACTTCATCGACGTCTACCAGCGCACGGGGTTGTACCCGAACCCGCTGCCGCTGACGCTGGGCATGGAAGGCGCCGGCATCGTCGAGGCCGTCGGCGCGGGCGTCACGCACCTGAAGGTGGGCGACCGCGCCGCCTATGCCAGCCAGCCGCCGGGTTCGTACAGCGAAGCGCGCGTCATGCCGGCGAAGACCGTGTGCCGGTTGCCCGACGCGATCGACTTCGACACCGGCGCGGCGATGATGCTCAAGGGCCTGACCGCACAGTACCTGCTCAAGCGCACGCTGCCGCAGGGCGGGCTGCAGCCGGGCGACTTCGTGCTGTTCCATGCCGCCGCCGGCGGCGTGGGCCTGATCGCCTGCCAATGGGCCAAGGCGCTGGGCCTTCAGCTGATCGGCACCGCCGGCACCGACGCGAAGTGCAAGCTGGCGCTGGAGCACGGCGCCGCGCACTGCATCAACTACAGCAGCGAGGACTTCGTCAAGCGGGTCAAGGAGATCACCGGCGGCAAGGGCGTGAAGGTGGTCTACGACTCGATCGGCAAGGACACTTTCGACAAATCGCTCGACTGCCTGCGCCCGCTGGGCCTGATGGCCAGCTTCGGCAATGCCTCCGGCCCGGTGCCGCCATTCGCGCCGGGCATCCTGGGCGCAAAGGGCTCGCTGCACCTGACGCGCGGCACGCTGTTCACGCACATCGCCACGCGCGAGACCACGCAGCAAATGGCCGATGACCTGTTCGACGTGGTCGGCAGCGGCAAGGTGAAGATCCGCATCGATCAGCGCTACGCGCTGGCCGACGTGGCCCAGGCACACCGCGACCTGGAAGCGCGCAAGACCACCGGCTGCAGCGTGCTGCTGCCCTGACGGGCTGCGCCGCCATGGGCGCGGCGGCGCAGCCGCCGTGCCCTGGCCGTCAGAACTGGAACACCGCCCCGAACAGCGGGCCGTTCATCGTCAGGCTCTGGATGGCCTGGTCCGACTTCATCTCGTAGTCGAGGTAGCGCCACGAAGCGACCAGCGCGCCCCAGCCAAACCTGTAGCCGATGCCGAGGTTGGCCTGCCAGGTAAGCTTCGACTCGCCGGCACCAATGTCCAGGTAGTACGGCACGAACCACTTGCGCTCGGGGCCGAAGCTGGCGGCGCCCTTGACGCCGACGACAGCGTCCCAGTTGGTCAGGTTCAGCTTGGCTGTGCCCTCGCGTGCGATCGGCAGCGACCCGATGTTGCCGTTCAACGACCACGACAAGGTCTGCTTCATGTCCAGCATGCGCACGCCGGCCAGAACGTCGGCAGTGTATTCCGGGGTCGAGGCGAATCGGTACGTGCCGGCCGTGGTCCAGATCCAGTTCTTCAGGTCGAGCACCGTGTTGGCGTCGACGCCGCCCGGCAGGGGCTGCCCGCCGATGCTGAACTCGCGAAAACTCTGCTTCGAGTGCCCGAAGTCCGCGTACACCAGATCGGTCCACAGGCCCCAGCGGCCGTTGGTGACGCTGAGGTTGCCCATGAAGGTCATCTTCAACGCATCGAGCACGTCGCGCATCGAGACGTCGACGCTCGAACCGCCGCCGCTCTCGGGGAACCGGGTCGAGCCGCCGATGGTCGGCACCCAGGCATAGACCGCAGCCTGCCATTGCCACGGCCCGTCGATGCCCTGGGCCCGCGATTGCAGCGGCAGCGCCGCCACCATCGCCGCCGTGAAGATGCCGGCGGCGATGCCGCGCGAGTTGGATCCAGACATGCGAGTTGCTCCTGAGAATATGTGGTCGACCCCGGAACGGCCAACGGCTGTGCTGCCGGGTTCTTGGCAGCGCACAGCCGACAGAGCCAGTGCCCTGTGGCGGGCGGTATTGTGACGCCGCCGCGGCGGCCGGATGCCGTGCCGCCGTTCAGCGCCAGCCGACCCCGCGCCGACCCACGCCCACGCCGTGGAAGCCGGGGCCGACACCGCCACCGGGGCCGATCCAGTCGATGAACAGTGAGGTCACGCCGCCCGTCGCCGGCACCTTGCCTTCGATGAGCTTGTAGCTGTAGATCAGGTCCTTGCCTTCGAGCTTGGGGTTGCTGATCTCGACGACGGTGAGCGTGTTCTCCGACTTGCCGGGTTCGTACACCGAGAGCGTGGCGTTGGGCGGATCGGCAGCGAAGTTGTTCGGCCCTGCGGCGGCGGTCCATTCCTTCATGTAGTCGCTCATCGACACATGCCCGGCCTGGCGCACTGGCCGGTCAGTGAAGTAGATCGCCTGCGGCGATACGTTCACCAGGCGCAGCGTCTTGCCGTCGGCCTTCAGGCTTTCGGCGCTTTGCACGAACATCAGCTGGATCTTTTCGTCCGCGGCCAGCGCCGTTTGAGGGGATGTGGCCAGCGTGACCATCGCCGCCAACGCGGCGGCCCTGCCGATGAAAGTTAGTTTGCTAGTCATTCGGGAACCTCTTTCGATCAATTTGGATGAGTTTGATGCGCGCTCAGTCGGCGACTGCGGCGCGGTAGGCATGCCACGAGGCATGCCCGAGCACCGGCCCGACCACCAGCAGCCCGGCAAACCAGGGCAGCAGCGCCAGCACCACCAGCACCGTCAGCAGCATGCCCCAGAACAGCATCACCGCGGGTTGCGACAGCACCAGGCGCAGACTGGTCAGCCCGGCGGTGATGGCATCGGTCTGGCGGTGCAGGATCATCGGGATCGAGATCACGCTGACCGAGTAGATCAGCCCGGCGAAGATGGCGCCGACACCGACCCAGGCCCCGATGAAGCCGATGTTCTGGATGTCGGTCAGTGCCAGCAGCGAGCCTTTCAGGTCGGGCATGCCGTCGAAGCTGACGGCAAAGATGACCATCGTGGCGCGGCCCCACAACAGCTCCAGCACGAGCAGCACGAAGCCGAAGATGGCCAGCGTGCCGGTGCGTGTGTCCCAGGCCAGCAGCGAGTCGCCGAAATCGGGTTTCTCGCCTTCTTCCAGCCGCTGGCTGGCCCGGTACAGTCCCAGGCACAGGAAGGGCCCGACCAGCAGAAAACCCGCGGACATGGCCATGACGAAGGCCGGCGCGTGTTCGTAGACCTTCATAAGCGCCCAGCCCATGACCATGAAGCAGGCGCCGTAGAAGATGCCGATGGCCGGGCAGCGCTTGAAGTCGCGCCAGCCCAGCACCAGCCAGTGCAGCGGATCGCCGAAGTTCAGTCGCCTGAGTTCGATGGCCGGCGGCACCGCCTTGGCCGCGGCATCCTCGGCCGGCGCGTCGGCGGCGGCCTCTTCGGGCGATTGGCTGTCGGTGGGGCTCACGGTCGCAAGGGTAGGCCAGCGGCAGTCGGGCGTCCAGTGGGTGCGGTCCGGATGGACGGCCTTGGAATGAGCCGCGTCAATGCGTGCGGCGCACGCGCGCGATCTCGTCCAGGATCAGGCAGATCGCGCCCAGCGTGATCGCGCTGTCGGCCAGGTTGAAGGACGGAAAGAACCAGCCGCCGTAGTGCAGCTGGATGAAATCGACCACATGGCCGTGCAGCAGGCGGTCGACGACGTTGCCGATGGCGCCGCCCATGATCATCGTCACGGCGAAGCAGAACAGCGTCTGCGTGGGGTGCTTGTTCAGCATCCAGATGATGAACACCGAGGCCACCGCGCCCAGCACGACGAAGAACCAGCGCTGCCAGCCCGAGGCGCCGGCCAGGAAGCTGAATGCCGCGCCGCTGTTGTGCACCCGCACCAGGTTGAACCAGGAGGTGATCTCGCGGCTGTCGTTGAGCTGGAACGTGCCGATGATCAGCGTCTTGCTGGCCTGGTCGAGCACCACCACCCCCAGTGCCAGGCCGAGCCAGACCCACAGGCCAGGTCCGCCGCGCGCCGCCATGCTCAGGCGAAACGCCGGGATTCGCCCGCGCCGAGCAGGTTGCTCACGCAGCGCCCGCAGATCGTCGGATGCGCCGCATCGGCACCGACATCGTCGCGCCAGTGCCAGCAGCGCTCGCACTTGATCACGCTCGACGCACGCGCCTCTATGGCCAGGGCCTCGCCGGCAAGCACTTCCACCACCGAGGTGATGGTCACGAACTTCAGGTCCTCGCCCAGGCTGCTCAGCAACGCATGGTCGTTGGCCGGCGCTGTGATGAGCAGTTCGGCCTGCAGCGACGAGCCCACCGCGCCCGCGCTGCGCTGATCCTCGATGATCTTGTTGGCGGCCTCGCGAATCTCACGCAGGCGCGTCCATTTGGCCAGCAGTGCCCCATCGGCCCAGCCGCTGGTGTCGGAGTAGGTTTCGGTGAAGATCGACACCGAGCGGCCGGGCGCGAACACCTGCCACGCCTCCTCGGCGGTGAAGCTCAGGAACGGCGCCATCCAGCGCAGCATGGCATGCGTGATGTGCCACAGCGCCGTCTGCGCGCTGCGCCGGGCAACGCTGTCGGGTGCGGTGGTGTACAGGCGGTCCTTCAGCACGTCGAGGTAGAAGCCGCCCAGGTCCTCCGAGCAGTACAGCTGCAGCTTGGCCACCACAGGGTGGAACTCGTAGGCGGTGAAGTGCTTCAGGATCTCGGCCTGCAACTCGGCCGCACGGGCCAGCGCGTAGCGATCGATCTCTAGCATCTGCTCCAGCGGCACGGCATGCTTGGTCGCATCGAAATCGCTTGTGTTGGCGAGCAGGAAGCGAAGCGTGTTGCGGATGCGTCGGTAGCCGTCGACCACGCGCGCCAGGATCTTGTCGTCGCCGGCGATGTCGCCCGAATAGTCGCTGGCCGCCACCCACAGCCGGATGATCTCGGCGCCGAGCTTGGCGCTGACCACCTGTGGCTCGATGCCGTTGCCCAGCGACTTGCTCATCTTGCGGCCCGAGGCGTCGATGGTGAAGCCGTGCGTCAGCAGGCCGCGATAGGGCGCCCGCCCTTCGAGCGCACAGGCGATCAGCAGCGAGGAGTGGAACCAGCCGCGGTGCTGGTCATGGCCCTCCAGGTACAGGTCGGCCTCGGGGCCGCTGCCGTGGTAACCCGGCGCACCGGCCGGGTCGATGGCATGCGTGCCGCGCAGCACATGGCGGAAGGTCGAGCCGGAATCGAACCAGACCTCGAGGATGTCGCTGCTCTTGGTGTAGAGCTTCGCGTCCTCAAGCCCGAGGATCTCTTCGGCGGTGGCGCGGCTCCAGGCCTCGATGCCGCCGGCCTCGACGATGTCGGCGGCTGTGTCGAGGATGTGCATCGTGCGCGGATGCAGCTCGCCCGTGTCCTTGTGCAGGAAGAAGGGCAGCGGCACGCCCCAGCTGCGCTGGCGGCTGATGCACCAGTCGGGGCGCCCGGCGATCATGTCGCGCAGCCGCGCTCGGCCGTTCTCGGGGTAGAAGCCGGTCTGGTCGATGGCGTCCAGCGCCATCTGGCGCAGCGTCTTCGGCGCCTTGTCCTGTGTGAACACGCCCGTGCCTTCGTCCATTCGCACGAACCACTGCGCTGCGGCGCGGTAGATCACCGGGCTCTTGTGGCGCCAGCAGTGCGGGTAGCTGTGGCTGATGCCTTCGGTGGCCAGCAGCCGCCCGGCCGCTTTCAACGTGTCCAGGATCGGTTGCACCGCCTTCCAGATGTTCTGCCCGCCGAACAGCGGGAAGGCGGGCGCATAGCTGCCGTTGCCCTGCACCGGATTCAGGATGTCGTCGACCTTCATGCCGTGCGCGACGCAGGAGTTGAAGTCGTCCACGCCATAGGCCGGCGACGAGTGCACGATGCCGGTGCCGTCTTCGGCGGTGGCGTAGTCGGCCAGGTACACCGGGCTGGGCCGATCAAAACCGGCGTCCGTGGCGGCCAGCGGGTGGCGGAACGAAATACCACCCAGGCTCTCGCCCAGCGTCGTGGCCAGCACTTTGCCCTGTAGAACGTAGCGCTCCAGGCAGCGCTCGACCAGCGAAGCCGCCAGCAGCAACAAGCCGCGCTCGGTATCGACCAGCGCGTATTCCAGCTTCGGGTTCAGGTTCAGCGCCTGGTTGGCGGGGATGGTCCACGCGGTGGTGGTCCAGATGACCGCGAAGGCCTCTTTCGACAAGCTGGGCAGACCGAAGGCCGCGGCCAGCCGATCGGGTTCGGCGCAGGGAAAGGCCACGTCCAGCGTCTGGCTCTTCTTGTCGGCGTATTCGATCTCGAACTCGGCGAGTGAGGAGCCACAGTCGAAGCACCAGTACACGGGTTTGAGGCCGCGGTAGACGAAACCGCGTTCGATGACACGCTTGAAGGCGCGGATCTCGCCGGCTTCGTTGGCGTAGTCCATCGTGCGATACGGGCGATCCCACTCACCGAGCACGCCCAGGCGCTTGAAGTCGCCCATCTGCAGCGCGATCTGCTCGGTGGCGTAGGCGCGGCTCTTGGCCTGCATGTCGTCGCGGCTCAGATGGCGGCCGTGCTTCTTCTCGATCGCGTTCTCGATCGGCAGGCCGTGGCAGTCCCACCCCGGCACGTACATCGCGTCGAAGCCGGCCAGCTGCCGCGCCTTGACGATCATGTCCTTCAGCACCTTGTTGACGGCGTGGCCCATGTGGATCTGGCCATTGGCATAGGGCGGGCCGTCGTGCAGCACGAACAGCGGCGCGCCGTGGCGCGCCATGCGCAGCTGCTTGTACAGGCCCTTGTCGTCCCATTCCTTGACCCACTGCGGCTCGCGCTTGGGCAGGTCGCCGCGCATCGGGAAGGGCGTGTCGGGCAGGTTCAGCGTGGCGCGATAGTCGGTGGGTGTCTTGTCGGTTTTCATGTAGGGCTTCGCGGCGCAGCGGGTGCGCCAGGCGGCAGTCGTCGGTATCGGGCTTGGGGCGACAGGTCGCGGCGCCGATGGGGCCGCCCTTCGCGTCAAGACATACGCCTCAAATTCGGTCGCGCGTGATCTGCCGGCCGGTGGCGGCGTGGGTGCTCAGGCCCGAGAGTCGTGACTGGCGCGAAGACATGGCTTGATTCTAGTCGGCCGGCAGCCAGGCTCGCGCCTCGGCCACGTCCAGCGCGATGCCTTCGCGCAGCGCTTCGAGCGACGGGTACTTGCGCTCGTCGTGCAACTTGTGCAGCAGCTCCACGCGGATGCAGCGGCCGTAGCCGCCATCGGCACCGAGTGCGGCCGGCCATTGCAGGCAATGCACCTCGAGCAGCTGGCGCCCGGCATCTTCGACGGTCGGTCGCACGCCCAGGCTGGCCACGCCGGGCAGGGCGCCATCCATCAGCCCATGCACGCGCACCGCGAACACGCCGGCCGCGGCCGGCCGCGCATGGACGAAGCGCAGGTTCAGCGTCGGCGAGCCGAGCTCGCGGCCCAGCTTGCGACCATGCAGCACATGGCCACTGATGCTGTAGGGCCGGCCCAGCAGCGCCGCGGCGCGCTCCATGTCGCCCGAGGCCAGCGCCTCGCGCACGGCGGAGCTGGACACGCGCAGGCCATGCACCTCGTAGCTGAGCATGCGCGCGACATCGAAGCCCGCTTGTGCTCCGGCCGCATCGAGCATCGGATAGTCGCCGGCGCGCTTGGCGCCGAAGCGGAAATCGTCGCCGACCAGCACATAGCGCACGCCCAGGCCCCGCACCAGCACGTCGTCGATGAAAGCCTGCGGCGACTGGCCGGCAAAGCGCGCGTCGAAACGCATCACCACCACCTGCTCGATGCCGCAGCGCTCCAGCTCGGAAAGCTTGTCGCGCAGCGTGGCCACGCGCCGCGGCGCCTGCTCGGGCTGGCCCATGCGTGCCGCGAAGTAGTCGCGCGGGTGCGGTTCGAAGCTGAGCACGCAACTGGGCACGCCGCGGTGCCGCGCCTCGTTGGTGAGCAGCGCCAGCATGGCCTGGTGGCCGCGGTGCACGCCGTCGAAGTTGCCGATGGTCAGCGCACAGGCCGGTGCGATGCCGGGATGGCGTAGACCTCGGAAAACCTGCATGCGGCGATTATCGCTGCCGTGTTCCGATGCCGATCTGGCATGCATCGAATGAATGCGCGCCGGCTACCGATGGCACATCGCGACCGAAACACCCGCGCTCCTAGACCCCGGCGAGCTGCGGCAGTACCAAGGTCGCCAGGCTCAGCACGAGGAAGAATCCGCACATGTCGGTGACCGTGGTCAGGATCGGACCTGAGGCGACCGCGGGATCGACCCCAATGCGCTTCAGCACGAGCGGCACGGTGCCGCCGAGCGAAACCGCCACCATGGTGTTGATGGCCAGCGCGGCGCCCACGACGAGCCCGAGCCAATAGTTGTCCTTCCACAGCCACGCCACCACACCGAGCAGTATGCCGAGCGTGATGCCGTTCAGCACGCCGACCTTGATCTCCTGGATCCACACCCGCAGCACCTCGAAGGGCTTGACGATGCCCAGCGAGAGTTCGCGCATGCTGACCGCAACGGCCTGGTTTCCAGAGCAGCCACTCATGTCCGAGACGATCGGCAGGAATACGGCCAGTGCGATCGCCGCGCTCAGCGTGTCGAAGTACAGGGCGATCACGCTGGCCGCCATGATGTTGAGCACGATGTTCAGGCTGAGCCACGACAAGCGCCGTCGCGCGCGAGTCAGCACCGGCAGCGAGCGGATCTCGTCCCCGCCGATGATGCCCTTCGACCTGGCGTACTCCTCCTGCGACCGGTTCGCGATGGCCTCAGCCACCTCGTCCCGACCCACCACCCCGACCAGCCCCTGGCGTTCGTCGATGACCGGCACCGCCTGGAACGCATAGCGCTCGAAGAAGGTCTCCAATTCGTCGAGTGTCGCTTCGGCGCGCACGAAGAGCGACGACTTGAGTATGGCCGCCAGCGGGGTGCTGCGCCGCGCGAGCACCAGGTCGCGCAGATCCAGCACGCCGATGAGTTTGCCCGTCGTGGACACCACGTACACGTGCGCATCGTGTTCCGACTCTTCGCGCTCGTCCGCGCGCTTGCTGAGATCGTTGATGACGTCGCCGACGCGCACGGATTCGCCGTAGGCGAGGTAGTCGGTCGACATCAGGCCGCCGGCGACGTCCGGGTCGTAGCGGATGAGGCGCCGCACATGTGCCGCGTCTTCCGGGGTCATTTCGGCGAGGATCGCCTCGGCGTCCTCGTCGTGCATGTCCCCGATGACGTCGACCTGATCATCGACATCCATCTCGCTCAGGATCGACGCCGCTTTCTTGGCCGGGAGCTGCTCGATCAGGTCGGACGCGTGCTCGTCGGGAATCTCCTCGATGAGGTCGGCCGCATCTTCGGGAGAAAGCGTGGTCAGGACCTTCTCGCGATCATCGGGCTCGAGACGCAGAAGCGCGCGAAATGCCTCGCTGGGGCCGATGCGGTCGACGTAGGCCTCCAGCGCCTTCGCGTCGCCGGCGGCGGCCAGCTTCGCGAGCAACTCCCAGGACTTCGTTGCCGCCTCCCTCGGTTCTGTTCTTGTATCCGTTTCCATCGCCTTTTGCTCCGGCAAGACGGCTGCGCCGTGCGCAACACTTGTGCTCGCATTTTCTATGGACCGTTGCGAAAAGATAGCCCCGCGCTTGCCCGCAGCGCGCCGATGCACACGGTGGGCGAAATCACAACGGACTGCGCGGCGCCGGTCCGCGCCCAGCGTCGCGCATCGATCAGGGCCAGGCGAGCGGGTGCGAGCCCGGCGGCATCGACGGCCGGGTCCAGGCCGCCGGGGTGCGCGACAGCTGCGCCGCATGACGCAACGCGACGAGTTCGCCGAAGCCGCTTTGCATCGTCTCCAAGTAAGGCGCGAAGTCGGCCGCGACGGCGCTGAAACCGTCGGGCACACGCCCCAGGCCGCGCAGCCACTGCCCGGTGCGGGCCAGCGACACCTGCACGTGCCAGCTCCCGCCTTCAAGCTGCTGGCGTTGCAGCGCCGCGGCCGCGCCGAGCGCGATCAGATGCCCCGAGCCATGGTCGAGGATCTGCATCGGCAAGGCGCGCGGCGGCCCACTGCCGAAGGCCGTCGCTTCGGCGTGGTTGAAGCCGCTGGCCGTCTGTAGCAGCGAGTCGAAGCCGCGGCGCGCGGCCCACGGCCCGGAGTCGCCATAGGCCGACAGCGACACGACAACGATGCCGGGGCTCTTCGCAGCGATCTGATTGGCGCCATAGCCCAGGCCTCGCAGGCTGCCCGGTCGGTAGCCCTGCACCAGCACATGCGCGTCGCGCAGCACGGCGTCGAAGGCGCTGCGGTCAGAGGCGCTGCGCAGGTCAGCATGCGCTGACAGCTTGCCGCGGCTGGTCTCGGCGATGGCCTCGATGTTGGGCAGCTGCGGTGCATTCACCAGCAGCACATCAGCGCCATGGGCGGCCAGCGCGCGCGTGCCAACAGGTCCGGCGAGGATGCGCGTCAGGTCGAGCACGCGCAGCCCCGTCAGCGGCCGTTCGGTCGAGGCCAGTGCCGGCCAGCGGCGCGGCGTCGCATCGCCGATGCGCTCGATGCGCAGCAGCGGCATCGCGGCCACAGCCTGGCCCTGCGGATGGGCATCCCACGCGTCGAAGCTGCGCAGTGCAGCGACCACGGCGCCGACATCGGCTGCCGCCTGCTCGAAGTCGAGCGCGCGCCAGCCGCGCAGCGCCTGCTGCACCTCGGCCTTCGTGACGCTGTCGCCGACGGGCAATGCCAGCAGGCGCAGCGCCGCGTCGCGATGGTGGGCGAAGTTGGTGTGGATGCGCACCCAGCCGGCCGCGCCGTCGTCGCCGCCGCAGGGGTACAGGCCCGACAGCTTGTCCCAGATGGACGGCACGCGGCCGTCGAGCCTGTAGTGCGTGCAGCATTCCAGCGCCGCGTGGCACATCTCCACAGCGACCTGCTGCAGTACGCCGTTGCGCAGTCGGCCCACCTCGGTCGCGGCCAGCGCCGCGGCGGCGATGCCGGCTTGCGCCGCGGTGCCGACGGCAAAGGACGAGGGCAGGGCCGGCTCGGCGCCGCGGAGGGTCACCCGCTGCAGCGCTTCGTGCGGCAGGCCCGCGGCCTGCCAGAGCTGCGACAGGGCGGCGATGGGGGCGCTCATCGTGCTTCCTTTGCTGATCGCCGAGTCACAAGCCCGGCGCGATGGCCTCGCGCTCGACCCAGCGCCATTGGCCAGGTGCCAGGTCGGCCGGCAGGCGCAGCGCGCCGAAGGCTTCGCGCTGCAGCGCGCTGACATGGTTGCCGGCAGCGGCGATCATGCGCTTGACCTGGTGGTACTTGCCTTCGGTCAGCGTCAGCCGAAGCTGCTTCGCGCCGCTGGCTTCGCAGGCCGCGGCGCGCACCGGCAGTGGATCGTCGTGCAATACCACGCCGCTCAGCAATTGCGCCACTTGCTCGGGTGTGACGGGCTCGGCGCAATCGGCGACATAGACCTTCGGCACATGCCATTTCGGCGAGGTCAGTTTGTGGATCAATGCGCCGTCGTCGGTGAACAGCAGCAGCCCGGTGGTGTCCTCGTCGAGCCGGCCGATCGGCTGCACCTCTCGCTGGCGCAGCGGCGCGGGCAGCAGGCTCAATACGCTCGGGTGATGGCGCGGCTTGCGCGAGCATTCGTAGCCGGCCGGCTTGTGCATCATCAGCAGCGCCTGGGCGTGATAGGGCCAGTCTGTGCCGCGCACGCGGATCACCAGGCCCTCGGTGGGCAGGTCCTCGTCGGGGTCGTCGAGCACGCGCTCATTGAGTTGCACGAGCCCGTGCCAGAGCAACGCCTCGCATTCGCGGCGTGTGCCGAACCCCTGGCTGAACAGCACCTGCTTCAGCCGCATGTCAGGCGCCTGTGCTTTCGTCGAGCCGTTGCCAGGCGCGCGCCACGCGCTGCCGGCGTGCCGTGCCGGCCACGCCGAAGAGCGCGGCATCGCGCGACCAGCGCAGCGCCCCCGGGTCGTCGGCGGCATGCGCCCACAATGCGCCGGCCTCGTCGTACAGGCCCTGCGCCAGGGCCAGCGCACCAGCCAGCGCGACATGCGTGGCCGCGGCATCCGCCGGCGCATGCGCCAGCGCCGACAGCAGCACCATTGCTGCGCACAGCCGCTCGGCAAAGCCGGTTGGCCAGCCGCGCCGCCGTGATTCGCGCAACAGGTAGGCCAGCACCGCCAGCGTGACGTGGATGTCCTCGATGCTGCGGAAGGGCTTGACATAGGCGTCGTAGCCGTCGCCGGGCAGCAGCGCCGCGGCCTCGACGCGCACTGCGTCGAGTATCACGCGGGCGTGCGGTACTTCGGGCACGAAGCGGGTTTGCGGCATCGGCACGAGTTGCACCCCGCTTGCGTCGCCCGCCACGCGCGCCACCTTCAGCAGCGGTCTGGCTGTGACGTCGTCGGCCGGCCAGGTGCCGACGACCAGCAGCAGGCTGCTCGCCGGGCCCAACGTGGTCCAGCGCTTGGCACCGGTGATCGACACGGTGCCGTCGGCCGATGGCGTGAAACGCGTTTGCATGTCGCGCGGCCGATTGCCGCTTTCCTCGGTGACGCAAAAAGCGGCCAGAACTTCATATGGCAGGTCCGGCAACAGCGCGCGCAGTGCGGCCTGATAGCCGCTGGCAAAGGCCCAGCCGACGCGGTCGGCGTCGAAGCCGCCGAGCACCGCCATGGCTGCGCTGTCGGTTGAGCGGGCGGCACTGTCGCGCCAGCGCGGCCACCAGTCGGACACACTCGGCCTGTCGGGCACGCAGGTGTCGGCCTGCAGGCAGTGGGTGATGGCGGGGTTCATCGCGCGGGATTGGCAGTCAGCGGCCATGGTAGCGGCTCGGGCCTCGTACGATGTGCGGCCGGTCCTGTTCAACGACCTGGGGGTATGACCATGAATCGATATTGGAATGCACTGGCATGCGCCGTGCTGTGCACCGCGTCCGGTGCCTTCGCCGCCGACAGCGGCGGCAGCAGCAGTTCGAGCTGGAGCGCCGGCGCCAAGGCCGAGAGCGGCGAGCTGAAGTCTGCCAAGGCCTCGCTGGCCGGCGGCGACTATGCGGCCGCGCAGGCGCAGCTGAAGACGGCGCTGGCCGCCGACCCGGGTAATGCCGACTTGCACAACCTGTATGCCTACTCGGTGCGCAAGGGCGCCAATCCCGACATGCAGATCGTCTTCAAGCACTACGAAGAAGCGCTGCGCCTGGATCCCAAGCACCGCGGCGCGCACGAGTACCTCGGCGAGGCCTACCTGATGGTCGGCAACCCGGCCAAGGCGAAAGAGCAACTGGCCGCGTTGGACAAGCTGTGCCTGTTCAGCTGCGAGGAATACGACGTGCTGAAAAAGGCCATCGCCGCCTACGAGGCGAAAGCGCCGAAGTAGCAGCCGCGTTCAGGCCAGGTCCTGCGCCGCGGGCAGCGGCGGGTCCTGCAGCCCGCGCGCCGCGCGTACCGCGTTGAGCACGGCCCGCGCCGTGACGTTGGCCGCCAAAGCGCCGAGCACGGTCATGTCGCCCGGGCGACCCGCGGCGCCGGTGGCCAGCGTGAACAGCGTGTCGCCGTCGGCCATGGTGTGTACCGGGTCGATCGTGCGCGCCAGGCCGTCGTGCGCCATCGTCGCCAGCTTGTTGGCCTGCGCTTTTGTCAGCACGGCATCGGTGGCGACGATGCCGATGGTGGTGGCCATGCCGGCCACCGCGCGCTGCGGCAATTCGCCTTGCGCGATGGCCCGCGTGGCGCTGCGCGGTCGGCCGTCGTCGCCGCGTGTGCCGGCGACGATGCGTCCGTCGGAAGGGTCGAAGACATCGCCGGTGGCATTCACCGCCACCAGTGCGCCGACGGTGATGGCGCCGACCTTGATCGAGGCCGTGCCGATGCCGCTCTTCATGGCCCGCTCGATGCCGAACAGCTTGCCGACCGTGCAACCGGCGCCGGCGCCGACGTTGCCCTGCGCCGGCGGCGCGGCGTCGGCCACCGCACAGGCGCGGTAACCGGCTGCGGCATCGGGGCGGATGCTTCCGTCGCCGATCCACAGGTCGAAGAGCACCGCCGCCGGCACGATCGGCACGCGCGCCGCGCCCACCTGCAGGCCGTAGCCGCGCTCGTCGAGCCAGCGCATCACGCCGCCGGCCGCGTCCAGCCCGAAGGCGCTGCCGCCGGTGAGCAGCACGGCGTGCACCATCTCGACCAGGTTGTCGGGGCGCAGCAGGTCGGTCTCGCGCGTGCCCGGTGCCGCGCCGCGCACGTCCACGCCGGCCGTGGCACCGGCTTCGCACAGCACGACGGTGCAACCGGTGGGGCGGCGCGCGTCGGTGAAATGGCCGGCGCGCAGGCCGGCCACGTCGGTGATGGCGCCGGGAAAGATGGTGGGGTCGTTCATGGGCTTTGCGCGAGGCCGGACGATGCACGGATTGTGGCGCGTGCCCGGCACGCAGGCGTCGCGCACCCCGCGGCGGGCTAAGCTCGCGGCATGAACCTGCGTTCGGTCGAATCCTTCTACTGGGTGGTGATGCTGCGCAGCGTGACGCGCGCGGCCGAGAAGATGCACCTGACGCAGTCGGCCATGTCCAGCCGCGTGGCCATGCTCGAGCAGGAGCTGGGCCTGGTGCTGCTCGACCGGCGCGACAAGCAGTTTCGCGTCACGCCAGCGGGCCAGCGCTTCTTCGGCCATGCCGAGCGGTTGCTGGCGCTGCAGCGCGACATCAAGGCGGACCTGGGCACCTCGGCGATCCAGCCGGTGGTGCTGAAGGTGGGCGCTTTCGAGTCGGCCTCGCATTCGTGGCTGATGGACTGGGTGCGCTCGGTGCACAAGGACAACCCGATGCTGGCGCTGGAGCTGACGGTCGAGACCTCGCCGGTGCTCGTCGACCTGCTGTCGCGCGGCGCGCTGGACATCGCCATCGCCGCACTGCCCGCCGACGGCAGCGGCGTGCGCTCGATGGCCCTGCCGGCCATGGACATGGCCTTCGTCGGCCACGTCGAGCACCACCGGCGCCGCCAGTGGACGCCTGCGCAACTGGCCGAGCTGGAGCTGATCACCTTCCAGCGCGGCTCGCAACCGCACCTGGCCCTGCTCGACCTGCTGCATCGCGCGCAGGTCGAGGCGCTGCGCATCCATACCGTGTCGTCGATCAGCGCGATGGCGCAGTTGGTCGAAGACGGCCTGGGCGTGGCCACGCTGCCGCTGGCGGTGCTGCAGCGGCTGCGCCGGCGCATGCCGTTGAAGGCGCTGCCCTGCGCGGTCGGTCTGCCGCCGCTACCCACGCACCTGAGCTGGCGCCTGGACCCGACCTCGCTGGCGCAGAAGACGCTGGTCGACAGCCTGCTGCTGCACCTCGGCGTCGAACCCGATCATCGAAAGCGTCGATGACCTGAGCGAGAAACTTTTTGTTTGCCATCGAAGCGGGTGTCGCTCATCATGCACCTCATCGACCAGCAGGCGGCTTCGTCGCGAAGGCTGGCCAGCCAACGAGAGCACAGGAGACAAGGGAATGCAGGGCACGGCACCGACTTTCGACGCCGAAGCGGCACGACGCGGCGCGGCGCTGCGCCGGCGCATCCGCAGCGGGGAACTGGCGCAGCACACCAGCGGCGTGGCCGACGACCTGGTGCAGGGCAACCTGGTGGTGCTGCCCGCAACCGCCGCGCACGACTTCCTGCTTTACTGCCAGCGCAACCCGCGGCCCTGTCCGCTGATCGCGGTGGGCGAGGTCGGCTCGGCCCGCGTGCCGACGCTGGGTGAAGACCTCGACCTGCGCACCGACCTGCCGCGCTATCGCGTGTGGCGCGATGGCGAACTGGTGGACGAGCGCGGCGATGTCGGCGAACTGTGGCGCGATGACCTTGTCGCCTTCGTCATCGGCTGCTCGTTTTCCTTCGAATGGGCGATGCGCGCCGAAGGCATCCGCATTCGCCACGTCGACGAAGGCAGCAACGTGTCGATGTACCGCACCTCGATCGCCACCCATGGCGCCGGCGCTTTCGGCGGCCCGCTGGTGGTGTCGATGCGTCCGCTGGCCGCCTCGGACGCCATCCGCGCGGTGCAGATCACCTCGCGCTTCCCTGCGGTGCACGGCGCGCCGGTGCACCTGGGCGACCCGGCGCTGATCGGCATTCGCGACATCGCGCGCCCGGACTACGGCGACGCCGTGAAGGTGCTGCCGCACGAGTTGCCCGTATTCTGGGCCTGTGGCGTGACGCCGCAGGCGGCGCTGCAGCAGGCGCGACCCAAGTTCTGCATCACGCACGCCCCCGGCGCGATGCTGATCACCGACCTTTTGAACCACCAACTCGCCAGCAATTGACGGCGACAAACAGGAGAGTTCCATGAAATCACTCGTATTCGGCCTGACCGCCATCGCCTTCGCCGCCTCCGTCAGCGCCCAGACCAAGTGGGACCTGGCCAGCGGCTATGGTGCCAACACCTTCCAGACCAAGAACCTGGAGCAGTTTGCCGCCGACGTGAAGACGGCCACTGGCGGCAAGCTCGAGATCACGGTGCACTCTGGCGCGTCGCTGTTCAAGCAGCCGGAGATCAAGCGCGCGATCCAGACCGGCCTGGCGCCGGCGGGTGAGTTCATCATCTCCGGGCTGGCCAACGAGAACCCGATCTTCGGCGCCGACTCGATCCCGTTCCTGGCCACCAGCTATGCCGACGCCAAGCGCCTTTACGACGCCACCAAGCCGGTGCAGGCCAAGGTGCTGGCCGGCCAGGGCATCAAGATGCTGTTCTCGGTGCCGTGGCCGGGCCAGTCGCTGTATTCGGTGACGCCGATCAACAGCGCCGATGACTTCAAGGGCACCAAGATGCGCGCCTACAACCCGGCGACGACGAAGATCGCGCAAATGCTCGGTGCCTCGCCGGTGACGATCCAGTTGCCCGAACTCGGCCAGGCCCTGGCCACCGGCGCGGCGCAGAACTTCCTGACCAGCAGCGCCAGCGGCGCCGACGGCAAGCTGTACGAGCAGGTGAAGCACTTCTACCCGGTCAACGGCTGGTTGCCGCGCAACGTGACGGCGGTCAGCCAGAAGGCCTTCGACGCGCTCGACAAGTCCACGCAGGCGGCCGTGCTGAAGGCCGCCGCCGACGCCGAGGCGCGCGGCTGGAAGATGAGCGAGAAGGTCGACGAGGACTCGATCGCGATCCTGAAGGCCAACGGCGTGACCGTGGCCCCGCCGTCGGCCAGCGTGAAGGCGGCGCTGCAGAAGATCGGCGACACGATGACCGAGGAGTGGCTCGCTTCGGCCGGCGCCGACGGCAAGGCCATCATCGACGCCTACCGCAAGAAGTAGGCCCTGCGTCGCCCCGCCGCCGCACCGGCGGCGGGTGCTGTCGTCCGCCCGCATACACCGGGAGCATTGCATGCCGCATCGACTGGCCCTGGGCTTCTACAAACTGCTGCTGGTGCTGGCTGGCATCGCGATGATCGGCGCCTTCGTGTCGATCATGCTCAACATCCTGGCACGCATCTTCGGCTGGAACCTGCCGGGCCTGGACGGCTATGCGGGCTACTCGATCGCCGCGGCGCTGTTCCTGGCGCTGCCGGCCACGCTGCAGCACAACGAGCATATACGCGCCACACTGCTGCTCGACCACGTGAGCACAAGCACTCGCGGCCGCATGGAGGCGGTGGCGCTGTTGCTGGGCACCGGCATCGCGCTGTACCTGGCGTGGTTCGCTGTGCGACTGGTGTGGGTGTCTTACACGCTGCACGACGTCGCGCCCACCGGTGATGCCACGCCGATGTGGATCCCGCAGCTGAGCATGGCACTGGGCTGCATCGGCTTCGCCGTGGCCTTCGTGGATGCGTTGTGGTCCCGCCTGACGGGCCGGACCTTCTATGCCGAGCCCTCGGGCGAAGCTGCCCACGCCGACTGATCGAGGAGACCGAGATGGATGTCCTGATTGCCGGCGGGCTGGTGGTGCTTCTGTTCGTGGCCCTGGCTTCGGGCCTGTGGATCGGCATGGCGCTGGTCGCCGTCGGCCTGGTGGCGATGGGCCTGGCCACCAGCCGCCCGGTGGGCGACAGCATGGTGCTGACCATCTGGGGCTCGACCTCGAGCTGGACGCTGACGGCGCTGCCGCTGTTCCTGTGGATGGGCGAGATCCTGTTCCGCACCAAGCTCAGCGAGGACATGTTCAGGGGTCTGGCACCGTGGATGAACCGGCTGCCGGGCCGGCTGCTGCATGTCAACGTCATCGGCAGCACGATCTTCGCGGCGGTGTCGGGCTCGTCGGCCGCCACCTGCGCCACCATCGGGCGCATCGCGCTGCCCGAGCTGCGCGAGCGCGGCTATCCCGAATCGCTGGCGGTGGGCACGCTGGCCGGCGCGGCCACGCTGGGCCTGCTGATTCCGCCGTCGATCATCATGATCGTCTACGGCGTTGCCGCCGACGTGTCGATCGCCAAGCTGTTCGTCGCCGGCATCGTGCCGGGGGTGGTGCTGGCGGGCCTGTTCATGGGCTACATCATCGTCTGGTCGCTGTTCAACAAGTCGAAGATACCGGCCGCCGACGTGGACATGAGCCTGGCAGCCAAGCTTTACGCGTCGCGCCACTTGATTCCGGTGGTGCTGCTGATCGGTGGGGTCATGGGCTCGATCTACAGCGGCGTGGCCACCGCCACCGAGGCCGCCGCGATCGGCGTGCTCGGCTCCTTCGTGCTCGCCGCGGTCGAAGGCAGCCTGAGCTGGAAGAGCTTTGTCGGCGGGCTGGGCGCGGCCTGCCGCGTGTATTGCATGATCGGCTTGATCCTGGCCGGCGCGGCCTTCCTCACGCTGGCCATGGGCTTCGTCGGCTTGCCGCGGCACCTGGCCGAGTTCATCACCGCGCTGCAGCTGTCGCCCTTTGCGCTGGTGATTGCGCTGACGCTGTTCTACCTGGTGCTGGGCTGCTTCCTGGACGGCATCTCGATGGTCGTGCTGACCATCGGCGTGCTGCTGCCGACGGTGCAGGCCGCCGGCTTCGACCTGATCTGGTTCGGCGTGTTCACCGTGCTGCTGGTGGAACTGGCGCAGATCACGCCGCCGGTGGGCCTGAACCTGTTCGTGCTGCAGGGCCTGACCAAGCACGACCTGACCTACGTCGCGCGCACCGCCACGCCGATGTTCCTGATGATGCTGGTGGCGGCGCTGCTGTCGTACTTCTTCCAGGACCTGATCCTGTGGCTGCCGAGCCGCATGTGAGATCGAGATTGCTCGACGCGGGCGACGCCGCGTTCACGGTCGAGTTCGGCGATCGCATCGATGTGCAGTTGCTGGCGGCGGTGAACGCGCTCGACCAGGCGATTGCCGGTGAGCGCGCCGCCGGCCGGCTGGACGGCCTGATCGAGACGATGCCGACCTTCCGTTCGCTGACCGTCTTCTTCGATCCTCTCGTCACCGGGCGAGCGCAGCTCATCGAATCGCTGGAGCCCTTCCTCGACGCGGCGGGGCCTGCGGTACCGGCCGAAGGCCGCCGCTGGCGCCTGCCGGTGTGCTACGAGGGAGAGGCCGCGCCCGACCTCGACGAGGTCGCACGCGCCACCGGGCTCGGCCGCGACGCGGTGGTGGCCTTGCACAGCGGCACCGAGGTGCGCGTGTACATGCTCGGCTTCCTGCCGGGCTTTCCGTTCATGGGCGACGTACCGGCGCCGTTGCGCCTGCCGCGGCTGAGCGAGCCGCGGCTGCGGGTGCCGGCCGGCAGCGTGGCGATCGCCGGCGAGTTGACCGCGATCTATCCCTGGGCGAGCCCCGGCGGCTGGCACCTGCTGGGGCGCTGCCCGGTGCCGCTGTTCGATGCCCGCCTTGATCCGCCTTCGCTGCTCGCGCCCGGCGACCGCGTGTGTTTCGACGTCGTATCGACGGGCGAGTTCGAGCGCTTGCAGGCGGCGATGCGCGGCGGAGACATCGAGCCTGCATCCTGGCTCGACACGACCGGTGCAAGAGGGCAGGGCGAGTGAGCGCGGCGCCGTCGCTCGAGGTGCACAGCCCCGGCGCCTATGCCTCGCTGCAGGACCTGGGCCGGCGGGGCTACCGCCGCTACGGCGTGCCCTGGGCCGGGGTGCTCGACCCGCGCCTGATGCGCATTGCCAACGCGCTCGTCGGCAATGCCGCTGACGCGGCGGTGATCGAGTGTTTCGACGGCGGCCTGCAACTGGCCGCGCGCGACGGTGCAGTGCGCGTGGCAGTGGCTGGCGACGCGGTGCTCGAGTTCGAAAGTGCGGGCGAGAGCCAGACGCTTGCCGCGTGGCGCTCGCTGACGCTGGCCGAAGGCGACATGCTGCGTGTGCGCCGCGTCGAGCGCTGCCGCATCGCCGTTGTCGCCGTCGAGGGCCTGGTCGTGCCGAAGCTGCTGGGCAGCGCGTCAACCTACGTGCGTGCCGCGCTCGGCGGCATCGACGGTGCCGCGTTGGCGGCCGGTGCGCGGCTGCCGGCCCTTGCGGCCAGCCCGCGGCGCGAGATGATGCTGGGCGATCCGCCGCAGCCGTCGAAGGGGCCGATCCGCATCGTCGCCGGCCCACAGGCCGACCACTTCGACGCCGCCACCCTGGCGGCGTTCGTCGCGGCCGACTACCGCGTCACCGCCGACGCCGATCGCATGGGCGTGCGTCTCGAAGGGCCGAAGCTGGCTCACAGCGGCGCGCGCGAGATCGTCTCCGACGCCACCGTGCCCGGCTCGATCCAGGTGCCGGGCAACGGCCAGCCGATCGTGCTGCTGGCCGACGCGCAGACGGCCGGCGGCTACCCGAAGATCGGCACCGTCGTCGGCGCCGACCTGGGCCGGCTCGCCGCGTCGAAGCCGGGGCAGCTGTTGCGTTTCGCCTGGGTCGGGGCAGGCGCGGCCGAAGGCCTGGCGCGCGCCGCCGAGGCCGAGACCGTGGCGCTGCTGGCGTCGCTGCGGCCGCTGCTGGTGGGCGGCGTGGACGAAGTCGCGCTGTACTCGCAGAATCTGGTGTCGGGTTTCCTGGACGCGCTGTCGCCCGAGGACCGGCCCGCCACGCAAGCACAAGGCCTCAGCCGATGAAGATCAATCTCAACGCCGACCTGGGCGAATCCTTCGGTGCCTGGACGATGGGCGACGATGCGGCGCTGCTGCGTGTGGTCTGTTCCGCAAACGTGGCCTGCGGCTTCCATGCGGGTGACCCACTGGTGATGCGCAACACGGTGCGCACCGCCATCGCCGCCGGCGTCGGCATCGGCGCGCACCCGGCCTATCCCGATCTGCAAGGCTTCGGCCGGAGGCAGATGAAGATGGCGCCGGCCGAGCTCGAGGCGGCGCTCATCTACCAGATCGGCGCGCTTGCCGGCATGGCGGCGGCCGAGGGCGGGCGGCTGACGCACGTCAAGCCGCATGGTGCGCTCAACAACCAGGCCTGCGAGGATGCCGCGCTGGCCGACACGGTGGCGCGTGCGGTGCGAGCCGCCGACCGCGAACTGATCCTGCTGGCACCCGCGTTGTCCGAACTCTTCACCGCGGGTGAGCGCGCCGGCCTGCGCGTGGCGGCGGAAGTCTTCGCCGACCGGGCCTATGCCGACGATGCGACGCTGGTGCCGCGCAGCCAGCCCGGTGCCGTGATCCACGATGCGGCGGCCAGCGTCGCCCATGTGCAGCGCATGCTCGATGCCGGCGGCATCGTCGCGCTCAGCGGCAAGGTGCTGCCCACGGCGATGCACAGCATCTGCGTGCACGGCGACACGCCCGGTGCGGTGGACAGTGCGCGCAGCCTGCGTGCCGCGTTGGAGGCGGGCGGCTGGCAGTTGGCCGGGCTGCCCGAGGTGCTGGCCGGCTGACGACACCTGAACTCGGTCACACGACCCAGGCGGTGCGCTCGGAGCCGCATCGGCGAAGGTCGGCAAGGTGGCACTCAGCGGGCGTTGGTCCGGCGGGTTCCCGCGGCAAGACCTGCGCATTGACGGACGCCGGGTGGCCCAGCAGCGTGATCACGACAGACCCGCGAGTTCGAAGTTGGCGCCGCACAGCACCAGCGCGATGTCTTCCTGCGGCGCGGGCACCACGGCGCCGCAGCGCAGCGCGGCCAGCGGCAGCGCCGCTGCCGGCTCGACGGCCAGGCGCAGTTCGGACCAGAGCAACTGCTGCGCGCCGCGGATGGCGTCCTCGGGCAGCAGGTGGGACGCAGCCACATGCTGCTGCGAGATCTCCCAGGCGATGGCGCCGATGCGCCGTGCGCCCAGCGCATCGGCGGCCAGCCCGCTCACCGCCACGTCCACCGGCGCGCCCGCCTTGCGCGCGGCGTGCAAGGTGGGCGAGCCGACGGGCTCCAGCGCTTCGACACGGCAGCGGCCCTCGAACCAGGCCGCGACGCCGGCGATCAGGCCACCGCCGCCTACGCTGACCAGCACGCGGTGCGGCACTCCGGCATCGGCTTCGATCTCGGCGGCCAGCGTGCCGGCGCCGACGACGATCTCGGGCTGGTCGTAGGCATGCATCAGCAACGCGCCGGTCTCCTGCTGGCGAAGCAGGCAGGCCGCCAGCGCGTCGCTGTAGGCCGCACCGCCCACCACCACCTGCGCCTGCAACCCCGCCAGCACCGCGCGCTTGGCGGGGCTGGACAGCTCGGGCAAGAAGACCTCGCAGTGCACGCCCAGGGCCCGCGCCGCACAGGCCACGGCAATGCCGGCGTTGCCACCCGAAGCGATGATCACGCCCGCCGCCGGAATCGGCAGCGAGCGCATGCGGTTGAACATGCCGCGGGCCTTGAAGCTGCCGCCGATCTGCAGATGCTCCAGCTTCAGCCACAACTCGGCACAGGCCACGCCCAATGCCGCGCCGGGAAGTCGCAGCAACGGCGTATGGCGCACGTCGGCGCCGATGCGCTGGCGAGCTGCGGCGATGGCCTGCGGGTTGACGATGTCGGCGAAGGTGGTCATGAATCCACTGTAGCCGCTACATTGACCGCATGAACAAACCCGACACACCTGACAGCGAATCACTGGACTGGGCCCAACGCCTGGTGCGCATGAACACCGTCAGCGACCAGAGCAATCTGGCGCTGATCGAGTGCATTGCCGATCACCTGCGCAGCCTGCAGGTGCCGATCCGCCTGACCTACGACGACGATCGCCGCAAGGCCAACCTGTTTGCCACTCTGGGCGAAGGCAAGCCCGGCGGCATCGTGCTGTCCGGCCACACGGACACCGTGCCCTGGGACGGGCAGGCCTGGACGCTGGACCCGCTGTCGGGCACGGTGCAGGACGGCCGCCTCTATGGCCGCGGCAGTGCCGACATGAAGGGCTACATCGGCCTGGTCGTGGCGCAGACCCGCACCTGGCTGCAGGCCGACCTGCCGCACGCGCTGCACTACGCCTTCAGCTACGACGAGGAGGTTGGCGGGTTCGGCGCCATGAACCTCATCGCCGACCTGCGTGACGCCGGCATCGCACCCGCCATCTGCCTGGTCGGCGAACCCACCGACATGGTGCCGGCGGTCGCGCACAAGGGTGTGCATCGCTGGCGCTGCTGCGTACGCGGCAAGGCGGCACATTCTTCGCTCACGCCGCTGGCGGTGAACAGCGTCGAGGCCGCGGCGCGCGTCGTGGCCCACATCGCCGCCATCGGCGATGACCTGCGCGAGCGCGGGCCGCGGCAGGTCGGCTTCGACGTGCCCTACAGCACCAGTTCGGTGTGCCGCTTCGACGGCGGCATCGCCGACAACGTAGTGCCCGAAGAAGCGCACTTCACCTACGAATTCCGCGACCTGCCCGGTAGCGACGTGGCGGCCTGGCAGCGTCGCGTGCTGGAAGGCGCTGCGGCGCTGGAGCCGGCGATGCGCTCGGTGGCGCCGGGCAGCGGTTTTCGCTTCGACCCGATCGCGTCCATGCCTGCCTTCCAGGCGCGGGCCGACGAGCCGGCGGTGCAGCTGGCCCAGCGTCTGGCCGGCACGCGGCGCACGACGCTGGTGGCCTTCGGCACCGAGGCCGGCCTGTTCCAGCGCGCCGGCATCTCCACCGTGGTGTGCGGCCCGGGCTCGATCAACCAGGCGCACCAGGCCGATGAGTACGTGAGCCTTGAACAACTGGCGCGCTGCGAGGCCTATTTGCAGGGCCTGGTGGCCGCGCCGGCAGGGTAGCCAGTCGGCGCGGTGTGCTCTATCGTCGCGCCACCATCACTCGGAAGGAGGGCCGCAATGGGAGCTGCCCGGTCACCAGATATCGGCGCCATGCCAGGAGCTGCCCAGGTCTTGGCCACGAAGGCCGCTGCATCGATGCGCTACGCCGACTTCGCTATCCGCGCCTGGCGCGACGACCCGCGCTACGTCCAGGTGATCGCGCACGCGACGCCGGCGGGTGTGATGCGCCGCCCGGTCGCGGTGCGGCTCGGCCAGATCCGTCGCAGCGACTTCGAGATGGGCACCGATGAATCATTCGAACGCGCTGCCGAGATCGGTCGCGAGCTCGCACGCATCCTGCTGCCCGAGCCGGTGCACGGCATGCTGCTCGAAAGCATCCGCTACGCCGCCCAACGCAGCGATGTCGGCCTGCGCCTGCGCCTGTGCCTCGACGACGAACTGATCGACCTGCCGTGGGAATGCCTGTACCGCGCCGACCTGCCCGGCCCGGCATCGGCCGCCGGCTTCTACGTCGCCGACGGCGACCTGTCGCTGGTGCGCGAGCCGGCCTCGCTGCCCTTCGGCCCGGCGCCCACGGAACGGGCGCAGCGGGCGCTATTTGTCGCCACGCTGTTCGACGACGGCCGGGACCGCTGGCTGACGCGCGAGGAACACGACCAGCTCGTCGAGGCCACCGCCGCGATCCGCGACCGCGTCGGTTTCGACTTCGTCGCCGCGGGCGACGCGACGGCGCTCGACGCCGCGCTGGCGCAGCGCTACGACATCTTCCATTACGCCGGCCATGTCGATGCCGCGCAGGCGCCGGCAGCGCTGGTGCGGGTGGCGCACTACGACGAACGCCTGGGCATCCAGCCGTACTGCGAGGCGGCGCCGCAGCCCGCCAGCTGGGCCCGCGCCGACCGGCTCGCACCGCTGCTGCGCGCGGCCGGCGTGCGGCTGGCCGTGTTCAACGCCTGCAACAGCGGCCACTGGAACTTCATGCAGTCGTTGATGGCGCAGAGCATCCCGGCAGCAATCGGCGTGCAAGGCACGGTGATGAACGACGCGGCACTCGCCTTCGCCGCGGCGCTGTACCGCGCACTCGCGGTCGGGCTCTCGCTCGACGAGGCGGTGTCGCAGGGGCGGCTCGCCGTGCTCGCCATCGCGCTGCGCGAGCCGGGCGTGCATCCGTCCAAGCGGAGGTTATGGGTTTCGGCCAACGACTGGTTGCGCTTCATGGTCTACATGCCCAGTGGCGACGCGGTGCTCTTCCCGCGCCCGGAAACCGCCGCCAACGTGAAGGCACGGCGCGCGGCGCGGCGCTCGCGAGCGGTGGCGATCGAGTCGGTGTACGAAACGATCGCCAAGCTGAACGCGGCGCAACGCGCCGACGTGCTGTCGCGCATCTCGCGCAGCCAGGTGTTCATCCTCGGCCGCTTCGACCCGGCGCACAAGAAGACGCTCGACGCGCTGCGCGACGCGCTGGCCGGGCATGCGCTCGGGTACCAGCCGATGGTGTTCGACTTCGACAAGCCGGCCGAACGCAACCTGACCGAAGCGGTGCGCACCTACGCCCTGATGTCGCGCTTCGTGATCGCCGACATCAGCGCGCCGCGCTGCGCGCCGCACGAGCTCATGGCGATCGTGCCTGGCTCGCCTTCGATTCCGGTGGTGCCGATCATTCGCGCAGGCGAGGAGCCGTACGCGATGTTCAAGGACCTTCTCGCCTACCCCTGGGTGCTGCCGCTGTTGACGTACCGCGACGACGCCGACCTGGTGGCGCGGCTCGACGCGGCGATCGTCGGGCCGGCGGAGAAGCGACTGACCGCCGTCGCTGACAGCTGAACGCGCGGGGACTGAGCTCTTGACCGTGTGTGCTTCGCCTTGCACGATGAGCCCGTGGTCGAGCATGTGCATGTGTTTGACCTCGATCTCGGCAAGACGAAGGTCGGCATAGAGGCGACGAACCGGGCGCGAGGAGCGTCGCGCGGATTCGGCGCTCCTCGCGCGCCGGAACCGCCCTCAGGCGAACACGCCGGCCGTGTCCTGCATGCGCGCGCTGGCTTCGCCCAGATGGTGCAGCGTGTCGCCGAAGGTCAGCTCCAGCACAGTCAGCCGCTTGAAGTAGTGGCTGGACACATATTCGTCGGTGACGCCGATGCCGCCGTGGATCTGCGTGCACTGCTGACCGACGTAGCGCATCGAGTTGCCGAGCTGCACCTTGGCCTGCGACAGCGCGCGGCGGCGCTGCGGCGCGGCTTCGCCCAGCTTCAGGCTGGCGAAATAACTCATCGAACGGCCCAGTTCGAGCTGCATCTTCACGTCGGCGATGCGGTGGCGCAGTGCCTGGAAGCTGGCGATGGGCACGCCGAACTGCTTGCGCTGATGCATGTAGTCGACGGTGATCGCGACCATCTTGTCCATCAACCCAACGGCCTCGGCGCACAGTGCGGCGATGCCGACGTCGACACCGTGTTCGAGCAAGTCCAGACCGTCGGCGCTGATCAGTTGGGCCGGCGTTGCGTCCAGCACCAAGTCGGCGGCGCGGCCGCCGTCCTGCGTCGGATAGCCGGTGAGATTCACGCCCTTGGCCGCCTTGTCCACCACGAACAGTCCGATGCCGTCACGCGCATCATCGGCGCCGCCGATGCGCGCCGAGACGATGAAGGCGTCGGCCTCGTCGCCGGCCGGCACGATCGCCTTGGTGCCGTGGAGCGCCCACTTGCCTGATGTTTCCTTGGCGCGTGTCGCCACCTGGTTCAGTCGGTAGCGCGAGGCACGTTCCTGCTGCGCCAGCACCACCAGCGCCTCGCCACCGGCGATCTTCGGCAGCCACTCGCTCTGCAACGCTTCCGGCGCACCGGACAGCAGCGTCGGCGCCACCAGTGCGGCCTGCGCATAGGGCGCGTTGACCAGGCCGCGGCCGAGTTCTTCCATCACCACCATCGCCTCGATCGCGCCGAAGCCCATGCCGCCGAACGCCTCGGGCACGGCCAGGCCCGACAGTCCGAGATCGTTGAGTTCGCCGAGCACTTCACGCGTCTTGCCGCCGGCCTTGGCCAGCGCATGCCGGCGCTCGAAGCCAAAGCCCTTCTCGACCCAACGCTGCACGGCATCGCGCAACTGCTCTTGTTCGTCCGAAAATTCGAAGTCCATGTTCGTACCCTTCGTCTGTCTGACTGGAACCCCTTTCTCCTTGGGGGAAAGGGGCAGGGAAAAGGAGCCGTGTTTCCTGCGCTTCGCGCAGAACGGGCTCGGCTTCAGCCGAGAACGGTCTGAGCGACGATGTTTCGTTGCACCTCGTTGCTGCCACCGTAGATCGTGGTCTTGCGCTGGTTGAAGTAGGTGCCGGCCAAAGGCAGCAGCGTGCGTTCCATGACCAGATCGCCTTGCCAGCCGGCCTCCATCGCCTCGCGCACGAAGGGCGTTGTCATCGGGCCGCCGGCGAGCATCATCAGCTCGCTGTAGCGCTGCTGGATCTCGCTGCCGCGGATCTTCAGCAACCCGGCCACGTCGAGGCTCTGCTTGCCGCTTTTTTCTGCCCACAGCACGCGCAGCACCATCATCTCCAATGCGACGATGTCGATCTCGAGCAGCGCGATCTGGTCGCGGAAACGTGTGTCGTCGTACACGCCCTCGGCCTTGGCGATGCGCTTCAGCCGTTCCAGTTCGCGCTTGGCACGGTTCACGTCGGCGATGTTGGTGCGTTCGTGCGCCAGCAGGTGCTTGGCGTAGGTCCAACCCTTGTTTTCCTCGCCGATCAGGTTCTCGGCCGGCACCTCGACGTTGTCGAACCAGACCTCGTTGACTTCGCTCTCACCGTCCATCGTGACGATCGGGCGCACCGTGATGCCCTTGCTCTTCATGTCGATGAGCAGGAAGCTGATGCCGGTCTGCGGCTTGCCTTCCGAACTGGTACGCACCAGGCAGAAGATCCACTCGCCGTACTGGCCGAGCGTGGTCCATGTCTTCTGGCCGTTGACGAGGTAGGTGTCGCCCTGGCGCTCGGCCTTGCATTTCAGCGAGGCCAGGTCCGAGCCCGCGCCTGGTTCGCTGTAGCCCTGGCTCCACCAGACCTCGCCGCTGGCAATGCCGGGCAGGAAGCGCTGCTGTTGCTCGGCATTGCCGAAGGCCATGATCACCGGCGCCACCATCACCGGGCCGAAGGGGACGATGCGCGGCGCACCAGCACTGGCGCAGGCTTCCTCGAACAGGTGCTTCTGCACAGAGTTCCAGCCGGGGCCGCCGAATTGTTTGGGCCAGTTGTAGATCAGCCAGCCCTTCTTGCCGAGGATCTTGGCCCAGCCCTGCTGGTCGTCGCGGCTCAGGCGCAGCGCGTTGTGCACCTTGTGGCTGGTCTCCTTGGGCAGGTTCCGGGCCACCCAGTCGCGGATCTCCTCGCGGAAGGCAAGTTCCTCGGCGGTGAAGTTCAGATCCATCGTGTGCTCTCCTCGAGTCGGCGCAATCACGCACCATCACGCGGCCTTTTAGCACGACCGTGCGCGCGCGCCTTGTCCCTGTCGCGACAAGGGCCGGTGTCGATAATCCGGCCATGGACGGCGCTGCCCCGGACCCCCCGTTATGGCGCGGCACGCTGGGCAGCCTGGCGCTCGGGCAGATCCTTTGCTGGGCGGCGCTGTATTACGCCTTCAGCTGTTTCGTGCTGCCGATGCAGGGCGAGCTGCACTGGGACAAGGCGACGATGATGGGCGCGATGACGCTGGGCCTGGCGGTGTGGGGCGCCGGCACCTATGCCGTCGGGGCGGCCATCGACCAGGGACACGGCCGCAGCGTCATGACGCTGGGTGCGCTGCTCGCCGCCGTCGGCTGCTTCGGCTGGTCCTTCGTCAGCCAGCCGTGGATGCTGTATGCGGTGTGGGCGCTGCTCGGCGCGGCGATGGCGATGACGCTGTACGACCCGGCCTTCGCGATCCTCACCAAGCGCTACCCGCAGCACTACCGCCAGGGCATCACCATCCTGACGCTGGTGGGTGGCTTTGCCAGCACCCTGGCTTTTCCTGCGGTGAACGCGCTGGTGGCCGGTGTCGGCTGGCGCCACGCGCTTTGGGTCATTGCCGCGGTGCTGGGCCTGTTGGTGGCCCCGCTGCATGCCTGGGCCTTGCGCGGTGAGTCGGCATCCACGCATGCCGCGGCGGGCGACGAGGCCGACGAAAGCACCTTGCACGAGGCGTTGCGCACACGTGCCTTCTGGATGCTCGCGCTGAGCTTCACGCTGTTCGCCTTCGCCGCCGGCGCGCTCTGGGCGCACGCGATGCCGATCTTCGTCGCCAGGGGCTACGACGAACTCGGTGCCACCGCGGTGCTGGTGTGGATCGGACCGGCGCAGGTGCTCGGCCGCCTGGTGCTCGCCGGGCCGGGCCGAGGCGTGTCGATGCGCGCGCTGGGTGTGGCGGTGCTGCTGGCCATGCCCTTGTCGCTGGCCTTGCTGGCGCGATCGGACGGTCACACCGGGGTACTGGCCTTCGCGCTGGTCTTCGGCTTGTCGAACGGGCTGTTCACGATCCTGCGCGGCGCGGTCGTGCCGCAGTTCTTCGGCCGGCGCCACATCGGCCGCATTGCCGGCGCCATGACCACCGTGGGCCTGCTGGCACGCGCTGCGGCGCCCTTGCTGACGGCCTGGCTGCTGCTCTGGCTGGGGGCCTATCCGCCGGTGCTGCTGCTGCTGGCCGGCGTCGGCGTCGTCGCGGCAGTGGCCTTCATGCTGGCGCGCGCGCCGGTGCGCTGAGGCCGCGTCAGCGGCGCTTCTCCAGCCGCATCACGTCGTTGTCACGGCGCATCTGGAAGCGACCGAGAAAGCTGTTGCCGAGCAGCACATAGGGCATCTGCGCCGGCACGACCACGGCCTCGACGTTGGCCACTTCGACCTGGCCGACGCGCACCCGGCCCAGGCTGACGCGGTGCACCGGCACCGGGCCGTTGGCCGTCTGCGTCATGCCGCGCTGCGCGTTGCGATAGTCCAGCCCGATGCGCTCGGCCTCGCCCTGGCTCAGCGCCACCAGCGTCGCACCGGTGTCGACCATGAACTGCACCGGCCGGCCGTTGATCGATCCCGAAGAAGTGAAATGTCCGCCCAACCCGGCCTGCAGCACGATTTCGCGCTCGTCGGTGGCTGGCGTCGCCGTGCCCGACAGCCGCGCCGGCGCGCCGCCCAGGCGCAGCGTTGCACTGCCGCCACCGTGCTGCACCGTCGCCTGGCCGTCGCTGAATTGCAGCAGCGTCACGCCCATCGCGCTCTGGCCCACTGCCAGCGTGTGCGGCTGGCCATCGATGACCAACAAAGCCTTGTTGCCCATGCTGCCGGCCAGCGTGACGCTTTGCGCCAGCGCGGCACCAGATGCGCCGCAAAGCGCCCAGGCCAGCAGGCAGCGGCGCAGCCGCATCAGTCGCGGAAATTGTCGAAGCCGAGGGGCAGCTCGGTCACGTCGCGCTTGAGCAGCGCGATTGCCGACTGCAGGTCGTCGCGCTTGGCGCCGCTGATGCGCACCGCGTCGCCCTGGATCGAGGCCTGCACCTTCAGCTTGCTCTGCTTGACCAGCGTCTGGATGCGTTTGGCGCTGTCGCTGTCGATGCCCACCTTGACCGGCACGGCCTGCTTCAGCTTGTCGCCGCCGATCTTCTCCGGCTTGGCGTCGAGGTCGAGAAAACGCACGTCCACGCCGCGCTTGCTGAGCTTGCCGAGCATGACGTCGCGCACCTGGCCAAGCTGGAAATCGCTGTCGGCAAACAGCGTCAGCGTGCGCTCCTTGCCCTTTTCGGCCAGGTCGATGCGGGCATCGGAGCCCTTGAAATCGAAGCGCGTGCCGATCTCCTTGTTGCTCTGGTCGACGGCATTGCGCAACTCCACCAGATTGGGTTCGAGGACAGTGTCGAAGCTGGGCATGGCAGGAGGTCTTTGCGAAAGAGACGGTGTAGGAACTGAGCGAAAATTCTGCCATGTCTGCTGCCCGAGCCGAACTTCAATTCGAGCGCCGCGCCAACCTGCGTGACTGCAACACCTTCGGCCTGCCCGCGCTGGCTTCGGCGCTGGTGCACCTGCGCAGCGAGGAGCAGGTCAAGCGCCTGGTAGACCACCCCGAGTTCGGCCCGGCGCCCAAGCTGATCCTGGGCGGCGGCAGCAACCTGGTGCTGACGCGCGACGTGGCCGCGGTGGTGCTGAAGGTCGAGATCATGGGCCGGCGGCTGGTGGCCGAGACGCCTGAGGCCTGGATCGTCGAGGCCGGCGCCGGCGAGAACTGGCACGAGCTCGTCGCCTGGACGCTGCAGCAGGGCTGGCCGGGGCTGGAGAACCTTGCGTTGATCCCCGGCCTGGTCGGCGCGGCGCCGGTGCAGAACATCGGCGCGTACGGCGTTGAATTGAAGGACCGCTTCGATTCGCTTGACGGCGTGGACCTGGTCACCGGTCGTTCGGTGCACCTCGATGCAGCGCAATGTGCCTTCGGCTACCGCGACAGCGTGTTCAAGCACCTGCTGGCCGGCAAGACGCTGATCACCCGGGTGCGCCTGCGCCTGCCCAAGCCCTGGATGCCGGTGCTGGGCTACCTGGAACTGCAGCGCAAGGTCCAGGACAGCGGCAACGCCACACCGGATGCGTTGACGGTCTTCGACTGGGTGTGCACGATCCGGCGCGCCAAGCTGCCCGATCCGCGGCACATCGGCAATGCCGGCAGCTTCTTCAAGAACCCGGTGGTCAGCGCCGAGCAGTGCCGCGACATCATCGGGCGCGACCCGTCGGTGGTGCACTATCCCTTGCCCGACGGCACCGCCAAGCTGGCCGCCGGCTGGCTCATCGATGCCTGTGGCTGGAAGGGCAAGACGGTGGGCCGCGCGGGCGTGTACGAGCGGCAGGCGCTGGTGCTGGTGAATCGCGGCGGCGCCATCGGCGCCGAGGTGATGACGCTGGCGCGCGCCATCCAGGAAAGTGTCTACGGCCGCTTCGGCATCCGCCTGGAACCCGAACCAGTGATACTCTGATGAGCTGGATGCCGATGTGTCGCGCAGCGGCCTCGGCGAACGGCTGATCGCTTCGAGCGGCCATCGCGGAACCGGCTTTGCCGGGCCGCAGATGGTGCCCCCTTGAGGGGGAGCGGCGAAGGCGCTACGGGGGTGGTCAATTGACCACCGGCTCGAGCAGTCCGGCTTCCTCGCAGGCTTCGCGGCTGCGTGCGAGCAGATCGTCGAAGTGCTGGATCAGCCGCGCGATCTCGTGTGCCGGCACATGCGTGGCGCCCTCGTGCAGGGCCTGTGCGGTTTGCGCCAGCGCGTTCAGGCCGAAGTTCAGCGCTGCGCCGCGCGCCGCATGGGCATTCACGCGCAGGTCCAGCGCCTGGCCGTCGCGCAGGGCCAGACGCAACCGCTCGACCATCTCGGGACCCTGCGCGAAGAAGTCCGCCAGCAGGTCCGACAGCCGCTCGGGCGACATGGCATGCAGCGCGGCGTCGAGCGTGGCGCGGTCGAGCACCGGCGGGCTGGCCTCGGGCGGACCGACATCCAAGGGCGCTGTCGGCACCGCCGCCGCGCGGCCGCCCGCGCCGAACAGGCGGCGCAGCGTGGCCGACAGCTTCTCGGGGCTGACCGGCTTGGCCAGGAAGTCGTTCATGCCGGCGATCAGGCAGCGTTCGCGCGTTTGCGCGAAGGCGTCGGCCGTCAGCGCGATGATCGGCACGGTGGCTGCCACGTTGTCGCTCAGCGCGCGAATCGACAGCGTGGCGCCGACGCCGTCGAGCAACGGCATGTGCAGGTCCATCAGCACGATGTCGAAGCGCTGCCCGCGAATCGCCTGCACTGCCTCCAGGCCATTGCCGGCGAAGTAGGGCTTGTGGCCCATGCCTTCGAGCAAGGCGGCCATGTACTGGCGGTTCACCGGGTGGTCTTCGGCCACCAGCACATGCAACTGGGCCAGGTCGGCCGAGCCGGTCGCGGCCACCGGCCGGCCGACCGGCTTGGGCGTGGGCGCTTCCACCGCGCGCAGCGGCATGTAGAAATTGAAGCTGCTGCCTTCGCCGGGCGCGCTTTGCGCGACCACGTCACCGCCCATCAGCCGGGCCAGGCTGCGCGAGATCTCCAGCCCCAGCCCGGTGCCGCCGTGGCGACGCGAACGTGACTCGTCGCCTTGCGAGAAGCGCTTGAACAAGCGGTCGAGGGTGGCCTGATCCATGCCGACGCCGGTGTCGGTGACGACGAACTCGAGCCGCTCGCTGCCGTCGGCCGCGATCACGCAGCGCAGGTCGAGCACGACCACGCCACGATCCGAGAACTTGACCGCGTTGTGGAGCAGGTTGAACAGGATCTGCTTGACTCGGGTGCGGTCGGCGCGCACCTGTTCGGGTACGCCCGGGTCGGCGTCGATGTGCAGTGCCAGCGACTTGAACTGCGCCTGCGGCCGCATCAGCGCCTCGACTTCGCGCAGCAGATCGCGCAGCTTGACCGGCTCTTCACTCAAGGCCATGCGGCCCGATTCGAGCAGCGACATGTCCAGGATGTCGTTCAGGATGGTCAGCAGGTGATCGGCCGACTCGGTGGCGGTGCGCAGGCAGTCCACCTGGCGCGCGTTCAGGCCCGTATCGCGCAACAGCGACAGCATGCCCAGCAGGCCGTGGAAGGGGGTTCGAATCTCATGGCTCATGTTTGCCAGGAACACGCTCTTCGCCTCGCTCGCGGCTTCGGCCTGCTGCCGGGCCTCGCGCAGGTGGGCCGTGAGATCGACCAGCGAGCGCTGGCGCTCATTGAGCAGGCGCAACTGGCGCATGGCCATCACGCCGAAGGCCAGCACCAGCAGCGACAGGAACCCGGTCAACACCAAGCCGATCTGGTTGTGGCGACGCACGGTCTGGTTGCGCTGCGTGATCTGCTCGGCCACGTGATGCGCGGCGCTGAGGGACATCGAATGGATCGGCTCGTTCAAGCCGTGCAGGCCGGGTTCGAACTCGGCCAGTCCGGCGGCGTCGAAGGGCATGCTGCGCGGTTCGGCGAGCATGCGATCGGCGTCCTCGACGAAGTCGTGCACCTGCCGCAATGGCGCTTCGTAGTCGGCACCGCCGACCATCAGGCGGATGGCGCGCTGGCTGTGCAGCAACCCGACACGGCTCACCCAGATGTCGTAGCGCAACTGCAGTGCGTCGCGGTCGAAGCTCTCGCCCTGGTGGCGCGCGCGCGCCCACTGCTCGCGCAGCCGCAGGTACTCCCCTTCCATCTGGTACAGGCTGAGCACCGCATAGTCGTCCTGAGAGACCACGGTCTGCTTCAGCAACAGATATTGGCGCGCCTGGACCACGGCCACGGCCAGCAGCGCCAGAGCCAGCACGCCGCCCATCACGGCAAACAGCCCGATGCGGTGCGGACGTGCCGGCACCGGGTCGGACGCCGGCGCGTCGCTGGTGCTCAAGGGGTCCAGCGCCCAGGGTGCCGGGCTCATTGCACCTCGATACGTTTCAGCTGCCATGCACAGCGGCTGTAGTACACCGCGTTGCGCAACGCGGCATTCGAGTCGAAGGGGTAGATGATGAACAGCGGGCCCTTGTCGCGCACCAGCATCGGCTTGTCGTCGAGCAATCGCGCGAGCATCACGTCATGGCGCTTGGCATCGTCGAAAGGCAGGTCGACGCGATAGTCGTTCAGTGCAATGGCTCGCAGTGTGTCGCCTTGCGCGCCGGCGGCGGCGAGTACATCACGCAGCAGCGGGCCGCTGAACTTGTTGGCGTCGGGGAACCACGGGGTGCGCGTCGTGAAGCTGTGTTGCGGCAAGCTGGCCAGCATGGCCATGTCGAAGGCTGCGTCCGGGCCCATGTTCGGCTGGCGTACCTGGCCGCTGACCACCAGGATCACCGGTCCCTTGGGCGCCGCCAGAGAGGTCGCGGCCCGACCGGGCAACACGGCGCCGGCCAGCAGGCCCAGCACCGCCAGGCGCCGCTGCGGCGAGGGCAGTGCCGGGCCATGGCCACACGGCTGGACGTGGGGTTCGGCTTGCAGGTGAGGGGCGCGGGCCATGGATATGATGGGAGTTTGCGTTTGCGCAGGGCATTCTAGAAGCTCCTGCCGGATGATCCGGTGACGTCATGCGAGCCTCCCCCGCGGGCCTGCAGCGTCCCTGTTTACCCTAATGAACGACAAGCGGTGCGCGTCTGTCCCGTTGACTATTTTTCCGAAGTTGACTACGGTCGAGCGCTTTTTTGGCCGGTCGGCCAGCCGATGCACTTTTGCACGGCGGGCACGGCCGCTTTCCTGAGTTCTCGATCGTTCCAACCCAAAACCACGCCAGGAGTCTTCAAGATGATCAATTACGCAATCGGTCACGGCCGCAAGGCCATCGCCCGCGCCCTGGGCAGCGCGGTGCTGCTGGCAGCCGCCTGCGCCGCCGGCCCCGCCTTGGCCTGGGAGCCGAGCAAGCCGGTCGAGTTCATCGTGCCGGCCGGCACCGGCGGCGGCGCCGACCAGATGGCGCGCCTGATCCAGGGCATCATCGTCAAGCACAAGCTGATGAAGGAGTCGATGGTCGTCGTCAACAAGTCCGGCGGCGCGGGCGCAGAAGGCTTCCTCGACATCAAGGAGGCCAAGGGCAACCCGAACAAGATCGTCATCACGCTGTCGAACCTTTTCACGACGCCGATGGCCACTGGCGTGCCCTTCAACTGGAAGGACCTGACGCCGGTGACGATGATGGCGCTGGATCAGTTCGTGCTGTGGGTCAATGCCGACACCCCCTACAAGACGGCCAAGGAGTACCTGGACGCGGTCAAGGCGGCCGGCCCGAACAAGATGAAGATGGGCGGCACCGGCTCGAAACAGGAAGACCAGATCATTACCGTCGGCATCGAGAAGGCGACCGGCACGAAGTTCATCTACGTGCCCTTCAAGGGCGGCGGCGCGGTGGCCGTTCAGCTCGTCGGCGGGCATATCGACTCCACGGTGAACAACCCCGTCGAGGCCGTGGCGCAGTGGCGTGCCGGCAAGCTGCGCCCGCTGTGCGTCTTCGACGACGAGCGCATGCCCTACAAGGACAAGGTCACCGACACGATGGCCTGGGGCGACATCCCGACCTGCAAGGAATCCGGTGTCGCCACCGACTACGTGATGCTGCGCGGCATCTTCATGGCCCCGGGCGTGACGCCCGACCAGGTGGCCTTTTACGCCGACCTGATGAAGAAGGTGCGCGAGACGCCGGATTGGAAGGAGTTCATGGAGAAGGGCGCGTTCAACACCACCGCGATCGCCGGCCCCGAATTCGTGAAGTGGCTGACCGGCGCCGAAGCCACGCACAAGCAGCTGATGACCGAAGCCGGCTTCCTGGCGAAGTAGGCGCCGGCGGTGCACGCGTAGACTGCCGCCGCACCTTGACTTGACCTTGACCACCCGGGCGGCCTGAGCGGCCGCCCGGGCGACTGCTGTGCGGACCCCAGGAGCCCAAATGCCAGACCCTCAACCTTCGACCGAGTCCGCGTCACCGACCGTGGTCCGGAACAACACCGTCGACGCCATCGTCGCGGTGATCATCTTTGTCGTCGGCGTCGTGGTCGTGGTCGAGGCGCGCCGCCTGGGTGCGGGCTGGACCGACGACGGCCCGGGCTCGGGCTACTTTCCGTTCTACATCGGCCTGATCGTCTGCATCTCTGCGCTGGGCATCTTCTACCAGGCGGTGTTCGCGAAGTCGCGCGACACCGACGCCTTCGTCGACCGTGAACAGCTGGGGCGCGTGCTGTCGGTGCTGTTGCCGGCGGTGGTGTTCGTGCTGGCGATCGTGTTCGTCGGCATCTACGTCGCCGCGGCGATCTACATCACGCTGTTCATGATCGTGCTCGGCAAGTACCCGTGGGCCAAGAGCCTGTTTCTTGGCCTGATGGTGAGCGCGTTCTTCTTCGCCATGTTCGAAGTCTGGTTCAAGGTGCCGCTGTACAAGGGCAGCCTCGATCCGCTGGGCTTCCTGGGCTACTGAAGCTTCGGTTCATGGAAGCCATCACCTCACTGTTCGGCGGTTTCGCCGTCATCCTGACGCCGGCGAACCTGGGCTTGATGCTGGTCGGCATCGTCCTGGGCGTGCTCATCGGCGTGCTGCCCGGGTTGGGCGGCGCCAACGGCGTGGCCATCCTGCTGCCGCTGACCTTCTCGATGTCGCCGACCTCGGCCATCGTGATGCTGTCCTGTCTGTACTGGGGTGCGCTGTTCGGCGGCGCGATCACGTCGATCCTGTTCAACATCCCCGGCGAGCCCTGGTCGGTGGCCACCACCTTCGACGGCTACCCTATGGCGCAGAAGGGCAAGGCCGGGCAGGCGCTGGCCACGGCTTTCACCTCGTCCTTCGTCGGCGCCTTCGTGGCCGTGCTGATGATCACCTTCCTGGCACCGATGGTGGCCAGTTTCGCGCTCGAGTTCGGCTCGCCCGAGTTCTTCTCGGTCTACCTGCTGACCTTCTGCAGCTTCGTCGGCATGGGCAAGGGCTCGCCCTTCAAGATCCTGGTGTCGATGGCGCTGGGCTTTGCGTTGGCCTCGGTGGGCATGGACACGGTCACTGGCCAGTTGCGCCTGACATTCGGCTTCCACGATCTGATGCGCGGCTTCGACTTCCTCATCGCGGTGATCGGCCTGTTCGGCATCGGCGAGATTCTGCTGTCGATGGAAGAGGGGCTGAAGTTCTCCGGCAAGAAGGCCAAGATCAACGCCAAGGTGGTGTGGGAGACCTGGAAACTGCTGCCGCGCTACTGGGTCACCTCGCTGCGCAGCTCGCTGGTCGGCATCTGGATGGGCATCACGCCAGGCGGGGCGACACCGGCTTCGTTCATGAGCTACGGCCTGGCCAAGAAGATGTCGAAGAACGGCGCGAAGTTCGGTACCGGCGAAATTGAAGGCGTGGTCGCGCCCGAAACCGCGGCGCATGCGGCCGGCACCAGCGCGCTGCTGCCGATGCTGGCGCTGGGCATTCCCGGTTCGCCGACCGCGGCGGTGCTGCTGGGCGGGCTGCTGATCTGGGGCCTGCAGCCGGGGCCGCTGCTGTTCGTCGAGCAGAAGGACTTCGTCTGGGGGCTGATCGCCAGCATGTACCTCGGCAACGTCGTCGGCCTGATCGTGGTGCTGTCGACGGTGCCGCTGTTCGCGTCGATCCTGCGCATCCCGTTCTCGATCATCGCGCCGGTGATCATCGTCATCTGCGCCATCGGCGCCTACACGGTGAGCACGGCGATGCTCGACGTATGGTTCATGCTCGGCTTCGGTGTCATCGGCTATGTCTTCAAGAAGCTCGACTATCCGCTGGCGCCGCTGGTGCTGGCGCTGGTGCTGGGCGACAAGGCCGAGAATGCGTTCCGGCAATCGATGCTGATTGCGCAGGGCGACGTCACGATCATGTGGTCCAACTGGCTGGTCGGCTCGATCACGACGCTGGCGCTGCTGATGCTGTTCTGGCCGTTGATCGCGAAGGCGCTGTCGATGCTTCGCAAGCCCCGCGAGGATGAATACGCCGCCCAGCGCCCGGTCGACTGACGCAAGGAGGGATGAACATATGCCCGTGATCGCACTCACCCAGGGAATGGGCTCTCTGGCCAAGGAGGTCGCCGAGGCGCTGGCCGGCGAACTCGGCCTGTCCACGCTGCAACACGAAGTGGCCGAGCGCGTGGCCGACAAGATGCATGTCTCGAAGAGCCTGATCAGCCGGCTGCGTACCGGCAAGGCCGGCGCGCTCGAGCGGCTGCGCGCCGACCGCGACAGCATGGCGCTGTACAGCGCGGAGGAGGTGCTGGAAAGCGCCGCGCGCGGCAACGTGGTCATCCGCGGCTGGGGCGCGACCGCGCTGCTGCACCCGGTGCCGCATGTGCCGTGCATCCGCATCATGCGGCCTTTCGAGAAGCGCGTGCAGTGGCTGATGACCGAGATCGACACCGACGACGCCGACCTGGCCACCGACGAGATCAAGCGCAGCGACCACTCCAACGCCACGCGCATGCACGACCAGTTCGGCGTGAAGTGGAACGACCCGGCACTGTTCGATATCGTGCTGAACACCGAGCGGCTGACGGTCGACACTTGTGTGCAGATGATCAAGGCGCTGCTCGCGCGACCGGAGTTCCAGGAAACCGATGACTCGCGTGCACAGTTGCAGGGCATGGCGCTGAGCGCGCATGTGCGTGCGGCGCTGCGTGCCAACGAGCACACGCATGGCGTGAACATCACCGTCGAAAGCCTGCACGGGCGCGTCACGCTGGCCGGCATCGTGCTCACCGCACGCGAGCGCAGCGCGGTCGAGCAGGTGGCGTCCACCGTGAAGGGTGTCGACGCCGTAGACAATCAGCTGCGCATGATGAGCCGGCGCTAGCCGCGTTATTTTTCAACCTAGGAGCAATCAATTGAGCAAGGCACTCGACGGCGTGCGCATTCTGGACTTCACGCATGTGCAATCCGGCCCGACCTGTACCCAGCTGCTGGCCTGGTTCGGGGCCGACGTCATCAAGGTCGAAAAGGCCGGCGAGGGCGACGCCACCCGTGGGCAGTTGCGCGACGTGCCTGATGCGGACAGCCTGTACTTCACGATGCTGAACCACAACAAGCGGTCGATCACCGTGAACACCAAGGACCCGAAGGGCAAGGAGGTGGTGGATCGGCTGATCAAGACCTGCGATGTGCTGGTCGAGAACTTCGCGCCCGGTGCGCTCGACCGCATGGGCTTTACCTGGGAGCATATCCAGCAGCTCAACCCGCGCATGATCGTCGCGTCGGTGAAGGGCTTCGGCCCGGGAAAATATGCGGATTGCAAGGTCTACGAGAACGTCGCGCAGTGTGCCGGCGGTGCGGCCTCGACCACGGGCTTCGACGATGGCCCGCCAGTCGTCACCGGCGCGCAGATCGGCGATTCCGGCACCGGACTGCACCTGGCGCTGGGCATCGTCGCCGCGCTGTACCAGCGCAACAGCACCGGGCGCGGCCAGAAGGTGCTGGCGCCGATGCAGGATTCGGTGCTGAACCTGTGCCGCGTCAAGCTGCGCGACCAGCAGCGGCTGGACCGCACCGGCGTGATGACCGAGTACCCGCAGTACCCCGACGGCGAGTTCGGGACGGCCGTGCCGCGTGCTGGCAATGCCTCGGGCGGTGGCCAACCGGGCTGGATCCTGAAGTGCAAGGGCTGGGAGACCGACCCCAACGCCTACATCTACTTCATCACCCAGGCGGCGGTGTGGCCGGCGATCTGCAAGGTCATTGGCGAGGAAGGCTGGATCACCGACCCGGACTTCGCCAAACCGCCGGCGCGGCTGAAGCACCTAAAGGCCATCTTCGCGCGCATCGAGCAATGGACCATGACCCAGACCAAGTTCGAGGCCATGGACATCCTGAACCAGTACGACATTCCCTGCGGGCCGATCCTGTCGATGAAGGAAATCGCCCAGGACGAAGGCCTGCGCGCCACCGGCACCGTGGTCGAGGTCGACCACCCGACACGCGGCAAGTACCTGACGGTGGGCAACCCGATCAAGATGAGCGACAGCATCACCGAGGTGAAGCGTTCGCCGCTGCTGGGTGAGCACACCGACGAGGTGATGGCGCAACTGGGTTATTCCACTGCCGACATCGCTGCGCTGCGCACCGCCAAGGTGATCTGAGGCATGCACGCCCGGGCGCTACGATGCGCCGGGCGTCGCTCCACGCGGCCGGCGCGGCAGACGAAGGCCGTGGCTACGGCGCAGGCGCCGGCAACGCGTGTCGGGGCGCTCCGGTGCATTGACCCGAAGGAAGCCGCATGACCCTTTCCAACCCGGAGTTGTGGATCGCGCTGGTGCAGATCATCGGCGTGAACATCGTGCTGTCGGGCGACAACGCGGTGGTCATCGCGCTGGCGGCGCGGGGCCTGCCCGCCGAACAGCAGAAGAAGGCCATTGCCTGGGGCAGCGGCGCCGCAGTGGTGATGCGCATCGGGTTGACGGTGGTTGCGGTCGAACTGCTGCGCCTGCCCTACCTGAAGCTGGTCGGCGCCGCGCTGCTGCTGTGGATCGCCGTGCAGTTGCTGCTGCCCGAAGACGAGCAGGAGGGGCACGGCGGCGGCGTGGGCTCGCTGGCCGCGGCGATCAAGACCATCTTGCTGGCCGACCTGGTGATGAGCCTGGACAACGTGATTGCCGTGGCGGCGGCCGCCAAGGGGCACACGGGGTTGCTGATCGTCGGCCTGGCGATCTCGATTCCGCTGGTGGTGTTTGCCAGCACGCTGCTGCTCAAGCTGATGCAGCGCTATCCGGTGATCATCACATTGGGCGCCGGCCTGCTGGGCTGGGTGGCCGGCGACATGATGATCACCGACCCGGTGGACAAGCCCTGGATCGACGCCGAGGCCGCCTTCCTGCACTGGGGCGCCCCGGCGTTCTTCGCCGTGGCCGTGGTGCTGACCGGCAAATGGCTGGCGGCGCGCCGCATGGCGCAGCGCGCGTCTGCCGCGGCGCCGGCTGGCGTCCGGGCCGCGGCAGGCGCATCGGCGCACTTGCAGCGCGTGCTGCTGGCCGTCGACGGCTCGGACGGCGCGGCGCGCGCCGTGAATCACCTGATCGCGCTGCGTCGCGATCTGCGCCAGCCCGACGCGCTGGCGGTGCACCTGCTGAACGTGCAGCGACCGCTGTCGGGTGACGTGTCGCGCTTCGTGCCGGGCAAGACGGTCGACGACTACCATCGCGAGCAGAGCGAGAAGGCGCTGGTCCCGGCACGGGCCCTGCTCGACGCAGCCGGCGTGCCGCACACCGATCACCGTCGCTCTGGCGATCTGGGGCCGACCATTGCAGCAGTGGCCGCAGCGGAGGGCTGCGATCTGATCGTCATGGGGACTCGCGGCCAGGGGGCGACCGCGTCGGCCCTGGTCGGGTCGGTGGCGCAAAGCACACTGGAAAGTGCCGGCATGCCGGTGATGCTGGTCAAATGAGCGGGCGTGCCACGCCGTGGGTGGCTGCTTCGTGAAACAAGCGCGCAATTGATGGAGGAACAAGCTTGATGGAATCGTTCTTGACCGCCGGCTTCTGGTTGGCGGTGGGGCAGATCATCATGATCGACATCCTGCTCGGCGGGGACAACGCGGTAGTCATCGCGCTGGCCTGCCGCAAGCTTCCGCCGAAGCAGCGCACGCAGGGCATCCTGTGGGGCACGGCCGGTGCGATCGTGCTGCGCATCGTGCTGATCTTCTTCGCGCTGCAGCTGCTGGCCATCCCTTTCCTGAAAATTGTCGGCGCGCTGCTGCTGGTGTGGATCGGCGTGAAGCTGCTGGTGCCGGAGCATGAGGACGGCCACGCCAGCATCGCGGGCAGCGACCGCCTGTGGGGTGCCGTCAAGACGGTCATCGTCGCCGATTTCGTGATGAGCGTGGACAACGTCATCGCCATCGCGGGCGCCGCCGAGGCGGCCGAGGGCGACCACGGCATGGCGCTGGTCATCTTCGGCGTGCTCGTCAGCATCCCGATCATTGTCTGGGGCAGCCAGATGGTGATCAAGCTGATGGACCGCTTCCCGGTCATCATCACGCTCGGCGGCATGCTGCTGGGCTGGATCGCCGGCACGATGATGGTGACCGACCCGGCGCTCGTGAACCCCGAGGTGATGCCCGCCTTTCCGAAGATCGAGGCCACCCACATGGTGCGCTACGGCGCGGGCATTTTCGGCGCGCTGCTGGTGCTGGCCATCGGCAAGCTGTTGGTCATGCGCCGGGGCCGCCGTGCTGCGCCGGCCGCCGTTGACGCGTCGCCGGACGTGGGGGGCCGGCTGCGGCGCATCCTGCTGGCCGTGGACGGCTCATCGGCGTCCGACCGTGCCACGCAGCGCGTCATCGACATGCGACAGGATTTGGCCGACCCGTCGGCGCAGGAACTGCGCCTGCTCAACGTGCAGCGACCGGTGTCTGGCGACGTGTCGTCCTTCGTGGCCAGCAAGTCGCTGGAGGAGTACTACCAGGAACGCGGCGAGAAGGCGCTGGCTTCGGCGCGTGCGCTGCTCGACGCCGCCGGCGTGCGCTACGAGGTTGAACAGCGTGTCGGCTCGCCCGGTGAAACGATCGCCAAGCAGGCCAGATCCCGCCATTGCGATCTGATCGTCATGGGCACGAAAGGCGCCGGCGCGGCGGCGTCACTGATGGGCTCGGTGGCGCAGAGCACGCTCGAGCATGCCGGCGTGCCGCTGATGCTGGTGAAGTGAGGCCGTTCGCCTATGCGCCCAGGGGCTGCATGCGCACGTGGCCCTTTTCCTCGTCCATCGTCTTGCCCAGCAGCTTGACCAGCGCATAGACGGTGTCGATGTGCGGCGTCGGCGTGTTCGTCAGCCGGCCGAGTTCGACCACCGAGCCGACCAGCGCGTCGATCTCGGGCGCGCGGCCGGCCTCGATGTCCTGCAGCATGCTGGTCTTGTGCTTGCCCACCTTCTCGGCGCCGCCGATGCGCTTGTCGATGCTGACGCGGAAGGTGATGCCCAGCTTGTTGGCCACCTCCTGCGCCTCGGTCATCATCGCCGCGGCCAACTCGCGCGTCAGCGGATACTGGCAGATATCCACCAGCGTGGCGTGCGCCAGGCTGCTGATCGGGTTGAAGGTCAGGTTGCCCCACAGCTTGAGCCAGATCTCCGAGCGGATGTTGTCCAGCACCGGGCTCTTGAAGCCAGCCTTGATCAGGCAATCGGCGACGCGCTGCACGCGCTCGCTGGTGCTGCCATCGAGTTCGCCGACCGGGAAGCGCTCACCCTCGATGTGACGCACCACACCCGGAGCGATCAGCTCCGAGGCCGGATAGACGACGCAGCCGATCACCTGGCTCGCCGGAATGGCCGCGGCGATGCGCCCGCTCGGGTCCACGCTCTTCACCGCCGAGCCGGCGAGTGCGCCGCCGTGCTTGTGGAAGTACCAGAAAGGCACGCCGTTCTGCATCGTCACGATCAGCGTGTCCGGGCCGATCAGCTTGGGCACGTCGTCGACGACGGCTTCCAGCTGGTGTGCTTTCATGGCAAGGATCAGGATGTCCTGCACGCCCGCTTCAGCGTAATCGTTGGTTGCTTTCACGTCGCGGGCGACATGCTCGCTGCCGTCGTGCATGACCAGCTTCATGCCGTTCTTGCGGATGGCCTCGAGATTCGCGCCTCGCACGATGAAGGTGACGTCCTCGCCGGCCAGCGCCAGCTTCACGCCGACATAACCGCCGATGGCGCCGGCACCGATGATTGCAATTTTCATGAGGCTGCTTTCTCTGCTTCGCTGGATGCTGAAAAATGGTTGCTGAGTTTGCCGATGCCCTCGATCTCGATTTCGACGGTGCTGCCCGGCTTCATCGAGCCCGCGCCGACCGAGGTGCCACAGAGGATCACGTCGCCGGGCTCCAGCGTCATGTCGTGCGACAGCAGGCTCACCAGCCGTGGCACGCTGAAACGGCTATCGGCGATGGGGTAGTCCTGGCGCAATTGACCGTTCAGCCAGGTCTTCAAGACCAGCGTCGACGGGTCCAGCCCCGTGGCGATGCACGGCCCAAGCGGACAGAAGCTGTCGTAGCTCTTGGCGCGCACCCACTGCGCGAATGTCGAGTCGCGGTTCAGCACCTCGGCCGCGGTGACGTCGTTGCAGCAGGTGTACCCGAACACGTGGTCCAGTGCGGCGGCCTCGCTCACCGCCTTGGCGCGCTTGCCGATGACCACCGCCAGTTCGCCTTCGAACACGATCTTGCCCTGGCCCGGCGGCGCGACGATCGTCCCGCCCGGGTCGAGGTAACTGCTCGGCGCCTTCATGAAGTACAGCGGCTCGGCCGGGTCGGCCAGGCCCAGCTTGGCGGCCAGGGCCATGTAGTTGTTCCACAGCGCCAGCACCTTGCCCGGGCGCACCGGCATCAGCAGCTTCACGGCCGGCAGCATCAGCGTGCGGCCGGTGCTGCTTGGCGCATTGAACATGTCGCCCTCGTGTACCTGGATGACCTCGCCGTGCAGCGTGCCGAAGCCGGTTTCGCCGTCGTGTTCGAAGCGCACCCAGCGCTGCATCGTCGTCATGGGGTGGGGCCTTGTTCGCATTGCCGTGGAGCGCGCGATTCTACGGGCGGGCCGTCTGGGGTGAAGCCCCGAGTGCAGCGCTTTCCCGCGTGGCTTACAGTGCCCCTCTTGCCGGTGCAGCCGGAACATTCAGACAAGCGGAGAATCGAGGCATGAGCAAGAGACTGGTTGGCAAGAAGGCACTGGTCACCGCCGCCGGCCAGGGCATCGGCCGTGCCGTGGCCGAAGCCTTTGCACGCGAAGGCGCCAGCGTCATGGCCACCGACATCAATGCGCAGGCGCTGGCCGAACTGGCCAAACTGCCGAACGTGCAGACGCGGGTGCTGGACGTCACCGACCCGAATGCGATCGACACCCTCGCTGCCGAACTCGGTGCGGTGCAGGTGCTGTTCAACGGTGCCGGCTTCGTGCATGCCGGCAGCGTGCTCGACTGCAGCGAGGCCGACTGGGACTTCGCCTTCACGCTGAACGTGCGTTCGATGTACCGGCTGATCCGCGCGTTGCTGCCCGCGATGCTGGCCCACCACGCGCAGGACAAGGGCGGCGCGTCGATCATCAACGTGTCTTCGGCTGCCTCCAGCATCAAGGGCGTGCCGAATCGGTTTGTCTACGCCACCAGCAAGGCCGCGGTGATCGGCCTGACCAAGTCGGTGGCGGCCGACTTCATCACACGCGGCATCCGCTGCAACGCCATCTGCCCGGGCACGATCGAATCACCGTCGCTGCGCCAGCGCATCGAAGCCCAGGCCCAGGCCAGCGGGCAGACGCTCGAGCAGGTGGAAGCGGCCTTCGTCGCGCGCCAGCCGATGGGCCGCCTGGGCACGCCGGGCGAGATCGCGGCGCTGGCGGTGTATCTGGGCAGCGACGAATCGGCGTTCACTACCGGCACCAGCCAGATCATCGACGGCGGCTGGTCCAACTGACACCACAACCCCACAGAAGGCATAGCCATGAAATTGCTTCGTTATGGCCACAAGGGCGACGAGAAGCCCGCACTGCTCGACGCTGACGGTCACATCCGCGACCTGTCCGGCGAGCTGCCCGACATCACCAACGCCACGCTCACGCCGCACAGCCTGAAGCGGCTGCGTGAACTCGATCAGGCCTCGCTGCCGGTGGTGACGAATCCCGGGCGCATCGCGCCGCCATGGAATGGCATGGGCAAGTTCATCTGCGTCGGCCTCAACTACTCGGACCATGCCGCCGAAACCGGCAACCCGATTCCGAAGGAACCGATCCTGTTCATGAAACCGACCAGCGCGCTGGTCGGCTGCAACGATGCGATCGTGCTGCCGCGGGAGTCGCTGAAGAGCGACTGGGAGGTCGAGCTCGGCGTGGTCATCGGCCGCAAGGCACGCTATGTGTCGGAGGCCGATGCGTTGAAGCACGTGGCCGGTTATTGCGTCGTCAACGATCTGTCCGAACGCGAGTACCAGCTCGAGCGCGGCGGCACCTGGGACAAGGGCAAGGGCTGCGACACTTTCGGCCCAGTGGGCCCGTGGGTCGTGACGGCCGATGAAGTGGCGGACCCGCAGCATCTGGCGATGTGGCTCGACGTCAACGGCAAGCGTGTGCAGAACGGCAGCACGAAGACGATGATCTTCGGTGTGGCACAACTGGTCAGCTACATCAGCCGCTTCACCACGCTGTACCCGGGCGACCTGATCAGCACCGGCACACCGCCGGGCGTGGGCATGGGCATGAAGCCGCCGACCTACCTGAAACCCGGCGACACGATGGTGCTCGGCATCGAAGGTCTGGGCGAGCAGCGCCAGACCGTACATGCCTGGGATCCGGCGCTGATCGACAACTGATGTGGCCACCCCCGCAGCGGCTTCGCCGCTCCCCCTCAAAGGAGGCATACCCTGCGGCCCCGAAGAGCCGGTTCCGCGGCTGTCGCTTGATGCCACCGCGCTTGGCCTCCAAGGTCCCGTCTCGTGAGTAGCCCTGCGTCGCCGGTGATCCGCATCCATCCGGCGGACGATGTCGTCATCGCGCGCACGCAGCTGCTGGGCGGCACGGTGCTGGCCGGCGAAGGCGTCACCGTCAGCGGACTGATCCCGCCGGGCCATAAGGTGGCGGTGCGCGCGGTGGCCGCCGGAGCGCCGGTGCGGCGCTACAACCAGGTGATCGGCATGGCGCGCGTGGACATCGCGCCCGGCCAGCATGTGCACAGCCACAACCTGGAGTTCGGCGACTTCGCGCGCGACCATGCGGTCGGCGAGGGTGTCACGCCCACGGACTTCGCAACCGCGCCGGCCACCTTCCAGGGCATCGTGCGGCCCGACGGCCGCGTGGCCACGCGCAACTACATCGGCGTGCTGACCTCGGTGAACTGCTCGGCCACGGTGGCGCGGGCCATCGCCGACCACTTCCGGCGCGACATCAATCCGCGCGCGCTCGAGCGCTACCCGAACGTCGATGGCGTGATCGCGCTGACGCATGGTGCCGGTTGCGCCACCGCCAGCGACGGCGAGCCGCTGCAGGTGCTGCGCCGCACGCTCGGCGGTTACGCGCGCCACCCCAACTTCGGCGCACTGCTGCTCGTTGGCCTGGGCTGCGAGACCAACCAGATCAGCGGCCTGATGCAGCAGGAAGGCCTGCAGGAGAGCAGCCGGCTGCACAGCTTCAGCATCCAGGACACGGGGGGCACGACCAAGACGGTGGCGCGCGGCATCGAACTGGTGCAGTGGATGCTCGAGGACGCCAACCGGGTGACGCGTCAGCCGGTGCCGGCCAGCCACATCGTCGTCGGGCTGCAGTGCGGTGGCTCCGACGGCTATTCGGGCATCAGCGCGAACCCGGCGCTGGGCGCGGCGGTGGACCGGCTGGTGCGCCATGGCGGCACCGCGATCCTGTCCGAATCGCCCGAGGTCTATGGCGGCGAGCATCTGCTGACGCGACGCGCGGTGTCGCAGGCCGTTGCCGACAAGCTGCTGGCGCGGCTGCGCTGGTGGGAGAACTACTGCGCCATCAATGGCGGCGCGATGGACAACAACCCCTCGTCCGGCAACAAGGCCGGCGGGTTGACGACGATCCTCGAAAAGAGCCTGGGCGCCGTGGCCAAGAGCGGCACCACCAACCTGGTCGAGGTCTACGAATACGCCCAGCCGGTGACGGCCAAGGGGCTGGTCTTCATGGACACGCCGGGCTACGACCCGGTGTCCGCCACCGGCCAGGTGGCCGGCGGGGCGAACCTGATCTGCTTCACCACCGGGCGCGGCTCGGCCTACGGCTGTGCGCCGTCGCCGTCATTGAAGCTGTCGACCAACACCGCGCTGTGGCTGAAGCAGGAAGACGACATCGACATCAACTGCGGCGAGGTCATCGACGGCACGGCCAGCATCGACGAACTCGGCGAACGCATCTTCCGCCTGATGCTCGACACCGCCTCGGGCCGTGCCACCAAGAGCGAAAAGCACGGCTACGGACAGAACGAGTTCGTGCCCTGGCAGTTGGGTGCGGTGATGTGACGCCGGTCCGTTCAGAGCAAGCCTGACTCAGTCCTTGATCGCCAACGGTGCCGGCAGCACCATGGCGCGCCGTGCCATGGCCTCGCGCACGCGGTCCGGATAGTCGCTGATCAGGCCG
>JAHECC010000107.1 GCA_024641965.1 Rubrivivax sp.
ACAAGGACCTGGCACCCGAAGCCACGAAGATGCCCGAGCGCGACCCGCTGGAGCGCTCGCGCAACTTCAAGGAAGTGAACCTCGGCTACACGATGGCCAACGCCATGGCCGAGGCCGAGCGTTGCATCATGTGCAGCAAGGCGGCCTGCATCGAGGGCTGCCCGGTGGGCATCGACATCCCCGGCTTCATCCGCCACCTGCTGGTGCGCGATCTCGATGGGGCGCTGGCGGTGATCAACGAGTCCAACCTGCTGCCGTCGATCTGCGGGCGTGTGTGCCCGCAGGAATCGCAATGCGAGGCGCAGTGTGTCGTCGGCCGCAAGCTCGAACCGGTGGCCATCGGCCGCCTCGAGCGCTTTATCGGCGACCATGCCACACCGCGCAAGGCTGCGCCACCGAAGTTCGCCAAGCCACTTGGCAGGGTGGCCGTGGTCGGCTCCGGCCCCTCGGGCCTGGCGGTGGCGGCCGACCTGGTCAAGTTCGGCTGCGACGTCACGGTGTACGAAGCCTTGCACGTCGTCGGTGGCGTGCTGCAGTACGGCATTCCGTCGTTCCGCCTGCCACGCGAAACCATCAGCCGCGAGGTCGAGGCGCTCAAGGCCATGGGTGTGAAGTTCGAGACCAACAAGGTCATCGGCAAGACATTTTCGGTGCCGCAACTGATGGGCGAGATGGGCTACGACGCGGTCTTCGTCGGCGCCGGCGCCGGCGCGCCGGCCTTCCTGGGCATTCCGGGCGAGTTTGCCGGACAGGTGTATTCGGCCAACGAGTTCCTCACGCGCGTCAACCTGATGGGCGGCGACAAGTTCCCGTACCTGGACACGCCGGTGACCATCGGCAAGAGCGTGGTCGTCATCGGTGCGGGCAACACCGCGATGGATTGCCTGCGCGTGGCCAAACGCCTGGGCACGCCGATCGTGCGCTGCGTGTACCGCCGTTCCGAAGCCGAAGCGCCGGCGCGCATCGAGGAGCTTCGCCACGCCAAGGAGGAAGGTATCGAGTTCTTCTTCCTGCATGGCCCGGTGGAGATCCTCGTCGACGACGACGGCGGCGTGCGCGGCATGCGGGTGCAGAAGATGGAGCTCGGCGAGCCCGACGAGAAAGGCCGGCGCCAGCCGATCCCGCAGGACGAATTCCTCGAGCTCGACTGCGACACGGTGATCTATGCCCTGGGCACCAAGGCCAACCCGATCGTCACCAAGTCCACACCGGGGCTGAACCTCAACAAATGGGGCTACATCGTCGCCGATGAACAAACCCAGGCGACGAGCGTGCCCGGCGTGTTTGCCGGCGGCGACATCGTCACCGGCGGCGCCACCGTGATCCTTGCGATGGGTGCGGGCCGCAGGGCCGCACGCGCCATCGGCGCGTACTTGGCCGGCAGCAAGACGAAGTGGCCGATCACGCAGGAAGATGCCGACGCTTTCGTGCCGCCCACGCCGATCGGCGCGGTGGCGCCTCAAGCGGCACCTGAACCCGCCGCAAGCGAGGTGAAATCATGAATATCTGCCCACGCTGCCGCCGCCCGCTCGAGGGCGACGAGTCCTACATCTGCTGTGCCGGCAATGAATTGCGCTGGCGTTGCGACGATTGCCGCAAGGTCAGCGAAGGATTTGCCTTTCCCTATGGCATGTGCCCGCATTGCAAGGGCAAGCTGAAGATGCTCGATCGCGGCGCCATCAAGGACGACCTGGCGCTCGAGGCCGTTCGCAAGGCCTTCGAGATCGAGCTCGGCGGGCACGCCTTCTACTCGCGCGCCGCGCGCGACGCCAAGGACCCGGCGTTGCGCGAACTGTTCGGCCGCTTCGCAGCGATGGAGCAGGAGCACATGGACCTGCTGTCCAAGCGCTACCACGCGCAACTGCCGGTGCCCTCGCAGGACTTCCAGGTCGACCGTGCGGCGATCTTTGCCGGCGTCGATCGGCACCCTGAGGACCCGGCCAATGTGTTCCGCATTGCCATCGCCTTCGAGCAGCGGGCGGTCGACTTCTTCAGCGCCGAGGGCAAGCGCGCCCCCGAAGGCTCGGCCGAGCACGACCTGTACAGCGAGCTGGCCGCCGAGGAGCGCGAGCATGTGGAGTTGCTGACCACCGAATACCGCCGCTGGCAGTCCGGCAAGGCCGGCATTCTCTAGCCGACCGCCCGGCCGACATCACCGCCTGCGACCCACTGGAAAACCTTTCATGACCGAACGCTCTCACGTACTGGACGGCAACGAGGCCGCCGCACGCATCGCCCACATGTGCAGCGAGGTGATCGCGATTTACCCGATCACGCCGTCATCGACGATGGGCGAACTGGCCGATGCCTGGTCGGCCGAGGGCCAGCAGAACCTGTGGGGCTTGGTGCCGCAGGTCATCGAGATGCAAAGCGAAGGCGGTGCCGCAGGCGCGGTGCACGGCGCGCTGCAGGCCGGCGCCTTGAGCACCACCTTCACGGCCTCGCAAGGGCTGATGCTGAAGCTGCCGAACATGTTCAAGATCGCCGGCGAGCTGACGCCGACGGTGTTCCACATCGCGGCGCGCTCGCTGGCCACGCATGCGCTGTCGATCTTCGGCGATCACAGCGACGTCATGACCGCGCGCACCACCGGCTTCGCGCTGCTCGCCTCGAGCAGCGTACAAGAGGCGCAGGATCTGGCCATGATCGCGCACATGTCGACGCTCAAGTCGCGTGTGCCCTTCCTGCACTTCTTCGACGGTTTCCGCACCAGCCACGAAGTCAACAAGATTCAGTTGCTGTTCGCCGACGAAGCGCGCGGACTGATCGACGAGGACCTGGTCGAAGCCCACCGTGCGCGTGCGCTCAACCCGGACAAGCCGGTGATGCGCGGCACGGCACAGAACCCGGACGTGTTCTTCCAGGCGCGCGAAGCCTGCAACAGCTTCTACACGGCCGTGCCCGGCATCGTGCAGGCATCGATGGACCGCTTTGCCAAGCTCACCGGCCGCCAGTACAGCCTGTTCTGGTACAGCGGCGCACCGGACGCCGAGCGAGTGCTCGTGCAGATGGGCTCCGGCGTCGGCGCCTCGCGCGAGGCGGTGAACAAGCTCACCGCGGCCGGCGAAAAGGTCGGGCTGCTCACGGTGCGGCTGTATCGGCCCTTCGACGCCGAGGCCTTCGTGGACGCTTTGCCGAAGAGCGTGAAGGCCCTCAGCGTGCTCGACCGCACCAAGGAGCCGGGCGCCCTTGGCGAACCGCTGTACCAGGACGTGGTCACCGCGCTGGTCGAACAATGGCCGCAGGATTCGAAAACGCCGCGTGTCATCGGCGGGCGCTATGGCCTGTCGTCGAAGGAATACACGCCGGCGATGGCCAAGGCCGCGCTCGACGAACTAAAGCAGGCTCAGCCAAAGCGCCATTTCACCGTCGGCATCAACGACGACGTGACGCACCTGTCGTTGAAGGTCGATGACAGTTTCGACACCGAAGCCAAGGGCGTCACGCGCGCGGTGTTCTACGGCCTGGGTGCCGACGGCACCGTCGGTGCGACGAAGAACACCGTGAAAATCATCGGCGAGAACACGCCGCTGCATGCGCAGGGCTACTTCGTCTACGACAGCAAGAAGTCGGGGGCGATCACGGTGTCGCACCTGCGCTTCGGGCCGCAGCCGATCGAATCGACCTACCTGATCACGAACGCCGACTTCGTCGCCTGCCACCAATTCGAGTTCATGGAAAAACTCGATGTGCTGGCCCTGGCCCGCACCGGCGCCACCTTCTTGCTGAACAGCCCCTGGGGCCCGGACGAGGTGTGGAGCAAGCTGCCGCGCGAGGCGCAGCAGAGCATCCTGGACAAGAAGCTGCGTTTCTTCATCGTCGACGCACTCACCGTGGCCAAGGAGGCCGGCTTGGCCGGACGCATCAACACCGTCACGCAGGCCTGCTTCTTTGCCATCTCCGGCGTGCTGCCGCGCGACGAGGCCATCGAGTCCATCAAGGAGTCGATCCGCAAGACCTATGGCAAGCGCGGCGACACCGTGCTGAACCGCAACTTCGCCGCGGTCGATGCCTCGCTGGCGGCGCTGCGCGAGGTGAAGGTGCCGGGCCGTGCCGATTCGATCATGTCGCGCCGCCCGATCGTGCCGAAGCAGGCACCCGACTTCGTGCAGCGTGTGACAGCGATGATGCTCGACGGCAAGGGCGACCTGCTGCCGGTGTCCGCACTGCCAGTGGACGGCACCTTCCCGACCGGCACCACGCAATGGGAAAAGCGCAGCATTGCGCAGGAAATCCCGATCTGGGACGAGGACATCTGCACGCAATGCGGCATCTGTCCGCTGGCCTGTCCGCATGCCGCGATCCGCATGAACGTGTTTCCGGCCGAATCGCTGAAGGGCGCACCATCGACATTCAAGGCCGTGCCCTGGTCGCGCAAGGACAGCCCGCTCGAAGGCATGATGTACAGCCTGCAGGTCGCACCCGAAGACTGCACCGGCTGCGGCGTGTGCGTCGACGTGTGCCCGACGCGCAGCAAGGAGATGGTCAAGCACAAGGCCATCAACATGGCGCCCAAACTCGAGCACCTGGAAGCCGAGCGTGCGAACTACGATTTCTATTTGACCCTGCCCGAAGTGCGCCCGGCCTTCGACACCATCGACGGCCTGCGCGGCTCGCAATTGCGCCAGCCGCTATTCGAATACTCCGGCGCCTGCTCCGGTTGCGGCGAGACGCCCTACATCAAGCTGTTGTCGCAGCTGTATGGCGACCACCTGGTCATCGCCAATGCCACCGGCTGCTCTTCCATCTACGGTGGCAACCTGCCGAGCACGCCGTATTCACAGAACGCCGCCGGCCAAGGCCCGGTGTGGTCGAACAGCCTGTTCGAGGACAACGCCGAGTTCGGCCTGGGCATGCGCCTGGCGCTCGATGCGCAGCGCAGCCTGGCGCAGGGCCTGGTGGCGCAGCTGGGCAGCAGCATCGGTGAGTCGCTGGCCGACGGCCTGCTGCGCTCGCCGCAAGGCAACGACGAGCAGATCAAGGCGCAGCGCGATCGCGTCAGGCAGTTGAAGGCCAAGCTCGTCTCCATGGGCACGCCCGAAGCGGCACGCCTGCTGGCCGTGGCCGACAGCCTGGTGGTTCGCAGCGTGTGGATCGTCGGCGGCGACGGCTGGGCCTACGACATCGGCTACGGCGGCCTCGACCACGTGCTCGCGTCGGGGCGCAACGTCAACGTCCTGGTGCTCGACACCGAGGTCTACAGCAACACCGGCGGCCAGGCTTCGAAGTCGACACCGCGCGGAGCGGTGGCCAAGTTCGCCGCGGCCGGCAAGCCGATCGGCAAGAAGGACCTGGGCATGATCGCCATGGCCTACGGAAACGTCTATGTTGCGCAGGTGGCGATGGGCGCAAACCCGGTGCAGACGGTGCGCACCTTCCAGGAAGCCGAGGCCTGGGACGGGCCCTCGCTGATCATCGCCTACAGCCATTGCATCGCGCACGGCATCGACATGACCACCGGCATGAGCCACCAGCGCGAGGCGGTGAAAAGCGGCTACATCACGCTGTACCACTACGACCCGCGCCGCGGCATGGGTGGAGAGGACCACCCGCTGAAGCTCGATTCGCGCAAGCCGACGATACCGCTGGAGCAGTTCACGATGAAGGAGGGGCGCTTCGCGATGCTGGCGCGCGCCGACCCGGCACGTGCCAAGCTGCTGTCGAAGAAGGCGCAGATCGACGCCGACGCGCGCTGGACGCTGTACGAGCAGATTGCCGGCGTGCATCGCACTGTCACCGAGTCCGGCGACGCGCCGGCCGCCGAGGCTGCCAAGACCACCGAGGAGGCCGACAAATGAGCCCCGACCTGCGTACCCGCTATCTGGGTCTGGAGCTGCGCAACCCGATCGTCGCCGCGGCTTCGCCGATGACGGCGACCATCGACAGCCTGAAGCGGCTGGAAGATGCCGGTGTCGCGGCCGTTGTGCTGCCCTCGTTGTTCGAGGAGCAGATCGAACACGATGAGATGGCCACACACGACCTGATGCTGTCGGGCAGCGAAGTGTCGCCCGAATCGAGCGGCTTCTTCCCCGAAGTGCAGCACCTGGGCAGCGCGATCGACAAGCACCTGCAGCTGATCGGCGATGCCAAGAAGGCCCTGTCGATTCCGGTCATTGCCAGCCTGAACGGCTACACCCCGGGTGGGTGGACCTTGTACGCCAAGGAGTTTCAGGCGGCCGGGGCCGACGCGATCGAGCTCAACGTCTACTTCCTCGCCACCAGCCTGTCGGATTCGAGTGCTGCGGTCGAGCAGCGCTACATCGATCTGGTCGCCGCGATATGTGCCAACACCAGCGTGCCGGTGGCGGTGAAGGTGGCCCCGTACTTCAGCGCCTTCGCCCACATGGCCCAGCAGTTGATCGCCACCGGCGCCAAAGGCTTGGTGCTGTTCAACCGCTTCGTACAGCCGGACATCCTGCTCGACGAACTCGAGATCGCGCCGCACCTGGTGCTTTCTACCTCGGACGAACTGCGCCTGGCACTGCGCTGGATCGCCATCCTGCATGGCCGCGTCGATGCCAGTCTGGCGGCCACGGGCGGCGCGCACACCAGCGACGACGTGCTCAAGCTGCTGCTCGCCGGCGCCGACTGCGTGATGCTGGCCAGCGCCCTGCTGAAGAACGGGCCGGATCAGGTCCGCACGTTGTTGCAAGGCATGGAGCAGTGGATGAGCGAGCGTGACTACACGTCGGTCAAGCAGATGAAAGGTTCACTGAGCCAGCGCGCGTGCCCGGACCCTGCGGCCTTCGAGCGCTCCAACTACATGAAGGCATTGAAGTCATACTCGAGCCGTTTTGCCTGACCCGTCCCCCGCCCCGCGTGTCTCACGCATCCCCTTCAAGACACTCATGAACAGGAGTAATCCATGGCGCTGTTGATCAACGACGACTGCACGGCTTGCGATGCTTGCGTCGAGCCTTGCCCGAACACGGCCATCAGCGTCGGGTCGCCGATCTACATCATCGACCCGGCCAAGTGCACCGAATGTGTAGGCGCCCACGACGAACCGCAATGCATGGATGTGTGCCCGGCCGATTGCATCGTTCCAGACCCGGCACATGCGGAGACCCAGGAACAGCTGCAAGCCAAGTACGAAGCGCTGCACGGCTGAAGATGTCGTCGGGCGCCACCACGACGCATCGTCTCAAACGCGGGCTCGATCTGCCGCTGGCGGGGGAGCCCGAGCGGGCGCTGCATGAAGCTGCAGCCGTACGGCACGTGGCGTTGCTCGGCGACGACCATGTCGGCCTGAAGCCCACGTTCCTTGTGCAGCCAGGCGATCGCGTGAAGCGTGGCCAGTGCATGTTCGAGGACAAAAAGCGCCCCGGCGTGAGCTTCACCGCGCCGGCCGCGGGCACAGTGGTCGATCTGCATCGCGGTGAACGTCGTGCGTTCCAGTCGCTGGTCATCCAGATCGAGGGTGATGATGACGCCGACGCGCAGCTGCCCTTCGCGGCCTACAGCGGCACGCCCCCGGACAAGCTCTCGGCCGATGCCGTGCGCGCGCTGCTGCTCGAATCGGGCTTGTGGACTGCCCTGCGCACGCGCCCCTATTCCAGGGTGCCCGAAGCCACCGCGACACCGCGAGCGCTGTTCGTCACAGCGATGGACACTCGGCCGCACGCGCCTTCGGTGGACATGGTGCTGGCCGGCCGTGAGGCGGACTTCGAGCTGGGCCTGTCCTGCCTGAGCAAGCTCAGCGGCGGCCCGACCTTTGTGTGCGTGGCACCAGGATCGACCCTGGCCGCGCGAAGCACCGGCGACATCCAGGTCGTCATCTTCGAGGGCGCGCACCCTGCCGGCCTGGCCGGCACGCACATCCATTTCCTCAGCCCGGTCGATCTGGAGCGTTGTGTCTGGCACATCGGCTACCAGGACGTGGCCGCGATTGGGCGCCTGTTCGCCACCGGCCGGCTCGATGTCGAGCGCGTGGTCTCGCTGGCCGGCCCCGGCGCACGGCAGCCGCGGCTGCTGCGCACGCGCCTGGGCGCGTCCATCGACGAGTTGACGCACGGTGAATTGGCCCCAGGCCGCCAGCGCGTGATCTCCGGCTCGGTGCTCGACGGGCGCACCGCGATGGGCGAGGCCACCGGCTACCTGGGCCGCTTCCATCAGCAGATCTCGGTCGTGCCCGAAGCCGAGGGCCGCGAGTTCTTTGGCTGGATCACCCCCGGCGCCGAAAAGTTCTCGGTCTGGGGCGTGGTGCTCGGCGCCTTTCGCAAGCAGGCCCGGCTGGCGCTGACCACCACCACCAACGGCGGCAAGCGCGCGATGGTGCCGATCGGCTCCTTCGAACGGATCATGCCGCTGGACCTGATGCCCACCTTTCTGCTGCGTGCCTTGCTGATGTCGAACGACGAACAGGCCGAGGCGCTGGGCGCACTCGAACTGGACGAGGACGACCTGGCGCTGTGCACCTTTGTCTGCCCCGGCAAGGCCGAATACGGACCGCTGCTGCGCGCCGCGCTGACGCGCATCGAGAAAGAGGCCGTCTGATGCGCGCACTGAGACAGCTGCTCGACCGCATCGGCAAGCCTTTCCATCCGGGCGGCAAGCTCGAGCGATTCTTCCCGCTGTACGAAGCCGCCGATACCTTCTTCTACTCACCGGCCAGCGTGACCAAGACCGGCGCGCATGTGCGCGACGCGCTCGACCTGAAGCGCATGATGATGCTGGTCATCATCGCGGCGCTGCCCTGCGTGTTCATGGCCATGTACAACACCGGGCTGCAGGCCAACCTGGCGCTGGACCCGGCCAAGGTGGCCCAGCTCGACGGTTGGCGCCACGCCGTGATCGCGCTGCTCGGCGTCGGCTATTCGCCCGACAGCTTTAGCGCCAACGTGATCCACGGCGCGCTGTACTTTGTGCCGCTGTATGCGGTCACGATGGCTGTCGGCATCGCGTGGGAGGTGCTGTTCGCGGTGGTGCGCAAGCTCGAGGTCAACGAAGGCTTCTTCGTCACCGGCTTGCTTTTCCCGCTGATCTGCCCACCCGACACGCCGCTGTGGCAGGCCGCACTGGCGATCAGCTTCGGCGTGGTGCTGGGCAAGGAAGTGTTCGGCGGCACCGGCATGAACTTCATCAACCCGGCGCTGGCGGCACGGGCTTTCCTGTTCTTCGCCTATCCGGCCAGCATCTCCGGCGATGCGGTGTGGACGGCCATGCCGGCCGAAGCCACGCACGACGGATTTTCTGGCGCCACACTGCTGGCGCAGGTGCGCCATGCCGAGGGTGCCTTCACCGGCCAGGGCTACTCGTGGTGGACCGCCTTCGTCGGCCTGGAGCCCGGCTCGATGGGCGAGACCTCGGCGCTGGCCTGCCTGATCGGCGCAGTGATCCTCGTCGCAACAGGCATCGGCTCGTGGCGCATCATGGCCGGCGTCAGCCTGGGTACCATCGCCATGGCCGCGCTGCTCAACACCATCGGCTCGGCCACCAATCCGTTCATGGGCATGCCCTTCTGGTGGCACATGGTGGCTGGCGGCTGGGCCTTTGCCACCGTGTTCATGGCCACCGACCCGGTGACCGCGCCGTTCTCGAACACCGGACGCTGGATCTACGGCCTGCTGATCGGCGTGATGGTCGTGGTCATCCGCGTGTTCAACCCAGCCTATCCGGAATCGGTAATGCTGGTGATCCTGTTCATGAACCTTGTGGCCCCGTTCATCGACTACTGCCTGGTGCAGGCCAACCTGCGCCGGAGGCTGAAGCGCCGTGCCGAAACTTGATTCCACCCGCTACACGGTGCTGTTCGCCACGGCGGTCAGCGTCGTCTGCGCGTTTCTGGTCGCCGCCACGGCGGTCGGCCTGCGCGATCGGCAGCAGGCCAACGCGCTGCTGTACAAGCAGAAGAACGTGCTGCTTGCATCCGGGCTGGCGCAACCCGGCGACGATCTGTCGCGCGACGAGGTGCTGGCCATCTTCGACCAGCGCATCAAGGTGCGCGGCATCGACCTGCAGTCCGGCAAGCTGATGCCTGAAGATGCCTTCGACGCCAAGGCCTACGACCAGCGCCGCGCGCGCAACGACCCTGCCTTGTCGCGCAGTGCGCCGCCGAACGAGGCACAGATCGCCCGGCTGCCCAAGGTCGGCACGGTGTACGTTGTCAACGATGCCGATGGCAAGCCCGAGCAGTTCGTGCTGCCGATCGAGGGCTTGGGCATGTGGGGCACGATGTACGGCTTCCTGGCCATCGACAACGACGCGAACACCGTGCGCGGCCTGACCTTCTATGAGCAGAAGGAGACGCCGGGGCTCGGCGGCGAAATCGCCAACCCGAAATGGCAGGCGCTGTGGATCGGCCGCAAGGCCTATGGCGACGACTGGGAGCCGCAGCTCACGGTCATCAAGGGCCGCGCCGGCACGCCCGAGCAGGACCCGCACAAAGTCGACGGCCTGTCGGGCGCCACCATCACCGGCACCGGTGTGAGCCGCGTCGTGCGTTTCTGGCTGGGCGACGACGGCTACGCGCCTTACTTGAAGAATCTGCGCAATGGAGGCGCCTCATGACCGCCACGACATCGATCCTGGGCAAGCGCGAACGCAGCGCGGTGCTCGAGCCCGTCGTCAGCACCAATCCGATCGCGGTGCAGGCGCTGGGCGTGTGCTCGGCGCTGGCCGTGACCACGGCAATGGACAAGGCGCTGGTGATGAGCGTGGCGGTGGTGCTGGTGGCCGGGCTGGCCAGCCTGGCGGTGAGCCTGCTGCGCAACCACACGCCCAACAGCATCCGCATCATCGTGCAGCTGACGGTCATCGCCTCGCTGGTGATCGTCGTCGACCAGGTGCTCAAGGCCTACTTCTACGAACTGTCGCTGGAGCTGTCGGTGTTCGTCGGGCTGATCATCACCAACTGCCTGGTGATGGGCCGCGCCGAGGGCTTCGCGATGCAGAATCCGCCGTGGCTGTCCTTCCTCGACGGCGTCGGAAACGGCCTGGGCTACGGTGCGGTGCTGATGGCGGTGGGCTTCGTGCGCGAGCTCACCGGCGCGGGCACGCTGTTCGGCCGCGTGGTGCTGCCGCTGACCAAGGACGGCGGCTGGTACGAGCCCAACGGGCTGATGCTGCTGGCACCCTCGAGCCTGTTCCTGATCGGGCTGCTGATCTGGGCGCTGCGCGTCTGGAAGCCCGAGCTGGTCGAGAAGGACTGAGCGAGTCGCACGATGGAGCACTACCTCAACATCGCGGTCCGCTCGATCTTCATCGAGAACCTGGCGCTGGCTTACTTCCTCGGCATGTGTTCCTACCTGGCCTGCTCGAAGAAGGTCAGCACCGCCATCGGCCTGGGCGCCGCCGTGGTGTTCGTGCAGGTGCTGACGGTGCCGCTGAACAACCTGATCCTGCGCCATCTGCTGGCCGAAGGCGCGCTGTCGGGCTTGTCGCCATCGCTGGCCAATGTCGACCTGAGCTTCCTGGCCTTCATTCTCTTCATCGGCACCATCGCCGCCGCCGTGCAGGTGGTGGAAATGACGATCGACCGCTTCCTGCCGGGGCTGTACTCGACGCTGGGCGTGTTCCTGCCGCTGATCGCGGTGAACTGCGTGATCCTGGGCGGCTCGCTGTTCATGCAGGAGCGCAACTACGCCTTCGGCGAAAGCGTGGTCTTCGGCTTCAGCTCGGGCCTGGGCTTCGCCATCGCGCTGGTGGCGATCGCCGCGATCCGCGAAAAGATGAGCTATTCCGACGTGCCCGACGGCCTGCGCGGCCTGGGCATCACCTTCGTCACCGCCGGGCTGATGTCGGTGGCCTTCATGATGTTCTCGGGCATCCAGTTGTGAGCAACGCATGAACGAGATCCTTTCAGGCGTGGCCATGTTCACCCTCGTGGTCCTGGCCCTGGTGCTGCTGCTGCTCACGGCACGACGCCGCCTGGTGCAGTCGGGCGACGTCACCATCACCATCAACGAAGACCCGGACAAGGCGATGCGCGTCGCCGCGGGCGACACATTGCTGGGCACGCTGGCGAACCAGAAGGTCTTCATTCCGGCGGCCTGCGGCGGCAAGGGCGCCTGCGGCGTATGCAAGGTGATCGTGCGCTCGGGCGGCGGTGCGCTGCTGCCCACCGAGACCGGCTACGTGAATCGCGGAGAGGCGCGGCGCGGCTGCCGCCTGGCCTGCCAGGTGAAGGTCAAGCGCGACATGAGCATCGAGCTCGAGGCCGACATCTTCAACGTGCGCAAGTGGAATTGCAAGGTGCTGTCGAACCGCAACGTCTCGACCTTCATCAAGGAGCTCAAGCTCGAGCTGCCGGCGGGCGAGGAAGTGCCGTTCCGGGCTGGCGGCTACGTGCAGATGGAAGCGCCGGCGCACGAACTGTCGTTTCGCGATTTCGACATCGAAACCGAGTTCCGCGAGGAATGGGACAAGTTCGATCTGTGGCGCTTCAAGTCGGTGGTCACCGAGCCGGTGGAACGCGCCTACTCAATGGCCAGCTACCCATTGGAGAAGGGGATCCTGCTGTTCACCATCCGCGTCGTCTTCCCGCCCGACTACCGCGAGGACATTCCGCCCGGCAAGATGAGCCCCTGGCTGTTCAACCTGAAGCCGGGTGACCATGTCACCGTGTCCGGTCCCTACGGGGAGTTCTTCGCCCGCGATACGCAGAACGAAATGTGCTTCGTCGCCGCCGGCGCGGGCATGGCACCGATGCGCTCGCACATCTTCGATCAGATCTATCGGCTGCACAGCAAGCGCAAGATGACCTTCTGGTATTCGGCGCGCACCATGGCCGAGGCCTTCTACGTCGAGGAATTCGAGAAGCTGGCGGCCGACAATCCGAATTTCGAATATCACCTGGTGCTGTCCGAGCCGCGGCCCGAAGACAACTGGACCGGACCCGTAGGGCTGGTGCGGCACAACGTGTTGCGCGACCTGTATCTGAAGAAGCATCCGGCGCCCGAGGACATCGAGTACTACCTGTGCGGCCCGGCAGTGATGAACAACGCGGTCATCAACATGTGCTTGTCACTGGGCGTCGACCGCGAGAACATCATGCTCGACGATTTCGGTTGAGCATGAGAACCCTGCGAGGAGTTACACCATGAGCCCCAGAACCATCGAAGACGTGGTGCGCGACCGCGGCAGCGACGTCATGTTCACGCTGCCGGCGGCATCCACTGTCGCCGAAGCGGTCGACCTGATGGCGCAGGAACATATCGGCGCGGTGCTGGCGATGACCGAGGACGACCTCGTGGCCGGCATCTTCACCGAGCGCGACCTGCTCAATCGCGTGGTGCAGCCCGGCCTGGATCCGAAGAACACGACGCTGTCGATGGTCATGACGCGCGACGTGCGCTTCGTCTCGCCGACCACACCGGTCGAAGCCGCCTTGGCGCTGATGCATGTGCAGCGCCACCGCCACCTGCTGGTCATCGACGG
>JAHECC010000303.1 GCA_024641965.1 Rubrivivax sp.
CACACCACCACCGGCATGGCCGTGGCCTGCCTGCAGCAGGGTCTGTCGCACGACAGCTTCTACGGCGCGCAGTTGACCGGCAAGGTGGCCTACCATGAGTTCGAGGGCATCACCGTCAACCACGATGAACGCGCGCGTTTGCTGGCCAGCATCGGCGACAAGCATTGCGTGATCCTGCGCAACCACGGCCTGCTCACCTGGGGCGCCGACATCGCCGAGGCCTTCATGTGGCTGTGGACACTGCAGCGCGCCTGCGACGTGCAGATCGCCGCCGGCGCGGCTGGCGCGATGCATGCCGTGAGCACGCAGGCGAAAGCGCAATGCGTGCGCGAGGCCGGCCCGCTGGAGCCGGCCGTGTGCGCGGCGGTGTTCGAGGCGCAATTGCGCAAACTGCCACGCAACGCCTTGCCCTACGACCGTTGACTCTGGGGCACATCGCGGGCATTTGCCGCGCAGGACTGCATGTTGCTGGGCAAGTTCGAGCAACGGCTGCGCTGCGCGGCGTACTTCCTGAAGTGACTACAGCACCAGCAGCACCGGCTGGTGGTCAGACGCGCGTGTGCGCGAGTCGACTTCGACTCGCTGCACCTGGGCCGCCAGCGTCTGGCTGACGAAGATGAAGTCGCAGGCCAGGGGCTCGGGCCCGTGGCTGCGGTCGTAGACCCGGAAAGTTGGTGTGTGGGGTGCCGCGCCGTACGCCAGCGGCCAGGTATCGCGCAGGCACGGGCCGTCGAAGGGCTGCTGGATCGCGTCGTACTCCGGCGAGCGCGCATCGTGGTTGAAGTCGCCGCACAGGATCGCGTGCGGCGTGTGCCGCTTGGGCTGGAAGGGGGTGCCGATGTCGTCCGCACGCGGCGGCGTGGCAGCCTGCGCGCAGGCTTCGATGTGCAACTTGCGCAAGGCCCGCGCCTGCGCCATGCGTTGCCGCGCGGAGTAGTACTCCAGATGCGTGGTCATGACGCGCAGCGCGCCGAGATGCGGATCGAGCACCGTCACCACGCTGCACGAACGCGGCATGCTGGTCACCGCGTCGTCCGCCGGCCAGGGCAGCAGGTGGTGCTGCACCTGGGCCACCGGCAGCCTGGTCGCGATCAGGTTGCCGAAGCGCTGGCGCCGGCCGTCGGCGTCGAATTCGTCGACCGCGGCACCGAAGTACAGCGCAAAACCGGGCAACAGGGCCTGAAGTTGCGCCGGCTGGTCCCCCGGCGAACCGACCAGGCCGTCGTAGCCCTGGGCGATCTCCTGCAGGCACAGCACGTCGAAATCGGCCAGCGCACGCGCGCTGTCGACGATGCGCTGCGGGCTGACCACCCCGTCCAGGCCGCAGCACCATTGGGTGTTCCAGGTGATCAGCTTCATGGGCCGAGTATAGAAACGCAGAGTGGATCAGCCGCTAGCATCGTCTCCATCAACAGGAGCCTCGCATGACCGCTTCCCGGCCCCCCGCCGTTGCACACACCTTCATCGACGACGCACGCAGCATCGTCACCGAGTGGCGCTTCGCGCCCGGCGCCGAGACGGGCTGGCACCGCCATGCCCACGACTACGTGGTCGTGCCGATGAGCACGGGGCGCCTGCTGCTGGAGTCGGCCGACGGATCACGCCACGCCGAGTTGAGTGTCGGCCAGCCCTATGCGCGCAGTGCTGGCGTGGAGCACAACGTGATCAATGCGAACGAGCACGAATTCGTGTTCATCGAGATCGAGATGAAAGCGTAGGAACATGCAAGCACCCATCGATCTGCGCTCCGACACCGTCACGCGACCGACCGACGCGATGCGCGCGGCGATGGCGGCCGCGCCGGTGGGTGACGACCAGTATGGCGAGGATCCGAGCACCCACCTGCTGCAGGAGCACGTGGCCGCGCTGCTCGGCAAGGCGGCAGCACTGTGGGTGCCCTCGGGCACCATGGCCAACCAGATTGCCTTGCGCGTGCTCACTCGGCCCGGCGACGAGGTTGTCATCAGCCGCGAAGCGCATGCCGGCTGGCACGAAACCGGCGGCGCCGCGGCCAACGCCGGCGTGCAACTGGTCGAGGTCGGGCGCCAGGGCGTGTTCACGGCGGAGGAATTCGAAGCTGCGATCAAGCCGGTCGGGCTGCCGGTGTTCCCGCCGACCACGCTGGTGCAGATCGAGAACACGCACAACCGCGGCGGCGGCGTGGTGTTCGCGCAGGCCGAGGTCGAGCGCATCTGCGCGGCGGCGCGCGCACGCGGCCTGGCGAGCTTCCTGGACGGCGCGCGGCTGTGGAATGCCGCGGTGGCCAGCGGCCGCACGGAGGCCGAATTGGCGGCGCCCTTCGACATGGTGGCGGTGGCCTTCTCGAAGGGCCTGGGCGCGCCTGGCGGCTCGCTGCTGGCGGGCTCGGCGCCGTTGATCGCGGCCGCCCGGCGGCATTGCCGCATGCTCGGCGGCGCAATGCGGCAGAACGGCTTCTTCGCCGCGGCCGCGCTGCACGGGCTGGAGCACCACCGCGAGCGCCTGGCCGACGATCACGCCCTGGCGCGCGGTCTGGCCGAGGCATTGGCCGAGAGCGCGGCGGTGCACATCGACCTGGCCACCGTGCAGACCAACATCGTCGTCTTCCACCTGGCACCCGGCGCGCCCGATGCGGCCACGCTGGTGGCCCAGGCGCGCGAGCGCGGCGTGCTGCTCAACGCTTTTGCAGCACGCACGGTGCGCGCGGTGACGCACCTGGACGTGAATGCGGCGCAACTCGGGCACGCCGCGCAGGTGCTGCGGGCCTTGCTGGCTTAGGCGCGTGTCACCAGCCCCACAGCAGGCGCTTGGCGATCCAGCCGGTCTGGCCGTCTTCGCGTTCGACCTTGACCCAGCTGCTGCGCTTGGCTCGGGTGCGCAGCAGTTCGCCGTATTCCGCCCGGCCGATGATTGGCTGGCGCGTGCTCGGCCCCTTGCGCACGTTGGCGACGCGGACCTTGACGACGTGGTGCGGCGTGCGACCCAGCAACGAGCGCGCGACCCATCCGCTGTCGTTTTCGAAGTCGCGCACCTTCACCCAGTTGCCCTTGCGCTGCAGCACCTGCAGCGGGTAGCCACGCAGCAGTTCCCACAGCGTCTCGGTTCTGGTGCTCGGGCCCTCACGCAGGTTGACGACGCTGCCCTTGATGCTGACCATGTTCTGCGCCTGGGCGCCGGACAGCAGGGCCAGACTCAGGCCGGCGGCGACCAGTGCCTGGCGGCAGACCAGGCCAAAGGGATGACGAAGTCGAGACTCGGTGAAACGGGATGCGCCGGGCATGCGATCGGGCTCCTTTCGGTGCGAGGTTGAACGATGGACTTTCAAGCTCGACTTTAACGACACCGATTTTCCTTGCGCCACGCTGCGATATTGCGTGTCGTACAAGACACAACGGCTTGCAGCGCGGAAGCGCATGCAAGCCGTTGACATGTTTGGTGGTCTGAGCCGGAATCGAACCACCGACACGCGGATTTTCAACCGGCTCATGAAGAGGCTCACGCGCCGTGGCATGCTGGTGAAAGACATGAAGGGACCTGATCGGCCAGAATCGGACCACTGCA
>JAHECC010000108.1 GCA_024641965.1 Rubrivivax sp.
ACCAGTTCGCCGAGGCCACCGGCGATCACCAGTGGATCCACGTCGATCCGTTGAAGGCCGCAGACGGCCCCTTCGGCACCACCATCGCCCACGGCTTCCTCACGCTGAGCCTGATGCCCGAAATGTTCGCTTCGGCCTTCGCGGTCGACGATGTGCGCATGGGCGTGAACTACGGTTTGAACAAGGTGCGTTTCACGGCACCGGTGCCCAGCGGCAGCCGCGTGCGCGGGCACTTCGTGCTGCACGGTTATCACGCCATCGAAGGTGGTGCGCAGATGGCGGTGAATGTGACGGTGGAGCTGGAAGGTTCGAGCAAGCCGGCTTGCGTGGCCGAGGCGCTGTCGCGCAGGTACGTCTGAACGCGACTGCGGCTCTGGCTGCACTAACATCCGAGCTGTAGGGGGAGCCAGGAGGACACAAGATGAAGGTGCTGCTGGTCGACGACCACCCGCTGATCCTTTCGGCGCTGCAAACGGTGATCCAGGGCCTGGGTGACGATGTCAGTGTGCTCGGCGCAGGCAGCGCCGCCGAGGCCCGTGCCGCACTGCAAAAGGACGCGGACTACGACTTGGTGCTGCTCGATCTGGCGCTGGGCGATGCCGACGGCTTCGACGTGCTCACCGAGCTGCGAGCGGGCTATCCTGCGTTGCCGGTGGTGGTGGTGTCGGCTTCGGACCGCACCAGCGACGTCATCCGCGCCATCGACCTCGGGGCGATGGGTTTCGTGCCCAAGCGCTCATCCAACGAGATGCTGTTCGACGCGCTGCGCATGGTCATGTCGGGTGGGCTGTATGTGCCGCCGATGATGCTCGGCCTGGAGTCGAACTCGACCCACGAGGGCGACACCGTGCCCGACGTGATGCGACCAGTGGGTGTGCAGGCCGACCAGTCGGCCTACCAGAAGGCCTCGCTGTCGCTCGATGAGGTGGGGTTGACGCCGCGCCAGCACGATGTGCTGGGCCTGCTGCTGCAGGGCAAACCGAACAAGCTGATTGCGCGCGAACTCAACGTCTCGGTCGAGACCGTGAAGGACCATGTGGCCGCCGTGCTGCGCGCGTTGGGCGTGAGCTCGCGCACCCAGGCGGTGCTGGCGGTGAGCCAGATGCAACAGAAGGCGGCGCAAACCGCTCGACAGCCCCCGACGTCGACACGATGAGTGTGGCGCTGCCAGTGGCCGAGGCGGTGCCAGCGGCCGTGGCGGGCGCGAGCCGTTTCGACCATGTGCGCGCGCTGTTCGTGCAGACGCCGGCCTCGCTGATTGGTTACCTCATCGGCTGGAGCCTGATGCTGGCCATGTACTGGCCGCTGGCGCCGCGTGCACCTATGCTGGCCTGGAGCGCGGTGCTGGCCGCGCTGCTGCTGCTGCGCCTGGCGCACTACCTGCGCTTTCGCCGCAACCCCGATGCCGACGATGCCACGCTGCACGAGTGGCGCCGCAGCTGGAAGCTGCTGGTGCTGTTGCAGGCGTCGATGTGGGCCGTGGCGGTGTGGCTGTTCTGGGACCTGGGCACGCCCTACCACCGTACCGCGCTGATGCTGGTCATCTTCAGCCTGGGTCTGGCTTCGGTGCAACTGCTGGCCACGCAGCAGCGGCTTTACATCGGTTTCGTCTGCCTGCTGATGCTGCCGGCGATCGTGCGCATCGCCACCGACATGCAGCAGCCCTGGCACTGGCAGCTGGCCGGCATTCTGGTGCTGCAGTTCATCGCGCTGCTGGTCATGGGCCGGGTGCAGCGCAGTGCGCTCGACCAGGTCATCGACCTGAAATCGCGCACCGAGCAACTGGCCGCGCAATTGCGCGTGGAAATGGCCGCTGCCGAAAGCGCGCGCCGCGCGGCCGAGGCCGCCAGCCGCGCGAAGACGCAATTCTTTGCCGCGGCCAGCCACGACCTGCGCCAGCCGCTGCATGCGATGGGCCTGTTTGCCGAGGCGCTGCGCCAACGCAGCCACGACCCCGAAGTGGCCTCGCTGGTGAACAGCATCAATGAATCGGTCGACGCGCTCGAGGGGTTGTTCGGCGAACTGCTCGACATCACGCGCATCGACACCGGCGGCGTCGATGTCAATCCGGCACCGGTGCCGATGCGCGAGCTGTTCGCACGGCTGCGGCTGCACTTCGAGCCTATGGCCTTCGAGAAGGGCCTGGCCTTGAGTTTCCGCGGCGCCCAACGTGTGGCCCACGCCGACCCGGTGCTGCTCGAACGCATCCTGCGCAACCTGGTCAGCAACGCCATCCGCTATACCGACGACGGCGGCGTGCTCGTCAGCTGCCGCCAGCGCGGCGACCAGCTGTTGATGCAGGTGTGGGACAGTGGCATCGGCATCTCCGAGGCCAGCCTGCCGCAGATCTTCGACGAGTTCTACCAGGTGCAGAGCCAACGCCCGCTGCAGGCGCACCAGCGCAAGGGCCTGGGCCTGGGCTTGGCCATCGTGGCCCGGTTGGCACAGTTGATGGAATCACCGATCAGCGTGCGCTCGCGCGTCGGGCATGGCACGGTGTTTTCTTTCGAGGTGCCGATGGGCAAGGCGGTGCGCGCCCTCGACTCGGTGTCTCCAGGGCTGAAGTCGCCGCTCGGGCTGACGCTGCAAGGCCGCACGCTGCTGGTTGTCGAGGACGAACCGGCGGTGCGCGAGGGCCTGGTGGTGCTGCTCAAGGCCTGGGGTGCCAGCGTGCTGGATTTCGAGACGGTAGCCGCGCTGAAGACCTGGCTGGACAGCCAGCCGGAACAGGCGCCGGACTTGCTGATCGTCGACTACCGGCTGCCTCAGGCCACCACCGGGCTGGACGCGCTGGCGCTGCTGCGCGGCCACTGGCCGCGGCATCAGCTGCCGGCCATCGTCATCACCGGAAGCACCATCGGCGGGCACGAGACCGAGGCCGCCGAGCACGACTTTCACCTGCTCATCAAACCGGTGCTGCCGAACAAGCTGCGCGCGATGATCGCCTTCAAGCTCGGTGTTCGCTGAGTGGCGACGAATGGCCGTGCCTGCGCACAGCCATTCGCTGCACGAAGGCCCGAACCCTGCACGGTTCGGGCTGAGCGCGCTACTGCGGCGCGGACGGCCGCTCGCCCGGCGGCGGCAGGTTGGCGACCAGGCACTGGTTCGCCTTGGCAGTGCGTTCGCCGGGGAACAGGTTGTTGATGTTCTCGGTGTATGCCGCAGGCGGGATGCGCTTGTAATACAGGTTCGACACCTGGTCGAGCCACACGCCGTATTGCGCGGTGGCGTAGTTCGGTGGTTGGTAGTTCGCGGTGATGACCATCGGCCCCACATACAGCGGCGCGCAGACCACCGACACATGGTTGATGAAGCCGTTCAGGCCGGTGGCCTTGATATTGCTGAACTGATCCGGCGCGCAGCCGACCAGCAGCGTCGTGGCCAGTATCGCCATGGCAGTCTTGTGCATGACCTTCCCTTCAGCCGCAAGCGGCGGCGGCAAGACTTTAACCGGCTTCGGCGTGCGGCAGAATGCGCGGGCCGACAAGACACGAAAGCCCTCGATGCACCTTGATCAACTCTCGACCCCGGCTCGTTGGATCGAAGGAGGAGAGGCCTGATGGCTGCTGATTGGTCCTTCAATCGCGTCGGCCCGTTCTATGCGCTGCAACGGCGCCTGGGCCTGCTCGACGACCACGACCTGGCCGCCGGTCGGCGCGCCATGCTGTTCGCATTGCTGGCCTTCGTACCGGCCTTGCTGCTGGCCTGGCCGCAGGGTCACGCGCTGAACGAGCAGCATCAACGCGCATTGCTCTTCGACTTCAGCGCCTATGCGGTGGTCATCGGCATCATCGCCTTCGTGCTGATGGAGCAGACCTCGGACCAGCGCATGGCGCTGCTGATTCGCCAGCTTGCATCGCATGGACTGGTCACGCCCGCGACCGGCCCCGGCCTGCAAACTGCGCGTCTGGCGATGGACCGGCGCACCGGTGCCTGGTGGGCGGAAGCCTTGCTGCTGATCGTTGCCTACTGGCTCGCCTGGCGCTGGCAGTTCCGTGTCGCCGAACGCATCGAAGGCGGCACCTGGATCGGGCAGGTTGTGGCTGGCGACTTCCGCTTGACGCTGGCCGGTTGGTGGGCGCTGGCGGTGATGATGCCGCTGTTCCTGTTTCTGCTCGGGCGCTGGCTGTGGCGATTCGTCACCTGGGGCCTGCTGCTGCGCGACGTGGCGCGCTGCGACCTGCGCCTGGTGGCCACCCATGCCGACCGTTGCGGCGGCCTGGCCTTCATCGGCCAATATCCCAGCACATACATGCTGTTCGTGTTTGCGCTGAGCACCTTCGTCTCGGCCAGTGTGGCCAAACAGGTGGTCTATGCCGGCGCCAGTCTGGCGAGCTTCAAGTTCGCCGCGCTCGGCATGATCGTGTTCCTGGTGGTCGCCTTCGTGCTGCCGCTGTTGACCTTTGCACCGGTGCTGAAGCGGCTGAAACGCGGCGGCCTGGTGATGTATGGCGGCCTGATCAGCCAGCACAATCTGGCCTTCGAGGAGCGCTGGTGCAGCGGTGTGCAGCGTCCCCCTGGGGCCGATGCCCTCGGGTCGCCCGACATGTCGTCACTGGCCGACCTGTCGATGAGCTATGACATGGTCAAGCGCATGCTGCCGATACCGATCGTCAAGGAAGGCATCGTGCCGCTGGTGGCAGCCGCCCTGCTACCGATGTTGATCGTGGCCGCGACGCAGGCGCCAGTCAGGCAGGTGATGGCGGCGCTGAAGGGTCTGCTGCTGCTTTGATCCACGGTACACGCCCGGTCACCGGGTAGATCGGGTCGGTGTAGCCCGGTGTCGAGGCGTGCCCCGCGGGCACCAGCGAATTGAAAAGGGCTTCATCCTCGGCCGTGAAGGGCTGGCCCAGCGCGTCCAGGTAGTCCTGCCATTGGGCCAGCGTGCGCGGCCCGCCAATCAGCCCATTGACCAGCCGGTTGTTCCATACCCAGCCCAGCGCCAGTTGCGTCAGCGGTACGCCGCGCACCTTGGCGTGTTCGGCCGCGCGTTGCGCAAGTTGCAGCGATTCGCGTCGGAACTCGGTCTGCATGATGCGCGGGTCCTTGCGCGCGGCGCGCGAATCCTCCGGCGGTGGCGCGTCGACCGCGTACTTGGCGCTGAGCACGCCGCGCGCCAGCGGGCTGTAGGCGACCACGCCGACACCGTAGTGTGCGCAGGCCGGCAGCAGCTCGGTCTCGATGCCGCGCGACATGGCGTTGTAGGGTGGCTGGCAGGCGATCGGCTGGGGCACACCCATCGCGCGGCACAGTTCGGCCAGCCGCGCCACGCGCCAGGCGCGGAAGTTCGACACGCCCCAGTAGCGCACCTTGCCCTGGTCGATCAGGCCGGCCAGGGTCGCGGCGGTCTCCTCCAATGGCGTGCCTGTGTCGTCGCGATGCAGGTACAGCAGATCGATCCAGTCGGTGCCCAGGCGCTGCAGGCTCGCATCGACCGCCTGCAGCATGTGTCGTCTGGAGGTGCCGCGATCGTTCGGTCCGTCGCTGGTCGGGTTGGCGAGTTTCGTGGCCAGCACCCAGTGGCTGCGCTCTGCTTCGATCAGCCGGCCAGTGATGTGCTCCGACTCGCCCTGCGCATAGCTGTTGGCAGTGTCGATGGCATTGATGCCGGCGTCGCGCGCAGCGGCGACGATGCGCCCGGCTTCGGCTTCGTCGGTGCGGTCGCCGAACATCATCGTGCCCAGCCACAGTCGCGAGACCTTCAGGCCGCTGGTGCCGAGGGCGTGGTATTCGATGGTGGACTGCGGCATGGCGAGGTCGTCCATGTTGTCGGGAAGCCGATGCATGATGCCACCGCGGAGCCGATAGCTGAGCCGATAGCCTGTGGCTGGCGGTGGCCTCTGGTAAAACCGCCGCTTCGTCACGAGGAATCCACGATGAGCAAAACGCCCGCACGCGCGAAGCCACGCAAGCAGCCCACGACACTGCGCTCGCGTGCCTGGTACGACAACCCGGCCAACGCCGACATGACGGCGCTGTACCTCGAGCGCACGATGAACTTCGGGCTGTCGATGGACGAGCTGCAATCCGGCCGACCGATGATCGGCATTGCACAAAGCGGCTCGGACATCGCGCCGTGCAACCGCCATCACCTGGTGCTGGCCGAACGCATGCGCGAGGGCATCCGCGATGCCGGCGGCGTGGCTTTCGAGTTCCCGCTGCACCCGATCCAGGAAACCTGCAAGCGGCCCACCGCCGCGCTGGACCGCAACCTGCAGTACCTGTCGCTGGTCGAGATCCTGTACGGCTACCCGATCGACGGCGTGATCCTGACCACCGGCTGCGACAAGACCACGCCGGCGCAGCTGATGGCCGCGGCCACGGTGGACATCCCGGCGATCGCGCTGAACTCCGGGCCGATGCTCAACGGCTGGCACGAAGGCGAGCGCACCGGCTCGGGCACGATCGTGTGGAAGGCGCGCGAGCTGATGGCTGCGGGCAAGATCGACTATGCGCAGTTCCTGAAACTGGTGGCCTCGTCGGCGCCGTCCACCGGCCACTGCAACACCATGGGCACGGCCTCGACGATGAATTCGCTGACCGAGGCGCTGGGTATGTGCCTGCCGGGCAGTGCCGCCATTCCGGCCCCGTACCGCGACCGGCAGGAGATGGCCTACCTGACCGGCAAGCGCATCGTCGAGATGGTGCGCGAGGATCTGAAGCCCAGTGACATCCTGACGCGCGCGGCGTTCGAGAACTGCATCGTCGTCAACTCGGCGATCGGCGGCTCGACCAACGCGCCGGTGCATGTCAATGCGATTGCACGCCACATTGGCGTGGCGCTGGACAACGACGACTGGGAAAAGATCGGCTACGCGCTGCCGCTGCTGGTGAACTTGCAGCCCGCCGGCGAATACCTGGGCGAGGACTACTACCGCGCGGGCGGTGTGCCGGCGGTGGTGGCCGAGCTGGTGAAGAAGGGCAAGATCAAGGACGCGCTCACGGTCAACGGCAAGACGCTGGCACAGAACTGCGAAGGCCGCGTCACCTCCGACCGCAAGGTTATCTTCGCTTACGACAAGCCGATGAAGAAGAAGGCCGGCTTCCTGAACCTGAAGGGCAACCTGTTCGATTCGGCGATCATGAAGACCAGCGTCATCACGCCGGAATTCCGCGAGCGCTATCTCGAGAACCCGAAGGATCCGATGGCCTTCGAGGGACCGGCCGTGGTCTTCGACGGCCCCGAGGACTACCACGCGCGCATCGACGACCCGAAGACGAAGATCACCGCGCACAGCGTGCTCTTCATCCGCGGTGTCGGCCCGGTGGGCTACCCCGGCGCGGCCGAGGTCGTGAACATGCGCGCACCCTCGTACCTGTTGAAGAAGGGCGTGACCGCACTGCCCTGCATCGGTGACGGCCGGCAGTCGGGCACCAGCGGGTCGCCGTCGATCTTGAACGCCTCGCCCGAAGCTGCCACCGGCGGTGGCCTGGCATTGCTGAAGAGCGGCGACAAGGTGCGCATCGACCTGAAGAAGCGCAAGGCGAACATTCTGATCAGCGACGCCGAACTGGCGGAAAGGCGCGAGGCGCTGAAGGCCGCGGGCGGCTACCGCTATCCGCCGAGCCAGACGCCATGGCAAGAGATCCAGCGCGGCATCGTCGATGAGCTGTCCAACGGCATGGTGCTGAAGCCGGCCGTCAAGTACCAGAAGATCCACGCCACCTTCGGCGTGCCGCGCGACAACCATTGATTTGCATCACTGAAGAGGTCAAGAGCATGAGCAGCATGAGCAAGAACGCCAGGATCTGCGCCGTCGGCAGTGCGCCACCGCTGGTCGACAAGGGTCTGAACGAGCACTTCGATGTGGTGCGAGAGGCGGACCTGGAGGTGCGTGGTCTGGCGGTGTGCGGCGGGCATACGCGCATCGACGGTGCCTTCGTCGAGCTGTTTCCAAAGCTCGAGATCGTCTCCAGCTTCGGCGTCGGCTACGACCACGTCGATGCCGCCTCGCTCGCCAAGCGCGGCATCGTCGTCACGCACACACCCGACGTATTGACCGGCGAGGTGGCCGACCTGGCGCTGGGCCTGCTGATATCCACCGTGCGCCAGCTGCCGCAGGTGGACCGCTACCTTCGCGAAGGCAAGTGGCTGAAAGGCGCCTATCCGCTGACGACCACGCTGCGCGGCCGCAAGGTCGGCATCCTCGGCCTGGGGCGCATCGGCAAGGCCATCGCCATGCGCCTGGAAGCCTGCGATCTGGAAATCGAATACCACGGCCGCAATGCGCAGCCTGACGTGGCCTACCGCTACCACCCCACGCTGCTGGGCCTGGCGCAGAGCTGTGACGTGCTGATGGTGGTGGCCTCGGGCGGCGCCGAGACGCGACACATCGTCAACAAGGAGGTGCTCGAGGCGCTGGGCGCGGACGGCATCCTCATCAATGTCGGCCGCGGCACGGTGGTCGACGAGGCGGCGCTGATCAAAGCGCTGCAAGACAAGAAGATCCTCAGCGCCGGCCTGGACGTGTTCGAGGACGAGCCGCGCGTGCCGGCCGAGCTGATCGCGATGGAGCATGTCGTGCTGTTGCCGCATGTGGGTTCGGCCTCGGTGCACACACGCAACGCCATGGGCCAGCTGGTGGTGGACAACCTGGTGTCCTGGTTTGGCGGCAAGGGCGCGATCACGCCGGTGCCGGAGTGCCAGACGCTGGCCGCGAGCAAGGCCAAGGGCTGAGTCGATGTCGGCCGCGCGGCTGATCGCGCTGGACTGGGGCACCTCTTCGCTGCGAGCCTGGCGGCTGGGCGAGGGTGGCAAGCTGCTCGCGCAGCGCCAGCAGCCCTGGGGCCTGATGCACCTGCCCGAAGGCGGCTTCGAAGCCGCGTTGCACGGCATGGCCAAAGGCTGGCTCGACGACGGCGTGCCGCTGATCGCCGCCGGCATGGTCGGCAGCGCACAGGGCTGGCGCGAGGTGCCCTACGTCGATTGCCCGGCAGGTGCCGAGGCCTTGGCCGCAGGTTTGCTCGCTGCCGATGCCGGCGGCGGGCTGAAGCTGCACATCGTGCCCGGCGTGCGCCATGCGCGGCCCGACGTGATGCGCGGCGAGGAAACCCAATGTCTGGGTGCGCTGGCGCTGCAGCCCGGGTTGGCCGAGCATTCGACGTTGCTGCTGCCGGGCACGCACAGCAAGTGGCTGCGCGTGGCACAGGGCCGCATCGTCGATTTCCAGACCTTCATGACAGGCGAGCTGTATGCGTTGCTGCGCGAGCACTCGATCCTAGGTCGACCGGCACTCTCGGCCGGTGAGACAAGCTCGGACGATGCCTTCGATCGCGGCGTGGCTGCCGTGCGCGACGCCCCACTGGTAGGTCTGTCGCCGCTGCTCTTCTCGGCGCGTACCCTGGTCCTTGCCGGGCAGCTCGAAGCCGCGCACAGCCTGGACTACCTGTCCGGCCTGCTGATCGGCGAGGAATTGCGTTGTGCGCTGACGCAGCATGACGCCGCGGCGCCACTGCGCTTGATCGGTGATGCGTCGCTGTGCGCGCGTTACCGGCGCGCGTTGGTCCCGCATGGCATTCACGAGGCGCCGACCCTCGAAGGCGCCACGGTCGCCGGGCTGTGGCAGGTGGCGCTGCGCGCCGGATTGATCGAGGACGCCGAATGAAGCTGCGCGAACGGCTGCGTGAACTGCCGCTGGTGGCCATCCTGCGCGGCATCACGCCGGCCGAGGCGCTGCCGGTGGGTCTGGCGCTGGCCGAGGCGGGTTTTCGCATCATCGAGGTACCGCTGAATTCGCCGCAGCCGCTGCGCAGCATCGAGATGCTGGCCAGCGAACTGGGTTCGAGCTGCCTGATCGGCGCGGGTACGGTGATGAGCGTGGCGCAGGTCGGCGAAGTGGCCGATGCCGGCGGACGGCTGATCGTCATGCCGCACAGCGATGCGGCCGTGATCCGCGAAGCCAAGGCGCTAAGCCTGCAGTGCGCGCCGGGCATCGCCACACCGACTGAAGGCCTTGCGGCTTTGGCCGCGGGTGCCGATGCACTGAAGCTGTTCCCGGCCGAACTGCTGACGCCGCCAGTGCTGAAGGCGCTGCGCGCGGTCTTTACCGCCGACACGCTGTTCGTGCCGGTGGGCGGCATCACGCCGCAGAACATGGCGCCCTACATGGCCGCCGGCGCCAACGGCTTCGGCCTGGGCTCGGCCTTGTACAAGCCGGGTTCGACGCCGGTGCAGGTGGCTGCCAACGCGCGCGCGTTCGTCGCCGCCTGGCGCAACGCCTGAGCGACCGCCAGGGCGCTCAGGCGGCCAGCAGTTGCCTGAGCACGTACGGCAGGATGCCGCCATGGTGGTAGTAGTCCACCTCGATCGGCGTGTCGATGCGCAGCGTCAGCGCCACTTCCTTGCGTGATCCGTCGGCGCGGGTGATCACCAGCGTGGCCTCGCTTTGCGGCACGATTTCGGCGCCCAGTTGCACGTCGATGGTCTCGCTGCCGCTCAGGCCCAGCGACTGCCAGGAGTCGCTGCCGCGGAACTGCAGCGGCAGCACGCCCATGCCGATCAGGTTGCTGCGGTGGATGCGCTCGAAGCTGCGCGTGATGACCGCCTTGATGCCCAGTAGCTGCGTGCCCTTCGCGGCCCAGTCCCGGCTCGAGCCGGTGCCGTACTCCTCGCCGGCGAAGACCACGGTGGGTGAGCCTTCGGCCATGTACTTCATCGCCGCGTCGTAGATGAACATCTTCTGTCCCGACGGCTGGAACAGCGTCAAGCCGCCTTCCTCGCGCGAGCCGTCGGCGCCGGGCGGAATCATCAGGTTCTTGATGCGCACGTTGGCAAAGGTGCCGCGCATCATCACCTCGTGGTTGCCGCGGCGCGAGCCGTAGCTGTTGAAGTCGGCCTTCAGCACTCCCAGGCCGCGCAGGTACTGGCCGGCGGGCGACGCCTCCTTGATCGCGCCGGCCGGCGAGATGTGGTCGGTGGTGATCGAGTCGCCGAACAGCGCCATGATGCGCGCGCCCCTCACGCCCGGCGCCGGTGGCTGCGGCACCATCTCGAAGCCGTCGAAGAAGGGCGGCCGTGCGATGTAGCTGCTCTTCGGCCAGTCGTAGACCTGCCCTGTGACGCCCTTGATGGCGGTCCACAGCTTGCCCGGCTGTGCGGCCACGTTGTCGTAGTTGCGGCGGAAGGCCTGCGGGTCCATCGCCGACTTCAACAGTGCGTGGATCTCGTCGCTGCTGGGCCAGATGTCGCCCAGGTACACCGCCTTGCCGCCCTTGCCGCTGCCCACCGGCTGCGTCATCAGATCGACCGTGACGTTGCCGGCAATGGCATAGGCCACCACCAGCGGCGGGCTGGCCAGGAAGTTGGCCTTCAGGTTGGGGTGGATGCGTGCCTCGAAATTGCGGTTGCCCGAGAGCACGGCCGCGCACACGAGGTTGTTTTCGGCGATCGTCTGATTGATCTGCGGCGTCAGGTCGCCGGCGTTGCCGATGCAGGTGGTGCAGCCGTAGGCCGCGACGCCGAAGCCGAGTTTCTCCAGATAAGGCAGCAGGCCGGTCTTGGTCAGGTATTCGGTGACGATGCGCGAGCCCGGCGCCAGCGAGGTCTTGATGTGCGGCTTGACCTTCAGCCCGGCTTCGACCGCCTTCTTCGCCAGCAACCCGGCGGCCAGCAGCACGCTCGGGTTGCTGGTGTTGGTGCAACTGGTGATGGCGGCGATGAGCACGTCGCCGTTGCCGATGGTCAGCGGTACCGGGGCACCCAACGCGTGCGTGCGCGCTGCTGCCATGGTGCTGCGGTTGTCGGCCATCTCGACCACGTCGGCCGGGGCGCCGGGCCGCACCTTCGGATCGTCGCGTGCGGTGCTGCCCGCCGCCGGCACCGCGTAGCGCTGCTCGAGTTTTTCGGCCGGCTGGTTGAAGCCGTTGTCGCCAATCGGCGCGCTGAACAGATCGGCGAACTTCGATGAAAGATCGGTGATGGTGATGCGGTCCTGCGGCCGCTTCGGCCCGGCCAGTGAGGGCACGACTGTGCTCAGATCAAGCTCGACCACCTGGCTGTAGTCGATGTCGCCGGCTTCGGACACGCCGAACAGCTGCTGTGCCTTGAAGTAGGCCTCGAAGGCTTCGATCTCGCCCTTGCTGCGGCCGGTGCCCTTGAAGTACTCGATGGTGCGCTCGTCCACTGGGAAGAAGCCCATCGTCGCGCCGTATTCGGGCGCCATGTTGGCGATGGTGGCGCGGTCCGGCAGCGACAGCGTTCGCGTGCCGGCGCCGAAGAATTCGACGAACTTGCCCACCACCTTGTGCTTGCGCAGCAGCTCGGTGACGGTCAGCACCAAGTCGGTGGCGGTGCAGCCTTCGCGCAGTTGCCCGCGCAGGCGCAGGCCGACCACGTCGGGCGTCAGGAAGTACACCGGCTGGCCGAGCATGCCGGCCTCGGCCTCGATGCCGCCGACGCCCCAGCCGACCACGCCGATGCCGTTGATCATCGTCGTGTGGCTGTCGGTGCCGACGAGGGTGTCGGGGTAATAGACACCGTCCTTGCGCTTGTGCACGCCGCGCGCCAAGTACTCCAGGTTCACCTGGTGCACGATGCCGAAGCCCGGTGGCACCACGCCGAAAGTGTCGAAGGCCTGCATGCCCCACTTCATGAACTGGTAGCGCTCGTGGTTGCGCTGGAACTCCAGCTTCATGTTCAGGTCGAGCGCGTTCTTCGTGCCGTAGTGGTCGACCATCACCGAGTGATCGACCACCAGGTCCACCGGTACCAGCGGCTCGATCGCTTTGGCGTTCTTGCCCATGTCGGCGGCGACGTTGCGCATCGCCGCCAGGTCCACCAGCAGCGGCACGCCGGTGAAGTCCTGCAGCACCACGCGCGAGACGACGAACGGGATTTCGTCGCTGCGCGGCGCGTTCGGCTGCCAGTTGGCAAGCTGCTCGACATGCTCGGGCAGCACTTTCTTGCCGTCGCAGTTGCGCAGCACAGATTCGAGCACGATGCGGATCGATACCGGCAGCCGCTTGATGTTCGGGTAGGTCTTGGACAGCGCAGGCAGCGAATAGAACTGACCCTCGCGGCCCGAGGCGGTCTTGAAGCGCTTCAGCGTCGTCGCAAAGGCATGCTTGGCTTCGACACGGGCAGCGTTGGGGGTCTTGGGCATGGGGCTCTCCTGATGCGACCTGTTGGCGATTGTGCATGTCGAGGGTCGCCTACCCTGCCCGGTGCAATGGTCACAGGATTTGAGCGAGAATAAGGGTTATGCCTGAGTCGGCCCAAAAGGGCAGCCGCCGACATCTGTCCACCGGCAAGCACCGTGCTGCGTTGTGGGATGGCATTGTTTGATT